>DAOMPL010000030.1:0-40899 GCA_035444785.1 Edaphocola sp. | reverse complement strand
TGGTCGCTGGTATCGCTAATGTAGCGGCCTGGCATGAGCATCCCGAAAGGAAAGCAATCGTAAGCCCAAACTAAAGGACTTTGCGCTGTCTTGCCCCAAGGGCTTATGCTGAAACCACCTATCATATATTACCGTAAATATGATGTGAAGATAAATTTATTTTTTGATATTTCAAAGTGGTTTGGTTTAGGGTTATGGGTGGAAATGATTTGTCTTGGTAAGGGAATCCCAACCACAGGGGATGAACCCTAAAAGTAAAAATTTGCGAAGCAATCATTAAATAAATTCGGGCTTTCAGCACTCATTTTTTCACCCCCTTTTTTGTTCCGCTGGAAGCGGAAAAGGATTTAAAAAAGGCGGCAACAAGTGCCGACTAAACAAACTACTTAACTCTTCTTTTATACAACATTTTAATAATAATATAAATTACTGGAAAAACTATGAATAAAAAAATAGTATAATATTGAATGTTTGATAAACAAGGAGGACAATCTTGCTCATCAATACATGGTTCACACAATGGTTGATTGATAATAAAAATGATACCTAAAATGACTTCTATTATCGAAAGAATAAGCCAATCTTTTTTTTTCATCTCTAATTGTTATTTATCTGGAAAGGCTACGTCTATTTTAGTTTCAAACTGTTTGCCTTTCTTCTTTTCAGAACTGCTATTATATTGTTTAACAGCATCTTCAACAACAGCATCAATATTTCTTTGCTCAACTTTGCCTGTCCCTGAATTTCCCATAATATTACCTTCCCACCCTTTAAACACTCCGCCTTCATCCGAATACCTATCCCGTAAACCCAACAAATGCCCAAGTTCATGTGCAGCTGGGTTATCTTCCGCTAAACTCATTTTCCGTATTACATTTCCTGATTGGTCTTTAAGTTCTCTTCCCTCGGACCTCCATACTCCTTCATCGCCTAATCTAACATTTGAACGGTTTTGTTTTGAAGAAACTTTAATAAAATTATCTGTATTGGTAGGATTCCAACTTTCTGATATACATTCGGGAGCCTTGTTAGGTATCGCAACGGTTTTAGCATATACCGTGGCGACTCAGTCTCATCTAAATTTTATTGGAGCCTTGGTTTTTCCTGTAGGTTTCGCCATTATTATACTTTTGGGATTTGAATTAGCAACAAGCAACTTTGCAATTGTCCCAATGGCTTTACTGGATAGACAAATCAAACTCAACGATTTGTTTCGTAATTGGCTTTGGGTGTTTGTAGGCAACTTAATAGGCAGTCTGTTTTTTGCTTCAATGTTTTATATTTACAGCACAAAAATGGGTCAGAATTTTGATTCTGAAATTATTCAAAAAATAATTTCAGTAGGGGAAGAAAAAACAATTGCTTATAAAAATATGGGTACTTTAGGATTACTTATCTTATTTATTAAGGCATTTCTTTGTAACTGGATGGTAACTCTGGGAGGTGTAATGGGCACCTCTTCCACTTCAACTTTAGGTAGAATTGTAGCTTTATGGCTACCAGTATTTACTTTTTTCACATTAGGCTTAGAACACAGCATCGTAAACATGTTTGTAATACCTGCCGCAATATTATTGAAGGCGAATATTACCATTGCAGATTGGTGGATGTGGAATCAAATTCCTGCAACTTTAGGAAATATCCTTGGAGGTTTCTTAATGACTGGACTTTCATTATTTCTTGCTTTTAGAGTAAAAAGAAAAAATTAAGTGCCATAAAAAAATCCCAAAAACAAAAACCTTATTGTTTGACATCCAAAAAACTTTTCTTTAAGACTCCTTAATATAAGCATTTTCGATAATAACCTTTAGTTGTAATAAATTTCATCTATTAAGTCAATACAAATATCAATAACTTTAATAAAATAATCTACGTATCTTTGCACTGTAATTAATTAAAAATCAATAAAATAAATAAAATTATGGCTTTAGTAGGTAAAAAATTCCCAAACATTTCTATAGATGCAATGAATGATATGGGCGACACTTTTAAAATCAACATTTTAAAAGAAGCAATGGATAAAAAAAAGAAAGTAATCCTTTTCTGGTATCCGAAAGATTTCACTTTTGTATGTCCGACAGAATTAAGAGCATTTCAAGAAGCAATGGCTGAATTTGAAAAAAGAAATACTATGGTTATCGGTGCTTCATGCGACACTCCGGAAGTACATTTTGCTTGGTTAAACACCCCTCAAAACCAAGGTGGCATTGAAGGTATTACTTATCCAATCTTAGCAGACACTCATCGTATCTTAGCATCTGAACTAGACATTCTAGACAGCACTTATGAATACGAGAACGACACAGAAGAGGTAGTAACTTATTCTGGTGCAAATGTTACTTACCGTGCTACCTATTTAATTGATGAAGAAGGAAAGATTTTCCACGAAAGCATCAATGACATGCCTTTAGGTAGAAACGTGAATGAATATTTACGTTTGATAGATGCCTATGCCCACGTTCAACAACATGGAGAGGTGTGTCCTGCAAATTGGGAGCAAGGCAAAGAAGCTATGCATGCCAATAGAGAAGGCGTAGCTCAATATATGGGAACATTAAACTAAATTATTGAAACCAATAAAAGCTATCCCTAAATAATTTCATAGGGATAGCTTTTTTATAAAATTAAAATTATGTATTTAGAAATAACAGAAGACAATCTTCAAGAAATAATAAAAAATAACGAAAAAGTTATGGTTCAATACGGTGCCGGCTGGTGCGGAAATTGTAGAATCATGAAACCAAAATTTAAAAAATTTGGTACAGAATCTGAAACTATTTCTTTTATATATGTAGATGCCGAAAAATTTCCGGAATCCAGAAAAATGGCAAATGTGGACAACCTGCCCACCTTCGCCGCATTTTCAAAAGGGCAACTTATTAACCAAGTTCAAACCAACCAAACAGAATCATTAAAAAACTTAATCGATGAAATTACCAATAATTAGACAAGCATATAAAAATGCAAATTTAGAACAACTAGAAGCCACGTTAAACGTTTTAGAGACTATTACAGAAGCGAGAGGGGTTACAGAAGAAGAGATGAATGTAATAGGAGAATTAATAACCAATATATGCGGAGCCATGGAAGTGCATCAAATGGTGCAAGAAGGAAAAAGTGAAACCGAAGCATTAAATGAATTTGCAAAAAAAGTAACAGGTTCTGTAGATTAATATAATTTTCTACCTTTTTCTGACAGTAGGTAATATTATTAATAATATCTTTGCAACAAGAACTTTAGCGTAATTAGAACAAAACATGTCCACAACAAACCAAATGACCGTTAGTATTTATACTGAAATGACACCTAATCCGGAAACATTAAAATTTGTAGCCAATAAATTGTTATATCCTGGCAAGAGTATTGATTTTCCTGAAGAAAAAGATGCCGTTCCTTCACCTTTGGCACAAGCCCTATTTGCATTTCCTTTTATTAAAGGAGTTTTTATTGCCAGTAATTTTGTAACCATTACCAAAACTATGGGAACAGAATGGGGTGAGGTGATTCCAACTATTCGTCAATTTGTAAAAACATATTTGGAGGAAGAAAAAGAAATAATTATTGAATCTTTAGTTCCCGAAAAAGAAGAAGAAAAACCTCTGGTAAGCGGCCCAGAAACTGATGTCATTACCAGAATAAAAGAGATATTGGAAAATTATGTAAAACCGGCAGTAGAAATGGATGGTGGTGCCATTACCTTTATCAGCTTTAATGAAGGGGTAGTAAAATTATTATTGCAAGGTTCTTGCTCTGGATGCCCTTCTTCAATGATAACCTTAAAAGCAGGAATAGAAAGTATGATGAAGCGTATGATTCCTGAGGTAACAGAAGTGATAGCTGATATATAATCATACTCAAGGGGGAAAACAAAAAACGCATACTCAAAAAAAGTATGCGTTTTATTTTATCTGTAATTTTATTTTAAATTGTTCTCTTTCTCGATTTTACTTATTTTTTTATCTAAAGAAAAAAGATAAATAACAATCCCAATAAAGATGGTTAATATCACCACTATGACTACATAAATTTTCCCATCTGTTCTTAATTTATCTGCCATTGCGGGTGCCTGTGCAAATGAGGCAATGGGCAATAAGGAAAAAAGGAATAAAAACAAGCTATTTAAATATTTTTTACTATTCATTTTGTATTATTTATTTTTCAATTTTTATTATTAAAACATTCAAGGATTATGCTTTCTGATATCCAATGACATCTTTTAGACTAATTAATTTCAACCTGATGCCCAATGTTGCAATCCATATACCTATCATCATCCATGCCACAACCGACATATAAAACCAAGGCCTTAAAGCGGGTGCCAATTCTCCAAATGCAGGATTACCACCATTTCCGGGATGCAAAGACTCTGTCAATCTGGGTAAAATCATGATTAAAGGAATCATAATAAAATAGGCAAAGGTGTTAAATACAGCAGAGACTTTTGCTTTTTTATCATAGTCCGGAATAGAATTTCGTAATACGAGATAGGCAAAATAAATCAGTAAACTGATACCGGCGGCTAATTGTTTAGGGTCATTGCTCCAAAATTCGCCCCAGGTAAAACGAGCCCATTCCATACCGGTAACCATACCAAGACTACCAAAAAGAATACCAACTTTGGCATACTGTTCACTATTGACATCACTTTTCAAGTTTTGGCTGCTTAAATATTTTATGGCATGAAAAAGACTAATACTAAAAAAAATCATCATTCCAAACCACATGGGTACATGGAAAAACAAATTTCTAATAGTTTCATTTAGAATATCTAATGCCGGAACAGGAATTAATAGCCCGACAACAATTGTAGTCACGAGCAATACAACTGCTACAATTTTCCACCAAAGCTTACGCATAATAGTTTGATTTTTCTTTAGAGCAATGGCAAAGGTAAAAGAAAATAAGTTTAGGATTATCAATTAAGCATACTAATTTTGTTAATTATTCCATAGAGTAATATTATTTGTTTAAAACCTGCTTCCATTTAACTTTGTCAAATGATAACATTAATCTCAGGAACCAATAGAGAGGATAGCAATACATTAAGGGTAACACAAGAATACCTAAAGGAGCTTTTGGCATTAGGTGCAGATGTTCGGCTTTTAGACCTCAGAAACTTACCGGTATGTCATCGCAGTCCTGAATTAGTAAATATTGAATCCAAGCTCTTAATTCCTTCAGAAAAATACATTTTTATCATTCCGGAATACAACGGGAGTTTCCCCGGCATTCTTAAAACAATGATAGACAATACAGATATAAGAAAAACTTGGTGGCACAAAAAAGCACTTTTGGTTGGGCTGGCCTCCGGAAGAGGTGGCAACTCCAGAGGAGTAGATCAGTTAAGCAACATCTTAAACTATCTAAAAATCAATGTTTTCCATAATAAAATGTTACTTTCAAAAATCCATGAAGAATTAGACGAACAGGGTCAATTTTATAAAAACATCACAAGAACTGTAATCAAAGAACAACTAGAAGGTTTTTTGAAATTTTAAACCTAACAAAACTCCTGAAAACGAGACCACTTAAAGATAAAAATAATTGTTTTATTTTGCACTTCAAATTTTCTAAAAAATGATTACTGTTCACATAGTGGTAGGCGACGAAGCTGCCAATACTTTGAAAGAAGCCTTTGCAATAATTGACAATTTTAACGATGAAATTTGGACGATAAAGGATGTGTTTAATGTAGGACCACTAAGATCTGAAACACTTCCTTTTTCACAATTACGAACAGAATTTTGGAGAAAAATCACTTTAAATGATAAATTATTGGTAGATGATTTGGAACAACTGATGCAACTTTCTACTCGCCTCAGCAATAACGAAGTGGACAATATTTGCTTTTGGATGGCCGGAATACCGGCCGATATTTGTACTTATTATTGGCTGCTGCACTTTCTAAAAAAACATATTGGAAAATTTTTAATTATCAACATAAATGGTCTTCCATTTTTAGATGAAGAAGGCAGATTGTTTTACCCGGAAAGTATCAGTCAATTGCCTGGCAAACAAGTGATAAAAGCGATGAAACTATTAAGACCTCTTTCTCCATCCGAGTGGGAAACAGATGGAGAGGAGTGGAAAAATTTAATTAAAGACCGTGAAAGTGAAATCAGAATTATCAGTGGAGTGAAACAAATTATTGGCAAATCAATTGACTATTATGACGCCAATCTTTTGGGTGAAATAACCAAAAACAATCAAAAAATAAATAAGGTAGTGGGCAATGCTATTTCAAAATTCAAAATAAAAACCGGAGACCTTTTCTTGGTCTGGCGTTTAAAAGAGCTGGAACTTACCGGAAAAGTGAATATCAACAAAGAGAATGTCAAACTTTTTTCTGATACTTCAGAAGAGGTTATCGCTCCTGAAAACAACAATCAGGAATAAAGTAAAAAATAAAAAAACCCTTTTATATCCAATTAATTTTAACCTAAGTTTGCAAAGCAAAAAACAATAAATTGTCAGAAGTAAAAAAACTAGCAGGACAAACCATTTGGTATGGTATGAGTAGCGTTGCAGCAAAGTTGCTCAACAGCTTAATGACGCCGCTACTTACCTATTTTCTTGTCAATAAGACACAGCAAATTGAATATGGCAGTATCGCCATTATTTATTCTTATTTTGCATTATTAAATGTAGTTTTCACTTATGGAATGGAAACCGGATATTTCAGATTTTGCAATTTAGAAAAAAACCTAAAAGAAGACATTTACAACACTGCATTTGCATCCTTGTTAATCAGCACCCTACTTTTTTGTATAGGACTATATGTATATAGAGTTCCCATAGAGCAGTTTGTGGTTTTAGACGGTCATTTGGAATATATTAATTTAGCCATTATTATTCTTTTTTTTGACACCCTCCAAACTATTCCTTTTGCCAAATTAAGACAAGACCAAAAGCCCAGAAAATATGCATTCATAAGGGTTTTAGGTATCGTTATCAATATTATTTTTGTGTTCTTCTTTTTGGTCATCATGCCCAAAATAAACGCAAGCTATCCCGAAACTTTCTTAGCAACATTAGCACAAAAATACAATATCGTAAGTTTTGTTCTGTTTGCAAATGTATTGCAAAGTGTAATTACTTTTTTGGCCCTATTTCAAGAGTGGAAAGGCTTTAGATTCCAATTCAACAAGGAATTATGGAAGAAAATGTTTCGTTATAGTTCTCCTATGGTATTTATAGGATTGGCCGGGGTGGTCAATGAGGTTATCGACCGTCAAATGCTGATAAAGTTGATAAATAATACTTCTGATTATGCTCAAAGAATACAGGCTATATATTCTGCTAATTACAAACTTTCGATAGTGGTTACCATGTTTATTACTGCCTTTAGGATGGCTGCAGAGCCCTTTTTCTTCAGCAAAGCAGCAGATAAAAACGCACCAATTCTTTATGCAAAAGTTACCAAATGGTTTGTAATAACAGTTTGCATTGCTTATTTAACTACCGCATTATTCTTAAATGATGTTTGGAAACTTTACATTGGAAGTGCTTATCATTCCGGTTTATTTATTGTACCCATTTTGCTTTTTGCCAATGTAATGAATGGAATTTATTATAACCTTTCAACCTGGTATAAAATTACAGACAGAATGTGGGTAGGTGTCATCATTACTGCTTTTGGGGCATTGATAACCTTTTCTGGAAACTATTTGTTTATTCCAAAATATGAAATGCTTGCCGGAGCGTGGACTACACTAGTAGCCTATACCTCGATGGTTATCATCAGTTATTTCGTTGGACAAAAATACTACCCTATTCCATATAATGTTAAACGGATAGGGTTATACTTATTTTTAATGGTAGGGTTTTATCTTATCCAAGACAACATTAGTAAATATTTCGATGCATCCCAATATATTTGGTTAAGGTTATTGTGTGGAATTGTCTTATTTTTATCCTTTCTTTTTGTAGTTTTATTAAAAGAAAAAAAAGAACTACAATCGATGCCTTTCATTGGAAAATTCTTAAAATAAAAATGAAAATATTCATGATCAACAAAGCATATTTATTATTATTAACTGGAGGTCTATTCTTCTTCAATTCCTGCAAAAACAGCAACAATAACCAAGTTGCCGACAATGAGGTGCAAACAGAAACTGCAAAAGTAATTGTGCCAGCATTCAACGAAACTAATGCTTACCAGCACATCGAAAAGCAAGTAAGTTTCGGCCCCAGAATCCCAAACACAAAAGCCCAAGAGGATTGTGCCAAATATCTAGAAGAAACCTTAAAATCCGTTACAGACACCGTTTACCGCCAAGAAACCAAAATAAAAGTGAAAGATGGCAAAACGCTTAGATGTATTAACCTTATTGGTAGTATTAATCCAAAAGCTAGCAACAGGTTATTATTATTGGCACATTGGGACAGCCGACCTTGGGCTAATATGGAAGATGAGAGCAAACCTGTGCTTGGAGCCAATGACGGTGCGAGTGGTGTGGGAGTTTTATTGGAACTTGCCAATGTAATACATCAAAACAAAATAAAAGAGGATTTTGGGATAGATATTTTATTCACAGACGTTGAAGATTATGGAAAATCCGAATGGGGTGAAGAGTCTTATGCCTTAGGCACCCAGTATTGGGCCAACAATCCTCATATTCCCGGTTACAAAGCTTTTGGAGGTATTCTTTTAGATATGGTAGGAGGTAGAAATGCAAGATTTGCCATGGAAGGTTACTCTCAAAAATATGCACCCGGCCTTTTACAAGCTGTTTGGAAGGCAGGTAGCCAAGCCGGCTATTCCTCTTTTTTTGTATTTGAAAATGGTGCTACTATTACTGACGACCATGTGTTTGTAAACAAAATAGCACAAATCCCGACTATTGACATTATCGATTTGCCCATCAATTCCACTACTGGCTTTGTACCGCAATGGCATACCACTAAGGATGACATGAGCCATATTGACAAAGTTACTTTAAAAGCAGTAGGTCAAACCTTATTGCAATATATTTATAATCTTTAGAAAAACACAAGGTTATGACCCTAGGTTTCTTCCTCAAACGCAGCCTTAATGCTTTATTTGTCCTACTTGGAGTCATTACTTTGGTATTTATTTTGTTTAATGCCCTACCGGGAGACCCCTCCCGGCTTACCATGGGGCAACGTTCCGATATTGCCACTATTGAAAATGTACGCAAAGAACTTAACTTAGATAAACCGCTACTCACAAGATACGGCTATTATTTAAATGATTTAATGCCCTTAACCGTCCATCAATCAGGCATTGACAATCAAGAAAAATATCAATATACCCCACTTTTTTCAATTGGGAAAGATTATGTTTTCGTAGCTAAGAAGCCCTATTTTGGGCGTTCTTACCAAAGTAAAAGATTAGTTTGGGATATTCTATCGGATGCATTTCCAGGCACCTTGGTTTTAGCGATTGCAGCCATGGTTATCGCCATCATTTTCGGTATATTATTAGGAATACTGGCAGCTTTAAAAAAAGACAGCTTTTGGGATATGGGAGCCATTTTTTCAAGTGTTCTAGGAATTTCTGCTCCTTCTTTTTTCACAGGTTTAATTATTGCCTATGTTTTTGGATTTCTATTGAGTGGCCTCACTGGCTTACAAATGGTGGGTAGTTTATGGGAATATGACCCTTTTGGTGGAAAAACTTTAGCTCTAAAAAACCTAATACTACCTGCTATTACCTTAGGAATCAGACCTTTGGCAATTATTGCCCAACTGACTCGTAGTGCTTTATTAGACGTATTAAGTCAAGACTATATAAGAACAGCAAAGGCAAAAGGTTTAAACAATTTCAAAATCATTTTCAAACATGCTTTACCCAATGCTTTAAATCCGGTAGTAACAGCAATTTCGGGATGGTTTGCAGAATTATTAGCAGGATCATTTTTTGTAGAATTTATTTTTAGTTGGAAAGGAATGGGAAAACTTACCGTGGATGCTTTAGATAAATTTGACTTCCCGGTAGTTATGGGCTCTGTATTAGTTTCAGCTACCATCTTTGTTGTTGTCAGCACTTTAACCGATTTACTTTATACCAAATTAGACCCCAGAGTAAAACTCAATTAAAAACAGGAAAAAACACTTTTTACTTTAGGAAAAAAGTCCTATCTTTGTGGTAGTTAAAATAAGTAATCATGACCACAGCAGCAAAATACAAAAGTATTATGGAGGAAATTCCTGTTGTTGACGACCCAGGAAGTGTATATTTTTATCTCTCAAAAACCAATATCAACAATACTTATATAGATTTGATAGATGAACTTACCTCCATCAATGATACCACAATTGCCCATTGGCTAAATATCACTCCACGTACTTTAAGAAATTACCGTGCGAAAGATGCTACACTAAAGGATAATACGAAAGAACATATCGTTTCTATCCTTGCACTCTTCAAACATGGTATCCATACTTTTGGAAGTGTGAAACCATTTGAAAAATGGCTATCTACTCCAAATTTTTTCCTTGACGAAAAGGCTCCATCCGATTTTTTAGACACCATCTCCGGAATACGTTTTATCGACAACCGCCTCACCGCAATGGAGTATGGTGAAAATGTATAATATTTATGCTTGTTTACAATATCCGGAAAGAGCAATTTGCAAAGTCTCTAACTGCTTCTGGAGCCGCCAATAGATGGAACAAAACAGACCAATGGGTAATATATACAGCAAGCTCTGAAGCATTAGCAGCATTAGAACTATTGGTACATCGGGCAGGAATAAGAGAGGATGAACATTACAAATTATTAATAATTGAAATAAACATTACTCCAAAAGATATCAAAACTGTAAGCATTGACCAGCTACCCAAAAATTGGAAATCTATATTTTGCTATCCCTACTTACAAGAAATAGGTTCAGCATGGTATCAAGAACAAAATGCTTTGGTATTAAAAGTCCCATCGGCTGTCTTACCCAGAGCAAATAATTATATTATCAACACCCATCATCCTCTTTTTTATTCCAAAGTAAAAATAATAAAAAAAGAAGATTTTGTTTGGGATAGTCGATTATTGTAACAATAAAATCCTTGTTTACCTCTAATTATCCTTTTTCACAAAAGTAACGGTGCTACTTTCATTTATCTTTAGATTGGATTGAAATTGAACAGCTTCGTTATTTTCAACTGACACCATTACAGTATTTAATCCTTGACTACCTTGGTTTAAGGCTACTATTTTGAGAATGTTTTGTTTCCTTTCCAAATTGAGAATTATTTCTTTCTTTTGATTTAATACCTCATAGTCATTTAATATTTTCTTACCATTAAGATACATATCAATTCTATCTCCATCTTGAGTGGCATTATCCCAAATTAATATTTTAATAGTTGGTTTATTTTCTACAAAGACATTGAGATTCTCTTTATTTACAATGTTTTGATTATATAAGTTTTCAAAAGTCTCCTTTAATTTGGGTGTATTACTTCTGTAAATATCTTTTTTTTCTATTTTTTTATCTATTTTAGTAAGAACATTCTTAATAGCATCCTCACCCCAGAGATTAATAGTACCAGTAGCACAAGTGCTTAGATTTTTGAATTTTCCATTAAAATCTCCTTTTAACATTGCTTCCTTACCCTTAAACTTCAAGACTCCGGAATAATTGACAAAACAAAAGATGTCTTGTGATAATTTTGATTTGGTATAAATTATTTCTTCTTCTTTAAAGGAGAAGACTTTTGAAACAGGGTCGTATCTCCCTGTTATTATATTTTTGGTTTCATGTTTACCTCCAATATCTGTTATAGAATATCCGGACACGACACCATTATTTTGAGTAAAGAAAAGGTGGTAGCTTATTTTTTGTTTACTCTGGTTGGCAAGTGTAAGTACTCCAAAAAATTTATAATTTTGAGCTTGAATAGAAGAGCTAAACAATACAAGAAATAGAGACAAGAGAAAATATACTATTTTCATTTTTTTTGAAGAGAAGATTTGACTACATTTGCAAAAGTAAAAATTTTTGTCACTTTAAAAAACTCAATTAAATGAAATTGAAACTGGTACTAATCGGATTGTTATCTTTTTTTGCAACCTCAATAAGCTATGCATCTTTTCCTATGGAAGGTCAAAATACTAAAGCAGAGCTTTATGGGTTTAACTCTAAAGCAACTAATGAGTTAACCAATTTGGATAATCAAGTTACATTTAATGATGCAAGCGTTAATAACAACATTAAGGCAACTGCTCATTCCACTGATAAGGCAAATGGGGGAAAAAGTCAATTAATCGCATTGATTTTAGTAATACTTTTAGGAGGTTTAGGCATTCACCGTTTTTATTTAGGCTATACAGGAATTGGGATCATACAATTGTTAACGCTTGGAGGTTTTGGAATTTGGGCATTAATAGATCTTATTCGTATTGCTATGGGTGATTTAAAGCCAAAAGATGGTGATTATACAGAAACACTTTAATTCGATTTAAAAAAAATTACAAAGAGAAGACAATAAATATCTATTAGATAATTATTTAGGGCGAATCAAAATAATTTGCCCTATTTTTTATTGTTATTTTCGGACAGTTTGGTATTTCCAATAAGTTAATAATGATATCCAATTCATTGATTTTAAATTTTCTCCACGAAACTTGTTTTTTAAAAAAGAATTACTTATCTTTAACACATCTTTTCACTTTTAATACTTTTATTATGAACTACAGAACAATTACCCCCCCCCGCAAAAATTAGATTTTCTAAATCTAAAACGTAATTCTATAATGATAGGATTATTATTAATTTCATTAAATACACAAGCACAAAGCTTTAAAGATAAATATCTTAAAGATGGTGTGTATTTTTTTAATGACTTACAAAAAATTCGACAAAGTGATTTATTTACATCATACAAAGGAGGCTTTGGATTAGGCATAAATGATTCTATGGTCTTGTACCGGAACTTGGTTGAAGAAGATGGAAGGTTTTATGCTACCTACGATTTGTATCATAAAGGTTTTTTAGTTGAAGGTTCAAGAATGAATGTTATGGGTGAAAAGGGAGTTGTCAAAGGAGCAACGGGTTTTTTATTAACTGGTCTTAATGAAGATGTTGATAATTTGTTAAACAGGGACTCCGCCTTATCAGTGGCAAAAACATATATGGGTGCTACTACTTACATCTGGGAGGACACAACCATTAGAAATGGATATATTGAGGAAGGACTAAATCCCGATTCTGCTTTAGCACCTCAAATTAATTTGGTTGTTGCAAAATCAAGAAATGAGGTTGATGAAACAGAAAGCAATTATCAGCTATGTTACAAAGTTTCATTAGTTGCCTCTCAACCTAAACAAGAGCTTATTATTTACGTTCATGCAAACAATGGCAATGTATTTACTACCGCAACCAATAGGTTTGATGATTATGATGTACATACTGGAAGAGTAGAGACCCCTCATAATGGTTTAAGAGAAGGAATGACAACAAATACTTGTACTTTCTTTTGCAATTATAGATTAAAAAACAATGGTCGGATGATGGCAGCCAGGCACCATCAATCTAATCGTTATCAATTTATTAACGATGTTAATAATAATTGGGTGGAATCTGATAAAACTTCTGCAGCAGGTGCTTTTTGGGGATTGCAAACTACTTGGGATTATTATAAAAATAGAAGAGGGAGAGAAGGTTCAAATTACAACAAAAAACTGGTTCAATTATTAACTGAGTTACCTTCTAATTCATTTTACATTAATGGAAGCAATATTACATGTCATCCAACCAATTCAGTAGATGTGGTATATCTTCGGGAAGACAACTCAAATAGTGCTGCAACTTTAGATGTATTAGCACATGAATATACACATGCAATGATTTGGGAAAGTAGTGGATTAGGTAATAATCAAATTGATGGAGATGCAGCTGCCATAGGCGAAGGTTTTGCAGATGTGTTTGGAATGATTGTAGAAGGTTGGGTGGATAATGGAGCGTATGATTGGAGTTTTGGTGAGGATTTAGGCTATCAGAGAAATTTTGAAAATCCACATGACGATTATCCTATTCCATCACCTGAGAAATATATGGATCCTGGTTATTATTATTCTATGGATTATAGTAGAAGACATACCCAAGGAGGAGTTATCCGCAAATGGTTTTGGTTGTTAAGCCAAGGTGGAAGTTTCAATGGACAAACTTTAACAGGCTTAGGGCTTGAAAGAGCTTCTGATATTGCTTATATAACATTTAATTGGTCTCTTTGGGCTAATATCAAATATCCAGAAATTGGTTCTCCAATTTTATGGGGAACTATCGCTCATTTTGGCAGATGCTCCAATGAGCATAAGCAGGTGGCCAAAGCCTTGAAAGCCGTTAATATTCCTGTTCCATTGGTATGGGACTATGCCCTTTGTGATGTTGTTATTGATGGACCTGCAGTAATAGAACACCATGCAGGAAATATTGCTTTGGAAAAACCCTTCAAAGCAATACTTCAAGAGGATATTGATCCAGAGGATGGGAACTTTTATTGGCATATACCTGAAGCCTGGAATGCAACTGCAAATGGCAGTGAGCTAACCTTAAATAGTTTATATAACACTCAATCTCAAATTCTTGCGGTTACATTTACAAAAGGAAGCTACACGGTTACCGATAGTATGGTAGTACACTTTAGTGATGAAGAATGGACACCAAATTTTACGATGCCAACAGTAGAAACTATATCAAAGCAAGGAATAGCACCTCAATTAACAAACCACGACAATCTTCTATTCGTATATCCCAACCCTGCTCAGGAATATTTAATGCTGCAATTTTCCACTCCAGTGAAATTTCCCTTGACAGTTGAACTGTATAATGTTTTAGGTAAAATTGTCGCTGTAGAGGAAATAAACAGTCAAGATAGTAAAATCAACATTTCTACTTTAGCCAATGGCTTTTATACCCTACATTGTACAATTAATGGCAAGAGTGTAAGTAAAAAAATAATCATAAATAAATAAATTTTCAATGAGCTTCATTTTGAATAAAACAATTTGAAGTCTATTTTTAAAATAAATAATCATGAAAAATAGCATCAAAATAATAATTATTTTAATATTATCCTTGCCCATAACCACGTTCGCACAAGACAAAAAAAACAGGGTTGAGCTAGGACTGGGCAGATATTATGTTCCTGCTGATTTTGTAACCAGTTATTATAATTTAATTGAATTAGGAAAAGTTTCCTATTTCAGAACAATAAGCCCTAAAATAGAAATATTCACCGGCTATACCCACATGCCATTTGGCATACCCATGTTGTTCAAATGGAGAGAATTTCCCGGAGCTCCCAATAGAGACCCATTTGTTTTAGAGGAGAATGAAATAAGCAAAGAAAATTATGGAAAAATTATTGGCAGGTACAATGCCAAAGCGATGGACTTAGGGGTAACGTATCAAATTTACAGAAAAAACCAACACAGCCTAAAGGTCATAACCGCACTTTCTGGCATAACAACATTAAATGTATATTTGGATCATTTTTATCAAAGAGACAAGTTCGATATGATTATTTATGCAACAGAAAAACGAGAATGGCATTTTGGAGGTATGGCAGGCTTGCGTTATGATTACACCTTTGCTAAAAACAAATTCAACATAGGGGCATTCAGCGATGTCAGAGCATACTTTAACTTCCCTTTTCAATTGAATTATGGCATTCATTTAGGGTATAGTTTTTAAGCTTTTAAAGAAAATCCTAATATGATGGGTTGTAAAATAAAAAGTCCTTCTAAGAAATAGGAGGGCTTTTCTTCTATTAAATTTTTAGGGGGGGGTATTTCCTTTGTTTGGAAACCGTATGGTTTCTTTTTTATTTTTCTAAAAAACTTGTTTCTTAAAATAAATTATACGAAGATGATGTATTAGTTAGACCAAAAGCACAAAATAGAATAATATTCAATATTAGTCTCATTTATTTTCTTTTCTTATAAACCAATTAACTACCCCATATCAAGTTGTCTTTCAACTCCTGTGGCATCAGGCTTCCACCTGTAGCCCAAGCTATATGGGTAATATTTTCCGGTAAAATATTTTTAGATTGTAAATATTCGGTTTGCAAAACCCTCTCCGGACCAACCAAACCTACGGTGGCAGAAGGCTCTATAAAGATTTGTTTAGTTTGATAGAGTTCCCTTAAAAGATTGTCCAATTTTTCATCTTCTATGGTATAAATGCCACTAACCAATTTCTGGCTGATACCGGTTGCAAAGGCTGAGGGTCTTCCGACGGCTAAGCCGTCTGCTTCTGTAATATTATCCAAACCAATATCTTGAACACATATTTTTGCTCCCTCTCCGGTAACAATTCCGGTTAATACACTTGGCGAATGTGTAGGCTCCACCAAAAAAGAGTGGAAGGCATCACCATAAATATTTTTCAATCCCCACATAACACCACCCGGAGAGCCTCCAACGCCACAAGGTCCATATACAAATAGTGGATGTTCTTTATCAATTTTTATATTTAAATTGTCTAATTGCTTTTTGATTTCATAAGCAGCCAAACTATAACCTAAATAAAGCTGACGGCTATTTTCATCGTCCACAAAATAACCCATAGGATTATCTAAGGTTTCTTTTCTGCCTTTAGCAATGGCTATCCCAAAATCACCATCTGACTCCAACACATGAGTACCATTGGCCCTTAATAGTGCTTTCTTCCATTCTTTGGCATCATGGCTCATATATACATTGACATGAAAACCCAATTTGGCACTAATGATGCCAATACTCATTCCCAAATTACCAGTGGAACCCACTCCTATAGTATATTTGCTGAATAGGTCTTTATAATTATGCTTGTTGATATCAAGAACTTCATCCTTTTGAAGGATGCCTTCTTTAACCGCCAATTGATGTGCAAATTGCAACACTTCGTAAAAACCACCTCTGGCTTTGATAGAACCTGCAACCGGCAAATCGCTGTCACATTTCAAAAAGAAATTACCTGTATTTTCAGTTTCAGAAATTTGATTTCTTAGCTTTTGAAAATTTGAAATATTTTTCAAAGGAGATAATAAATGACCATGAGTAGCTTTCAAATCAGGGAAAACAGCCTGCATAAAATCTGCATATTGTTCCATAAACTTCCGAGCCTGCTCCATATCATTCTTTTGCAAAGGCAAGTTTAAATCCTCTTGAAAAGAATGCAAATGAGGATTAAGCCAAAACACTTCTTTACCTTCTACAATAGGTAATAATTCGGGAAAAGCTTCCGTCCAATCTGATAAAACTGCAATATTGGTCATTTTAGTCAATTAAATTGAAGTACAAAATTAAGACAATTTTGTCCTAAATAATAAAACTAACTCCCAATTCATAAAATTTTACGATATAATGACCCAAAAGAATTAAAGACAAAAAAGCCGACAGAAAATCCTAACAACAAAAAGGAAGTACCCTGAAATAATAGGATATTGATATTTTAATGTAGTCTTCTAAGCAGTTTTATTGTATTTAGACTGCTTTAGCCTTTGATGAAAATAGGTTTTTTCCTATGTAAGAATAAGGAAATCAAAGCAATATTATTGCCCTGTATTCCCTAAATACCCAAAAGCACTACACCTCTAATGATGAAAGAAAGCATAGCCCACGATGATAGCCACTATAACACAAAGAGCATCTGCCAATAAGCCCAGGGTCATCGCATTTCTGGTATTTTTCACATTCACACTGCCAAAATAAACTGCTAATACATAAAAAGTGGTTTCTGTGGAGCCTTGAAGGATAGAGGCCAAATTTCCAACAAAAGAGTTGACGCCATGTTCTTTCATCACATCTACCATTAGGCCTCTGGCACCACTACCGCTCAAAGGCTTCATCAAGGCAACAGGAAGTGCGGGTACAAAATCGGTATTAAGCCCTAATGCAGCCACACCAGCAGCAATGCCTTCTAAAATGAAATCTAAAATACCAGAAGTACGTAAGACACTAATAGCCGCCAACATTGCTATTAAATAAGGAATAATTTTAATTGCTACATTAAAACCATCCTTAGCTCCTTCAACAAAATTATCATAAACATTGATTTTCTTAATCATTCCAGCAGTGATAAAACCCACTAAAATCAACATGATAATTATTGCTCCAATAGCTCCTATGTATTTACTCATTACATCTGGAGGAAACATACTCAACCAATACCAAACCCCATAAACCACGGCCCCAAAGCCCAAAATAAATATCAATACCGGCAGCTTAAAGAGGTTGATTTTTTGATTAATCCCTACTACCAACATCCCAATAATAATACCTATATAGGTTATGATTAAAAGTGGCAAAAAGATATCGGCACCATTAAAATTGGTCAATCCCTGTTCTATTGCCATAGTCTGTCGAATAGCGATAATAGAAGTTGGAATAATGGAAAGTCCGACCGTATTCAGCACTAAAAACATGATTTGGGCATCTGTAGCCTTATCTTTATCAGGGTTTAAACTTTGCAAGTCTTCCATAGCTTTAAGTCCTAAGGGTGTGGCGGCATTGTCCAGCCCCAGCATATTAGCTGAAAAATTCATGGCTATACTACCATGTGCCGGATGGTTTTCTGGCACATTTTTAAATAAAGTTTTAAATAAAGGTTTTACCATTCTGGTAAAAACACGGATTAATCCTGCCTGGTCCCCAATTCGCATAATACCCAACCATAAAGCCATCATAGCGGTGAGTCCTAATGAAATTTTAAAACCGGTTTCTGCACTTTCAAATAATGCTGTCATCATATTGGTAAAAATATCCAATTGCCCCATCACTAGCATTTTATAAAGTGCTACCAAAAACCCTACCAAAAAAAATGAAACCCAAATATAGTTTAAGGCCATAAAAATAAATTATAGGTACGAAAATACAGTTAAACTCTAAAAAACAGTAAAAAATCTACAAAAAGTTATCCAATGTTTTAAGTTTTGATAGAACAAGAAAAAAGAGGCTTCAAGATTGAAGCCTCTACCCATTTTAGTCTGGTCTGTTTTGATCGTCTAAGAAAGTATTTCTTGTGTTAATTTCTCCTTTATTATTACCATCGGCACTCACATTATATGTAGAAAGAAAGGGCTTAGAGCTGGCATCTAAAGGTTCGTCTTCATTATTATTTCTTCTGATATAAGCCGGAACGCTTTCTATCTCCTCGGCATTGCTTCCTTGAAAATTAAAGCTCATTCTTCTTAGGCGTTCTGCGCGCTCTTCCAAGGCTCTTTTTTGCTCTTCAAATCTTTCTTTTTCTTCAATTTCAAATGCTGTCAATTCAACCCTTTGAAAGCTATGGATTTCTTCTTTTGTGGTATTTTGAGAGGGCTCTTCTTTAGCTAAAGTAGTAATGGAGTTGGGAATGCTATTGATAATTTCAGTAGTTGATTTTGGCAATATTGTTTCAGTATTGTTTAATTCCAATTCAATATTATTGCTAATTAATCTTGGCTCCATGGGATCAATTACTGCTTCAGCTTTTGGGCTATCTCCTTTAGGTGATTCTTTAGGAGCTATTTCCGGTTCATTTAAAGCAATTACAGTTGCTTGGTTAGCATCAGTAGTTTTTTCGTGTGCTTTAGCAAAATCAGTTTGATGGAAGCCTGTTGCAATAACCGTTACAGCAATATTTTCTCCCAATTCAGGGTTATGCCCCATACCTAAGATGATGTCACAATTATTACCGGCTTGATCTTGAACATAAGATTGAATTAAGTCTAACTCATCCAAAGAATGTTCAAAATCACCTTGAGAAGAAGTAATATTTAACAAAATCCATTTAGCTCCTGAGATATCATCATCATTCAACAATGGAGAGTTCAAGGCTTCTTCAACAGCAACTTGGGCTCTGTTTTCACCACTTGCCATGGCACTTCCTAAGATGGCAACACCCCCATTTTTCATTACAGTTTGAACGTCATTAAAGTCTAAGTTAACTTTTCCGTTAACGGTAATCAAATCAGTAATACATCTGGCAGCAGTAGCTAAGATATTATCTGCTTTTTCGAAAGCTTGTGAAAAAGGCAAATTACCAAAATGCTGACGCAGCTTATCATTAGAAATGATAAGGATAGTATCCACATGGTCTCTAAGTGCCGCTATTCCTTCTTGAGCCTGAATCATTCTTTTTCTACCTTCATAAAAGAAAGGAGTAGTAACAATTCCGACAGTAAGAACGCCTAATTCTTTACAAGCCTTTGCGATAACTGGAGCAGCTCCTGTTCCTGTGCCTCCACCCATTCCGGCAGTGATAAACGCCATTTTGGTATTAATTTCTAAAAGCTTATTAATAGCGTCAAAAGACTCTTCTCCTGCTCCTTTTCCTACTTCTGGATTAGCTCCTGCTCCTAGCCCTTGGGTCAAATTGGGACCCAGTTGGATTTTAGTAGGCACATCACTTTGAGCCAATGCTTGAGAATCTGTATTGCAAACGATGAAATCTACACCTTCTATTCCAAGTCTATACATGGAGTTTACGGCATTTCCACCGCCTCCACCTACTCCAATAACCTTAATAATGGAGGATTTATTTAATGGCATTTCTATATCTATCATAACAATTAATTTTATTTTGGGGGTTAGTAAAGTAATATTTTTAGTTTAAATCTTTATCTTCATTTTCATCAAACAAATTTTTCAAGCTATTTTTAAAAGTATTATATACCCCTAAAACACTTTTTCTAAAATTCATACTTTTGGGTTTTATAGCCTCATTTTCATTATCAAGATCTTCAAATTCATTATCTTCATTTTCCTCATTTTGACCATTAATATTAAAATCAATATTTTCTTGGACAGTTGGAGCTTTAGCAGTTTCAGCTATTTTTGTTTCATTTACTTTTTGGGGTATCGTCTTTTCTTTTGAATGGATTTCTTCACTAGTCAAAGTAGATGAACTATTTTGATTTAGAACTTCCACATCTAAAAACCCTTTTAATATCAGCCCAATACAAGTGGCATACATTGGATTGGCCAATGCCTCATCAAAGTTACTAGCCAAATGTTCAATAGGTAAACCCAAACGTGTATTTAAAGCCGTTTTAAACTCTGTTAATTGCTTTAAGTTTTTCATACTACTACCACCACCGGTAATAATAATGCCGCCATTAAGCTTTTTCTCTAAGTCTTGTTGTTTCAAATGATAAACTACATATTCTAATATTTCTTCCATTCGGGCCTGAATAATATTAGACAGATTTTTTGTAGAAAGTTCTCTGCTTGGCATCCCTTTAATACCCGGTATAGAAATATATTCGTTTACATTGGCTTCTTGAGCAATGGCAGACCCAAATTTTACCTTTAATTGTTCTGCTTGAGATTTTAACACGCCCAATCCAGTCTTAATATCATTGGTGATATTGGTTCCGGCAAAGGGGATTACAGCAGTATGTCTTAAAATACCATCAATAAAAACAGCCATATCGGTAGTACCACCACCGATATCCACAATAGCCACACCTGCTTCTAAATCTTCATCAGAAAGGACCGAAGCTGCGGAGGCTAAGGGTTGTAAAATAATATCTTTAGCATTTAACCCTGCATCCTTAATACAGTGCTCAATATTTTTAATGGCGTTTCTATCGCCTGTAATAATATGAAAATTGGCTCCAATTTTTGTACCATTCATCCCTATCACGTCTTCCAATCTAAAACCACCAACTCCATCTACATTAAAATCTGTAGGGATAATGTCAATAATTTTATCTCCGGCAGGAATAGGCTCTTTTGAACGATCTTTAATTAATTTTTGAATTTCTTCTCGGGTGATAATAGCTTGAGGATTTTCTCTTGTAATATCACCTCTTGAAGGAATACTCTTAATATGTTGTCCCGCTATTCCAACATATACATGGTGTACCTCCAAGTTAGGATTGCTTATTTTTAAATTTTCAATTGCTTTTTTAATAGATTGAATACATTTATCCAAATTTTGTACCACGCCATGATTCACACCATTGGATTCTGCTTTTCCAAATCCAATTACTTCCATTTTTCCAAATTCATTCTTTTGTGCTGCTATGGTAACAACCTTTGTGGTTCCAATGTCTAACCCAACAATAATAGGATTCTGATTCATATTCAATTCAATTTATTAAGGATGATAAAATATTTTTTATTAATTATTTTTTGGTTTTTGTTTTTTATTATTTTGTTCCGAATCAACTTTTGGTGATGCGATTTTTTGTTTTTCTTCGGGCAATGATTCTTTTTTAATATTTTGGGTTTGCTCTGTCAAAACACTTACTGCTTCCACTTTTACGGTATCCTTTGGAGGTATCCATCCCAAAGAGGGAGTGGCTACAACCTGCCCTTTAAACCGAGCATCCAATACCTGATACCTGTCCCAACCTATTTTATTGGAAACCTGTTTGTAAAAAGAAAAAAGGTTTTCCAGCTTTTCGGATGCAGATGTTGTATCTCCAAACTTCACTTCTTGATTTCCTAATGTTGTATAAAAACTAAAGTCTTTGGCATTATTAATTACGATTTGTGAAATCTGAGCATTCCAAAAACTATCAGCTTGAATTAGTTTTCCCAAAAAAACTATTCTTTGTTTTAATGCAACAGCATCACTATCATTTTTTGCTTTAGAATAATTGGTAAATACTGGTATAGCATAGGCATATCGATCACTTAAAGGCATTTCAAAACCTGTTTCATCAATATAAAAGCTATTGCCATTTTTATCAAAAATTCTGGCATCTGGTATTCTTTGGGTAACTTCAATATTCAATTTATTGTTATTATCCACAAAAGCATCTACATCTTTAACCCATTTATTGCTACCGACAATATTTTCGATTTGATCTAAATCTATATTGGACAAAACTTTATTTTCAATATTGATTCCTTGGTTCTTGATAAGTTGAGCAACATCTTCTTTTCTCAAGAAATTTTCAGTTATACCTTGATTTTTTAATGTAACCAAAACATCTTTTACCGGCTCCGAATCCTGTCTATTATTAGCAGCAACCAGAAGAGCACCAAAAGCCAATAGGAATAAAACAATACCTATTTTACTTTTTGCTTTGCCTATTTTTGATGTATTATTGTTACTCATTTTTTTACTATCGCTTTTCAATAATTTCTTTTAGTGGTGCTACCAATTTGTCAATATCTCCTGCTCCTGCAGTAATAAAAACCTCTAAAGGAGCTTGGGCTGCATACTCCAAAAGACCTTCTTTAGTTAAAACCGTAACATTAGGGTTACCCATCATTTCTTTTATCATCTGACTGCTTACTCCTTCAATAGGTAATTCACGAGCCGGATAGATATCTAATAAAATCACTTCATCTGCTATATCTAAGGCTTTAGCAAACCCTTCTGCAAAATCTCTGGTTCTGGTATATAGATGTGGTTGAAATGCAATCACAATACGCTTTTTGGAGAATAAAGTTTTAGCACTTCTTAATAATGCCATCAGCTCCTCTGGATGATGGGCATAATCATCAATAAAAACAATATTTTCATTTTTTACCACATATTCAAATCTTCTTTTTACACCCTTAAAACTTGCTACTGCTTCTTTGATAAGTTCGGGTTCAATTTCTAATTTATGAGCCACGGCTATTGCTGCGATACAGTTTTCCACATTATGCATTCCACCTATATTTAACTGTACTTCAGGAATATAAATACCATTCCCCATAACATCAAACTTATAGGTGCCATTTCTCATTTGAATATTATCAGCATAAATATCGGCACCGGAACTCTGAAGACTATAAGACATTTTTCTGTCTCCTTGCAATAAAGAGCCCTGTTTTAGGCCATGCTTTCTAATCAACAATCCACCTGACTTAATATTTTTAGAATAATCTACATAGGCTTGAGTTACAGCCTCGGCAGTACCATAAATATCCAAATGATCAGGATCCATTGCGGTAACAATTCCGATATCAGGAAACAGCTTTAAAAAGCTATGGTCATACTCATCTGCTTCAATTACTGCAACTTGGTTATCGTTTTCTGCATGCCAGTAATTAGTATGATAATTCACCGATATCCCTCCCAGAAAGGCATTGCAGCCATAGCCACTTGCTCTTAACAAATGTGCTATCATAGTGCTGGTAGTGGTTTTGCCATGTGTACCTGCAACGGTTATGGCAAACATAGCCTTAGTAATCCACTGCAAGGCATCAGAGCGTTTATACACCTGACAATCATTATCTCTAAACCAATTTAAAATTATACAATCCTTAGGAATGGCAGGGGTGTAAATCACCACATCTACATCCTTATTCAATGCAGTTTCAGAATCGGAATAAGTGATACCAATACCCTCTTTAACCAAAGTCTTGGTCAGTTCGGTTTCTGTACGATCATAGCCATTAACAACAACACCTCTTTGTTTAAAAAAGCGTGCAAGTGCACTCATACCGATACCCCCGACACCTACAAAATACATTTTTTTTATGCTATTGATATCCATTCTATTTCGATTTTGCTAATTGTTTTACAATTTTTGCTATTCTTTCATCAGCATCAACAATTGCCATTTCCTTTAAATTGTTTTTCATTTCTTGCTGTATTTCTTCCCCTTTTAATAGGCCTAAAAGCTTATTAACTAACATTTTTGAAGCATCATCATTCTTCACCATCCAAGCAGCATTGTTTTTAACCAATGCCATGGCATTACTGGTTTGGTGATCTTCTGCTGCAAATGGATAAGGAACAAAGATTACGGGTTTTGCCACTATACACATTTCTGCAATTGCTAAGGCACCTGCTCTTGAAATAACTATATCGGCTGCAGCATAAGCCTGCTCCATTTCCTTAATAAACTCCATAACCTTAACTTTATCTTTAAAGGGTTCTGCAGCCTTTAAAGCCTCGTTAAAGAAAGGCATTCCTGTTTGCCAAATCACTTGAAGCCCCGCATCAACTAAACTTTTAAGGTCTTTTGCTATTGCTTCGTTTATTGCTTTTGCTCCTAAGCTTCCGCCTACTATTAATAAAGTTTTCTTCCCTTTATCTAAACCAAAAGCATTTATTCCTTCCTCCTTACTAATTGTTGATTGGGCTATTGAAGCTCTTACAGGATTCCCGGTTTTTGTAATTTTATCCTTAGGAAAAAATTGCTCCATATTTTCATAGGCCACACAAACCACTTTTGCCTTTTTACCTAAAATTTTATTACTCTTCCCGGCAAAAGAATTTTGCTCCTGTATTAATGTTGGCACACCTAAAGACTGTGCAGCATTTAACATTGGGAAGCTGGCAAATCCACCTACACCTATGACAACATCCGGTTTAAACTCCTTTAATATCTCTTTCGCCCTCCACCTACTTTTTAACAATTTAAATGGTAAGGAAATATTTTTCAACAAATTGGATCTATTAAAGCCAACAATATCCAGACCGATAATTTTATACCCTGCTTGAGGCACCTTTTCCATTTCCATTTTTCCTTTGGCACCGATAAACAATACATCTGTGCCGGGATACAAACGTTGGGTAGCATTAGCTATTGCCACTGCTGGGAAAATATGCCCTCCCGTTCCTCCGCCTGCTATAATAATTTTCATGCTCATTAGGATGTTGCTTTTGCTAATTCTTGTTCTTTTTGAATTTGTTTAACCAATTGTTGCTTCCCTTCCATTTCATCTACGTATCTACTTACACTTAAAATAATACCTATTGCCACAGCAGTAAACACAATGGACGAACCTCCTTTACTAATAAAAGGAAGTGTCTGACCTGTTACCGGCACCAAATGCACTGCCACAGCCATATTTATCATTGCCTGAAAAACCAGTGTAAAGCTTAAGCCTATGGATAAAAAAGCTCCAAAGGCATAAGGACAACGCCGGAAAATATTTATACTTCGCCACAGTAACAATAAATAACAAAACAAAATAGCAGTACCTCCAACCAATCCATACTCTTCAATAATAATAGCAAAGACAAAATCAGAATAAGGGTGTGGTAAATAATTTTTGGCATAACTATTACCCGGACCTTGACCAAACAGTCCTCCATTGGCAATGGCAATATTAGCCTGATTGGTTTGAAAGTTAGCATCTTCATCTACCTCACCTTTACCCATGAAAACAGCAATTCGTTTTTCCCAAACTCCTCCCCTACCTGTTCCGGTCATTTTACTATATCCAAAAATGCCTGCAACCATTAATAGGCCACACATTGCCAGAATCATGATAAACTTGATAGGTACTCTTCCTATAAAAAACATTATACTACAAGTAAGCCCTAAGAGTAAAGCTGTGGACAAGTTTGCCGGGGCTATTAATCCACAAATAATAAGCACCGGAATAAGGATAGGCAAAAGAAATCCTTGAACAAAATTTCCCATCACACTTTGTTTCAGGCTTAATTGTCGTGCTAAAAAGGTAAAAATTGCCAGTTTAGCCAAATCGGAAGTTTGAATAGTAAGTCCTACCACAGGTATTGAAATCCATCTGGACCCACTGTTTAACTCGGTACCGAAAAATAAGGTATAAATTAAAAGTGGGATACTGGCTAAATATAATAATACCGACCATCTCATGAATTTTGTGTATTTAATTTTATGGAAGATATAAATCACAAAAAGCCCTAAAGTCAGATACAATGCCTGCCCCGCCATAAACTTCAAAGGGGTGGTATTATTTTTAATGGCAAGGCGGTCTGTGGTGCTGTATATCACCAACAAACTAAATAAGGATAAAATCACAATCACCGACCAGATTACCTTATCTCCCTTTACATTTGCCATTAATTTTTTTATCATTTTCTATTTCTTTTTTCTTTTATAAATTTCTAACTGCATCTTTAAATTGAGTACCTCTGTCTTCATAATTTTTAAATAAATCGAAACTTGCACAACCCGGTGACAGTAACACAACGTCTCCATTTTCTGAAAGGGCATAAGCTGCATTTACTGCATCTGTAGCACTTTTGGTATCTATTATTTGTGGCACGACAGCCTCAAAAGCATTATGGATTTTTGTATTATCCAAACCTAAGCAAATGATGGCTTTCACTTTTTCGGCTACTAAATCCTCAATCTCAGCATAATTATTTCCTTTATCCTGACCTCCTAAAATAAGGACTACCGGCTTTTGCATACTTTCCAAGGCAAACCAAACCGAGTTAAGATTGGTACCCTTACTATCATTAATAAAATCAACACCTCTAACGGTAGCCACAAATTCTAAGCGATGCTCCAAGCTGTCGAAGGTTTCAAAACAGTTTCTTATTTTTTCCTTTCTTATGCCTGCTGCCATTGCAGAAATTCCTGCTGCCATAGAATTAAATTGATTGTGTTTCCCTTTTAAAGCCAAATCATGTATTGAAGTATCCATTGCTTCTTGGTTAAATTTGATTCTCATTTCATCACCGTCCAAAAATCCTCCATTGTCTAAGTTGTTAGCTGCTTCGCTCATTGTAATAAAAATTGTTCTTGGGTTAATAGTATTTTGTTCTAAATAATCTTTTATCGGTTCATCATCCATATTGAGGATTAAAATATCTTCTTTTGTCTGGTTCAGTGCTATTCTGAATTTTGCCGCAATATAATTTTCAAAGGTGTACCCGTATCTATCCAAATGGTCAGGGGTTATATTAAGTATGATTCCAATATCCGGTCTAAAAGTCTTGATATCATCCAACTGGAAACTACTAATTTCAGCTACATACCAATCTTTAGGTTCTTCTGCCACTTGCTTGGCAAAACTATAACCAATATTGCCTACCAAAGCCACACTTAAACCTGCTTCTTTAAATATTTGATATATCAAACTCGTAGTTGTGCTCTTCCCATTTGTTCCTGTAATAGCAACAATTTTGCTATTGCCTTTATATTGGAAAGCCCATTCTATTTCACTTATCAGTTCTATACCTTTTTCTCTTATAGCCTGCACTACCGGTGCTTTTTCAGGGATACCCGGACTTTTTACCACAACATCTGCATCCAAAACCTTATCCATGCTATGCCCTCCTTCTTCAAAAGCAATACCTAAGTGGGTAAGCTCTTCTTTATATTTTGGTTTTATGGTTCCAAAATCGGATACCCAAACCTCACAGCCAATCTTTTGGGCCAGAATAGCTGCCCCATTTCCACTTTCACCTGCTCCTAATACAACTACTTTCATTTTTTTATCATTGTAATTTCATCGAAATAACACTCAATACCGCCAAAATAATTCCTACTATCCAAAAACGGGTAACGATTTTTGTTTCATGGTATCCCAGTTTTTGGTAATGGTGATGCAAGGGAGTCATTTTAAACAATCTGTTTTCTTGAGCATAAGCCAAGCCCCTTCTTTTCTTTTGATATTTAAAATAACCTACCTGCATTATCACAGAAAGATTCTCCGCTAAAAAAACACCACAGAAAATAGGAATCAATAATTCCTTTCTAACAATTATTGCCATAATGGCGATTATTCCGCCTAATGCCAAACTTCCGGTATCTCCCATAAAAACCTGTGCCGGGTAAGTGTTATACCACAGAAAACCTATGGTAGCTCCCACAAACGCACCCATAAAAATGGACAACTCACCTAAGTTGGGTATGTGCATAATATTTAAATATTCGGCAAAAATATAGTTGCCGGAGAGATAAGCAAACAATCCCAGACACATCCCTATAATTGCCGACACGCCTCCTGCAAGACCGTCCAGCCCATCGGTAAGATTGGCTCCGTTACTAACAGCGGTAATAATAAATATTACAAAAATGATATAGATTAACGGTGTTACCCAGTTCATATGACTTTCGCCAAAATAAGAAGCTATCTTTGCAAAACTAATTTCATGATCTTTGCTAAAAGGCACACTGGTAACGGCAGCTTTCACTTCAATAAACTGGCGGGTGTTGCCATTAGCATCCTTTCTGAAGGTCGTCTGCCCTACAATTTGTTCCGTCTGATCATAGGTCAAAGGGTTGTCTTTTACCACCTCTCTGGTGATGACAACATGTTGGTTAAAATACATGATAGAACCTATTATAATTCCAAGACCCACCTGTCCAGCAACTTTAAACTTACCTTTTAACCCTTCTTTATTCTTCTTAAAAACTTTTATATAATCATCTAAAAATCCTATCAAGCCCAACCAGATTGTACTCAACAGCATCATCAATACATAAATATTATTAATTTTTGCAAATAGTAAAGTAGGAATTAATATTCCCCCAATGATGATGATTCCCCCCATTGTAGGCGTTCCTTTTTTAGAAGTTTGACCTTCTAAACCTAACTCTCGGATAGTCTCGCCAATTTGTTTTTTTCTTAAATAATTGATTAAACCCTTTCCAAAATACAATGTGATAATTAAAGAAAGAATAATAGCCATTGCGACACGAAAGGTAATATACTGGAATACACCTGCACCGCTCATGCCAAAGGCCTCTCTTAAATATGTAAATAAATAATACAGCATGTTTTAATTTCTTTTATTTCTCCAGTAATTTGAACATTTTAATTAATACCTCTCTATCATCAAAATGATGTTTCACTCCGTTAATTTCCTGATAAGTTTCATGCCCCTTACCGGCAATCAAAATAACATCATTGGTTTTTGCAAAATTGCAAGCTGTTTTTATAGCCTCTTCTCTATTTGAGATTCGCAACATCTTTCTAAAATTTGAAGGCGACAGTCCGGCTACCATATCATCCAATATAGCTTCAGGGTTTTCGGTTCTTGGATTGTCAGATGTCAGAATAGCCAAATGACTCAAATCACAAGCGACATTTGCCATTTCCGGTCTTTTGGTTTTATCCCTATCTCCACCACAACCCACCACGGTAATAATGTTACCTTGTTGCCCAAACTGCTTTATGGTAGAAAGTACATTTTGCAAAGCATCCGGGGTGTGTGCATAATCTACTATTCCTAAAATCTTTTGAATAGGAGACCTAAAAGTTTCAAATCTTCCTGAAGCTCCTGAAATATTACTTAAAGCAGTTAAGACCTCAATGCTTTCCTTACCACTCAATACGGCAGCACCATAGATAGCCAAAAGGTTATATGCATTAAAACTACCCACCATTTTAAAATGAACTTCCTGCTGATTAACCAACATCAACAACCCTCCTAAATCATTCTCAAGAATTTTTCCTTTAAAATCTGCCGGTAGCCTTAAAGCATAAGATTGCCTTAAAGCTTTGGTATTTTGAAGCATTACGGCTCCACGCTTATCATCTAAGTTAGTAAGAGCAAAGGCTTTAGCCGGAAGGCTGTCAAAAAAGCTCTTTTTAACTCTTATATATTCATCAAAAGTTTTATGATAATCTAAATGATCATGAGAGATATTGGTGAAAATACCGCCATCAAAATCAACTCCTGCAATTCGGTGCTGATGAATAGCATGAGAGCTTACTTCCATAAAGGCATAAGAGCAACCATCATCCACCATTTGTGCAAATAAATGATGTAGGCTGATAGCATCTGGTGTGGTATGCGTAGAGGGTATTACCTGCTCTCCAATTTTATTTTCAACGGTAGAAATCAACCCACAATGCTCCCCTAAATCTTGAAACAATTTAAACAATACGGTAGCTACCGTAGTTTTTCCATTAGTACCGGTAACACCTATTACTTTAAGCTTTGAAGAAGGATGTCCATAAAACACATCGGCCAAGATACCCACAATGGCGGCAACATCTTCAACCTGGATATAACAAACATGCTCTACAACATTCTTAGGTAAAACTTCGCAAATAATAGCAACTGCCCCTTTTTCAATAACAGCATCAATAAACTGATGCCCATCAACACCGGTACCTTTAATGGCAAAGAAAAGACAACCGGAATGAGCCTTCCGGGAATCCAAAACAAGCTCTAATACTTCTTTAGAGCAGTTGCCTGTAATACTTACAGTTTTAATATTTTGAATTAACTTTTCTAATTGCACGATTTACTAATTTATTGAAACACCAAATTTATTGTTTGACCAATTTTAAAGTTTGCCCCTACCGGTAAAGATTGAGATTGCACACTTCCAGTACCTACAACTTTTACTTTTAATCCTGAATTCTCCAAAAGGTTTAAAGCTTCTTTCATTCCCATACCCATAACATTTGGAACAATATTACTCTCTACTTTTGCAGATTGTAATCTAAGCGGTTGCCCATTTTCATTCACGGTGGCATTTGCCAATAAAGCATATTTATTATCCGACGAATAAGACCGACCCATTTTATCCAACAAATATGCCAAAGAATAGGCAGGAGCAGCTTTGGCTACCAATGTATTTACTTTACCTAAGGAATCCACATTCACCTTCCAACCTCCAATTTTTGAGGTGTATAATTTATCTGCAATAGCTTTAAATACAGGAACCCCTAAAACAGATCCATAATATTGCCCATGAGGCTTAGAACGGATAAGAACAGCAATTGTATATTGTGGCTTTTCGGCAGGAAAATATCCTACAAAAGAACCTTGTCGCACCCCATCTGAATATCGATACATTACACCTCCGATTTTATCTACCACTTGTGCCGTTCCGGTCTTTCCGCCAGCAGTGTAATAGGGTGATTGGGCAGCTTTTGCAGTACCTTTTTGCACTACGGCACGCGTTACCTGTTGCAATTGTTTTATTGTACTTTCTTTCCCAATTTTTTCTATCAAAACTTTGGGTTGCTTTTGTTCAATAACCTTACCATCTTCCATAATGGAACTCACCAAATAAGGTTGCATCATTTTACCATCATTAGCCACTGCATTATAAAACATACAAGTATGCAAAGGAGTAATCATACTTTCATAACCATAAGCAATCCAAGGCAAGGAAGTAACTTTATTCCAAGATTTACTTTTAGTGGTTTTAATAAGCGGACTACGCTCACCGGTTAAATCCAGTTTTGTTTTTTTGTCTAATCCAAGAAATTGCAAATGCTTGATATATTTCATTGGATTATCTTTATAATACTTATTAATCAAAGTTGCAAATGCTACATTTGACGATTGGGCAAAAGCATCTTCAACAGATATCAGACCTAAACCTTTATGGTCATCCCTAACCGTTTGATTGCCAAACCTTGCCAAACCACCCATACAATTGACCTTGGAGTCTATGTTTACATAGCCATCTTCCAATAATGCATACAAAGACATCAATTTAAATACGGAACCCGGTTCTGAAGGAATCATGGCGTAATTAAAATCTTCCCAGTAAGAGCCATCTTTTTGGCGGCCTAAATTGGCCAAGGCCTTGATTTTGCCTGTTGCCACTTCCATAACAATAGCGGTACCCTGAAGGGCTTCATATTTTTCCATCACCTCATGCAAGGCATGTTCTGCCACTTCCTGAATATCGATATCAATAGTGGTAACAATATCCTTTCCATGAACGGGGTCAATTTCTGAGCCTATCACAGGAATCCAATAACCAGTAATTTTATGAAGTGCTCTGGAGCCTGCCCTGCCTGCCAATGCGGTATCATAACTATTTTCAATACCTATGGAAGAGCCATCTTCTCTCCAAATACCTATTGTTCTAAACCCTAATCTTTTATAAGGATTATCCCTTTTCATTTGGGTTTCAGGAAGAAAACCACCTTTGTTTTTTTGTTTATTAAAAATAGGCAATGCTCTCACCTCCTGAAACTGATAATACCATACATTATCTTTCAGCGTCCAATATTTTGCTTTATTAACAAAAGCTGCACTCATTCGGTTTTTTATGGAACGAGGCGACTCATCTCCAAATATTTTTGAAAGTGCCAAACTGAGCGTATCAATATAAGTCTTGAAAGTATCGACATTCACTACCGATAAGTCCATTTTTAAATTAAATCTAGGTATAGTAGCAGATAAAATGCGACCTTCTTCTGTATAAATATTTCCTCTATCAGCAAATATTGTTTGGGTTTTACTAAACGTTTCGTTGGCCTGAGCCTTTAGCGATTCCCCATCTTTGATTTGAGTAGTGGCAGCTTTGGCAATAATAGCAACAGCAAACAACACAATTAGTGTAAACGATATGTTTACCCTTCTGGTGATGTCCTTCTTTACGCTAATATTTTTTTTAGTTGCCATTATTTTTTTCTTCTTTTACTTTTGCTTCTTGAACTTTTTTTATTTCAAATGCCGGTTTCTCCAATGGTTTAATACCTATTTTTTCTGTTTGCTCACTTAGTTTTTTTTCTGAAGTCCTGTAAATCAAATTTGATTGTGCGTCCTTATACCGCCATCGGGCTTCCTCCAAAACTTTAGTCTTTTTTTCTATTGCTCTTGCTATGCTTATTCCTTTATTATTATTTGAAATATAAAAAACGGCTAACAAAGCAATGAAAATCAGAAAAGGCACATTCAGCACTACACCTTTATAAGAAAAGTGGTCAAACTTTTCTTTCAACATAATCCACTTACTTTTCTTTTCTACTTGTTCTTCCATGTTATTCACTCTTTTCAAATATTGCAGTTCTCAATCTTGCACTTCTTGACCTATTGTTATTTTTCAATTCTTCATCTGTGGGCAGCACATCTTTCAAAGCTGTTAAAGGATTTTCCTCCAATCTTCTACCAAAAGTATCCGTTTGAACATCCTCCAATGTACCATTTTTCATCATTTTCTTTACCAATCTGTCTTCCAAAGAATGAAAGGTAATAATCGCCAATCTCCCATCAGGTTTCAAACAAGACTTAGCCTGGATTAAAAATTCTGATAATACATCCAACTCATGATTCACTTCTATTCTTAAAGCCTGAAAGACCTGTGCCAGATAACGATTAGGCTTTCCTTTGATGCAACTATCTATTCTATTTTTAAAATCTTCAATAGTTTGAATTAACCCTTTTTTTCTTTGCTCTACTATAGTTTTAGCTAAAGTTTTGGCATTTCTCACTTCGCCATATTGCTCAAAAATCATTTTCAATTGCTCTTCCGAGTAGTCTCTAATAATATCGGTTGCCGTAAAATCATTTCTATCGTCCATTCTCATATCTAAAGGAGCATCAAAACGGATAGAAAAGCCTCTGTCTGCTGTATCAAATTGAAAAGAACTTACGCCTAAATCTGCCAAAATACCATCAACCTGAGCTGCTCCCTCCAATCTTAGAAAACGTTTCAAATATTGAAAATTTTCTTTTACCAATGTGAACCGATTATCCTCTATCGTATTTTTCCACGCATCTTTATCATGATCAAAAGCTATCAATCTACCCTTAGGTCCCAACTGCTTCATTATGGCTCTACTGTGTCCACCCCCTCCAAATGTTGCATCCACATACACGCCATCTGGCTTTATATTCAGGGCAGCGACACTCTCCTCTAACAATACCGAAACATGATAACTACTTTGCTGCTCCATTATCCAAATATTTTATCCTCTAAATCTTCCATATCTTCTTGAGCTTTTTCCACGAACGCTTCCTTACGGCTTATGTCCCATATTTCAACATTGGAACCTATAGCCCAGAAAATTATTTCTTTTACAAAACCGGCTGCTTCTTGAACATGCTTAGGAATCAATATCCTATTAGCTGTATCCACCTCTATCAATCGTACACCATCCAAAAATGCCCTTTTGTACCTTGCTGCATCGGAACGCAACATGCTCAACTTGCTTAATTCCTCATCAATTTTAGCCCATTGACTCATGGTATATAAAACCACACAACCGTCTTTAGAAGATTTCACATAAAATTTTGACCTTTCTTCTGCCGCTAATTGTTTACAATAATCTGCCGGCAACAAAAGTCTCCCTTTTGAATCCAAAGAAATCTTATATTCGCCGTAGATAGGTAACAAAATATGATGAATTAATTTAAGTACAAAACTACACAATTCTACACTTTACTACACATTTGAGTTGTTAATAATTATTCACAATGTAATTCAATTTAAATTAATTGAAAATCAACAAATTAACATAAAATGACTTTTTGTGGAATACTGTAATGTGGATAATTACAAGTCAATATCCTACCAATAAGGGTTGTTATTTCTGCTCAAATATTAAAATTGAGTAGAAAAGTGGAAGAAAAACAAACATTAAAAATAAAAAAATAGTAATTGATTAAACCTCAATTTCTATTGAGGGTTTGTTGCTAAAATAACTGCAATCAAAATATACTCCACAATACATTGTCTATTTCAATTGAGCAATTCCAAATTATTTTCTCCTGTGGTTGGTATGCTTACCACGCTAATGAGGCTGCCTTGTTGAAATAAATTTCCAACAATCAAATATTTAAATAAAAAAAATATTATTGTCATAAAATTGTCTGTTAAAAATCTTAACATTTTATGATATAAATCATACTCCTTGAAATTACTTCACTCTAACTTTGCTGTTAATAAAAGTATTCAAATACTCTAAATAAAAAACCATTTATTATGTTATCAAAATCGCAAGCAAGAACATTCTTTTTAGGTGGTACTGCTGTAACCTTTCTGGCCTTCATTGGCCTGACGGTTTACTCTTTCCAGCCTAAAAACGACCAAACGAATCATGACAAGATCACAGATCAAGTGATTCGAGGAAAAGAGATATGGGAAGCCAACAACTGTATGGGTTGCCACACGATAATGGGAGAAGGAGGCTATTATGCCCCCGAGCTAACTAAGGTAATAGAAAGACGAGGTGAAGGCTTTGTAAAAGCCGTTTTACAATCGCCTGTCCCATGGGGCTCCAAAGGCAGAAAAATGGTAAAATACCAAATGAATGATGCCGATGCCGAAGCTACCATTGCCTACTTAAAATGGATAGGAGAAATTGACTTAAACGGTTTCGACAGAGTAGTTTCTCCATTAGCAAAAGACAAATAATTAACCTTTTTAAATACAAATATTATGAAATATAAATCACAGAAAGTAGCGTACTGGTTTTTTGCACTATGTATGCTTTTATTTTCACTGCAAATCGTATATGGGTTCATCATGGGCTTTGCCCGAATAGGCATGGATGGACTGCATGACATTATTCCTTTTAACACAGCAAGAGCCGTTCATACCAATCTTTTAGTGGTATGGTTGCTTACAGGCTTTATGGGAGCCGCTTATTATATTATCCCTGAAGAAGCACAAAGAGAATTGGTAAGTGTAAAACTGGCCTATGTTCAGTTGATATCTTTAGCCCTGGTAGGCGTAATTGCCATAGTGGGTTACCACTTTAACCATTGGGAAGGAAGAAAGTTTTTAGAAATTCCGAGAGAGCTGGACTACTTGGTAGTAGTAAACGTTTTATTATTCTTGGGAATCATATTAGCTACCTTATACAAAGGCAAGCGTCGCACCACAACGGCAATGGTATTAACAATGGGCTTAGTATTTGCGGCATTATTGTATTTACCAGGAATGATTTGGTTTGACAGCCAGGTAACAGACTCTTTCTTCCGCTGGTGGGTGGTTCACCTTTGGGTGGAAGGCGTATGGGAATTAATTATGGGTGGTATTCTTTCTTACCTTTTAATTAAATTGACAGGAGTTGACCGTGAGGTAATAGAAAAATGGTTGTATGTGATTGTAGGCTTAACTTTCTTATCAGGATTATTAGGAACAGGCCACCACTATTATTATATAGGTGTAAATAAAATCTGGTTGGTTGTAGGAGGTGTGTTTTCAGCCTTAGAACCTTTAGCTTTCTTGGCCATGGCATTGTTTGCAGTTTATATGTATAGAAAAGGTGAAAAAAACCATCCAAACAAAATTGCATTATTCTGGACTATTGGGGCTTCTATTGTTTCCTTTATTGGAGCAGGCTTATTAGGATTTGCACATACCTTGCCACAAACAAATATATACACTCACGGTACTTTAGTAACTGCCATGCATGGTCACTATGCATTTTGGGGAGCTTATGCCATGATAGTATTGGCAATTATAAGTTATGCTTTACCAAATCTTACCGGAAGAAAAAGACATGACAAAGCAAGTGGTCATACTGCCTTTTGGTTGTCCAATATCGGTATGCTTGGAATGACTACTGCCTTTGGTGTTGCCGGTGTAGCTCAAGTATATATGGAACGTAAAATGAAAATGGATTTCATGGATGTTCAAAACGAAATCAGTATCCACTTTATTGTATTGCTATTATGTGCTACCCTATTTGCAATTGGTATCGGGATGTACATCATTGAATTTTTCAAATATGGAAAAGCATCTGACGAAGGATTGATTCCAATTAATTCAGAAGAAGAATAAGAATTTAAAAAGAAAAATAAATACCGAATAGAAGCTTCAGCCGCTTCTATTCGGTAACACTAAAAAAACAACAATCATGTTAGTAGAAGAAAAAACAATATTTTACAAGGCCATCGGCTCAGAAATAGAAGTGTTCAAACAAATCAATGATTTAAAATTGCCCTTATTACTCAAAGGACCCACCGGAACAGGAAAGTCCAGATTTGTGGAATACATGGCAGAAAATTTGAACAAAAAATTGATTACTGTAAGTTGTAATGAGGAAACCTCTTCAACAGACTTAATAGGACGCTTCATCATCAAAGGTGCTGAAACTATTTGGATTGACGGCCCTTTGTCGATCGCAGTTAAAAATGGGCACATTCTTTATTTGGATGAAATAGCAGAGGCACGCCCTGATGTCATTGTGGCCATCCACTCTTTAACAGACCATAGAAGAGAACTGTTTATTGACAAAACAGGAGAAACCATTAAAGCACATCCGGACTTTTTACTAGTAGCTTCTTTTAATCCCGGCTATCAAAAGGGATACAAAGAGCTAAAACCATCTACCAGACAGCGTTTTGTAGCTATCTCTTTTGAATATCCTAAAGCAGGAGCAGAAGTTGAAATCTTAATGGAAGAGACAGGAATCAGTAAAGACATAGCCGAAAAATTAGTCAAAATAGGAAATAAAATTAGAAATTTAACAGAACTAGGTTTAACCGAAACTGTTTCATCACGATTATTGGTTGATGCCGCAAAATTGATTCAAAATGGTTTACCTAAAAGGTTATCTGTTCATGTAGCCATAGTAGAACCCCTTACCGATGAGCTAGAAACAATCCAAGCACTAAAAGACTTGTGTGATTTAATGATTTAATGAAGTATTATGGGAATAGATATTGATGAGATTCTTTACAAAGGGTATCTCAAATTTAAGAAAAAAAGACAGCTTAACAATCCGGAGATTTTAAGTAAACAAATTGCGTTAGTAGATATTAAACCCCGACTAACACTATTGGCAAGGGCAATTTGTGGGGTGGCCATAGAAATATATCCGGCAGAACGAGAAGGAGGCTATAAAGATGAAAACTTCTTTTTACCGGCTACTTTTCATTTATTCTCCAACAAAACTGAAAATGAAAAATTCTATATTTTTAGGTTAATATATCTTTGTGTTCAAAAAAAATTGGGTCTTAATGGTACTCCTAATAATTTTGATGAAACTAAAGCTTCTGAAAATGCTATAACAGCAGCCCCTAAAGTCTTACAACAACTTTTCGAAGAGTACCCTACCCTTCAAGAATGGTATGATTTTTTTATCTTAAACCTCCCTATTCCCAAAAAAGGAGAACAACCTGACACTTCTTGGCTTTATGGCAAATGGATGAAAAACAGTCCTCCAAAGGATGCCATCGACACTTTAAAAAACTTTGAATACACCCCAAATACACTTCAAAATAACATAGAAGCTAAAACAACATTAAATACTAAAGCAGTTGAAGAAATAGAGAATTTAACAATTGACAAAAAGCAAATGGAAGAAAACATCCTGATGCACAGTTTTGAGAAAATAGAAACAGCAGAAGAATTTAACGGCAACTGGAAAGACTTTGATGGCAGAGATGAATTAAAAGACCATCAGGAAGCACTTAGTGAAATGAATATGAAGTTTACGGTTAGAGTAGATGACACGGTTCACTCTGTATTTCAAGCAGATTTTGTAGAGAACACCACTATAGCAGAAAGTGCAGAAATCGACGAAAAAGGATTCCATTTAAAATATGATGAATGGGATTATAAAAAAAGAGAATACCATGCTGACTATTGCAAAGTCTATCCAAAAACACAACTCAAACAAGATGAAGACTATTACAATAGAACCATGAAAAAGTATAAAACTACTTTGATGGGATTGCGTAAAATGTTGACGAGTGTGAACAATAAAATGCAACAACAAAAAAGACAATTGCAAGGCGAAAGTTTTGATTTAGATGCTCTAACAGATTTATACACGGATATCTTTTCGAAAAAATCACCAAATGAACATATCTATTTTACCAATAAGAAAAAGGATAAAGATATTGCCATTTTGGTATTATTAGACCTTAGCCTCTCCAGCGATGGTTATGCCGCAGGAAATAGAGTTTTAGATGTTGAAAAAGAAGTTTCAATTTTGTTTGGAGAAATCTTAAACGAATTCAATATTGACTTTTCTATTGATGGCTTTTCGTCAAAAACCAGAAACTTTACCAATTACATCACCTTAAAAGATTTTAATGAAAACTGGCAATCCGGCAAATTAAAGATAGGAGCAGCAGAACCTAATGGCTATACCAGAATCGGACCGGCTTTACGACATGCAGGTGCACGTCTTAAAAAAGTTGATGCCAGAAACAAATGGATTATCCTACTCTCTGACGGGAAACCAAATGATTATGATAAATACGAAGGCAAACATGGCATTCAGGACATCAAACAAGCACTATTAGAACTCAATCAAGAAAAAATAAATTCTTATGCTTTGGCTATTGAAGCACAGGCAAAATATTATTTGCCCCAGATGTTTGGACAAAACCATTACCAAATTTTGACCTCTCCGATAGCACTCTTAACCTCCTTAACAAAATTATTTGAAAGGATAAAACATCAATAAAATATGTCATTGACCACACAAAAAAGCATCTCAAACCCTCCCGGTGGCTTGCTCATCTGGATAGTAATATACTTAGAACTACTTACTTATGGAATAGCCTTAGTAGGATTAGCTTATTATGCCGCCACCAACCGGACAGAATTTCATAATGACAGCCTATTACTCAACAGAACCATCGGAGGGATCAACACTGTTCTACTTTTAAGTAGCGGATTTTTAATCGCTAAAGGGGTTCAGTTTTTCAAACAAAATGCCTTGCAAAAAACCAAACAATACTTCGCACTGGCTATGCTTTTGGGCCTTGGTTTTTTAATCTTGAAAGGGTATGAATATTTTGAAAAAATAGATTCTGGAATCAGTATGGATCACAGTTCCTTTTATATTTTTTATTGGTTACTCACCGGCTTTCATTGGATACACGTTTTAGTTGGGGTGGTCATTTTATTTTTTATAAGACGCTCCATAGTTATCAAGGAAGACAAGGTTAATATAATGGACATCGAAGCCGGAGCAGCTTTTTGGCATATGTGTGATTTAATTTGGCTATTCTTATTTCCTATTCTTTACTTAATACTATAAAAATGCATCAAACTATTAATAAATCATTTATTGTCTTAATACTACTGACTATCATAGGGGTGGCCTTATCAAATATGCCACATTCAACAGCAATCGTTGCTCTCATCATCCTCATTGCTGCCATTAAATTTATCACAGTAGGGTTTCAATTTATGGAATTAAAAATTGCAAATAATTTTTGGAAAGCCCTATTAATAGGCTATGCGGTCTTGATAGGAGGCATCTATTTAATTTTTCTAAATTAACTAAATCAAAAATAATTCTGGGTGGAAGACCTTATCTAATATTCATCAGAAAAAAGTAAACTTCCTTAAAAAACAAATAGATTATTCTCCGGATTTATTTTTACTGAATTTAAAAAACTTTTTAAATCCTGACTTAATTTTTTGCCAGTATTCTTTACCCAATAAGGCTATGGTTATTACAAATAATATTTCACCACCTACAAGGAGTGCACTAATAATTAATACTTTATAAGGGAATTTGAAAAAAGGAAGGATGGGAACAGCTATCCAACAAAAAATAACAATCCCAAGCAAAACAAAACCTATCCTTTTTCTAATATTCATTATTTCAATTTTTTAAAAATAATTAGGGTTTGCTGTTAAACTCAATCAAAAGACATTTCTTCATATTTTTTATT
>DAOMPL010000029.1:0-40960 GCA_035444785.1 Edaphocola sp. | reverse complement strand
CTGCTGCTTTTTTCGGAGCGGCTGCTTTTTTCGGAGCGGCTGCTTTTTTCGGAGCTGCTGCTTTTTTCGGAGCGGCTGCTTTTTTCGGAGCGGCTGCTTTTTTCGGAGCTGCTGCTTTTTTCGGAGCGGCTGCTTTTTTCGGAGCGGCTGCTTTTTTCGGAGCTGCTGCTTTTTTCGGAGCGGCTGCTTTTTTCGGAGCGGCTGCTTTTTTCGGAGCGGCTGCTTTTTTTGGAGCTGCTACTTTCTTTGGAGCGGCTGCTTTTTTCGGAGCTGCTGCTTTTTTTGGAGCTACTGCTTTCTTTGGAGCTGCTACTTTTTTTGTTGTTGCCATAATACTTACGATTTTTTGGGTTAGAAAAAAGTTCGGTTATATATTTTTGACAAATATATGGCAACAAAAAATAATTTCCAAATAATTATGCTTCAGCAGTTTTTACTTCTGCAACAGAAACTAAAGTTTTTGTTCTAGTTTTCTTAAATTGAACGATACCATCAGTCAATGCGAAAATGGTAAAATCTTTACCTAAGCCAACATTTTGACCAGGATGAAATTTTGTACCACGCTGACGAATAATGATATTACCAGAAATAGCTGGTTGTCCGCCAAAAATTTTAACTCCTAAACGGTTACTTCTGGAGTCGCGACCATTCTTTACGCTACCTTCACCTTTCTTATGTGCCATTTTTTTATACTTCTTTTATTAGATTAATACTAAATTGCTAAATAAATATTAAGCAATTTCTACAATTTTAATTTTGGTCAAAGCTTGACGGTGACCATTTAATTTTTGATATCCTTTACGACGTTTCTTCTTAAAAACTAAAACTTTATCTCCTTTTTCATGGCTAAGAATTTCAGCTTTCACAGAAGCTTTTACAGCATTACCTACTGAAATTGCTCCATTATTACTTGTCATTAAGACCTCAGAAAATTCAACATTATCGCCTTCTTTACCTTCAAGGCGGTGTACATATAGTTCATCGTTTTGTGCTACTCTGAACTGCTGTCCTGCTATTGTTACAACTGCAAACATGCTAAAAAATTTTTGCAAAAGTAAAAAAATAAAATTGAACAAACAAATATTTTCTATTCTTTTTCTATTTTATTGATTCCAAAAGGTTTTCAAATCGTTTATTATTTTTAAAACCTCTATTTTCTGCATACAGTCAAAATGACCTTTAGGACATTTATCAAACCCTATTTTACTGCAGGGTCTGCAAGATAATCCGTTTTTTTCTATAATTGAAAACTTAGGGTTAATTCTTTTTTCTAAATCATTCCCACCATAATAGGGAAACATTCCAAACCAAGGAGTTGTATTGCCCCACAAACTAATCAATGGCTTTTGAAATGCTGCTGTTATATGCATTAATCCGGTATCATTACTGATGACTACTCTTGCCTTTCGCACCAAGTCTGCCGATTCCATCAAATTAAACTTTCCACAAGCATTATATACCTTTACAGGGTCAGCCTTGGTAATTAATTCCCCCAGGTTTCTATCTTCTGGTCCACCTAAAAGAATAATTGGATAAGGGCAAAGATTTACAAATTCTTTCCATTTATTTTCAGGGAATTGTTTGGTGGCAAAGGAACCTCCTATCACACAAGCCACATATCCCATCCAATGCCCCATTGGGATGTCATCCTTATCTATTTCTTGCTCTTCAGGAATAAAGAAATCCAAGCCCAAACCATCATCTACAACTCCTAATGGAGTTGCTGCCTGAAAATAACGTTCTACTATACTTGTTGATGGCATCAAATTCCATTCAAACCGAACATATAGCCATTTTTTAATATTAAGTTTAGGAAAAGAATAGGTCTTTTTTACACCTAATGCTTTTTTTACTCTTAATGTTCTTAGGTTATGATGCAAATCTACAACTGCATCAAAATTCAAAGCCTTCAGTTCTTTAATATTTTCTCCAATATTATCGTTTAATTGATGAACAACATCAATATTTGGGTTAGCTTCAAGAATTTTGGCAAAAGGCTTTTTAGTAAAATAATGTATCTCCGCATTAGGAAAACTTCTTTTAATACAACGAACAATAGGAGTAGTCAAAACAATATCACCAATAGAAGAGAATCTCAATATAAGAATCTTGTTTATCTCTTGCTCTTTAATTTTCCCAAAACTAAATATTTTCTTTAATTTGTTCATGTATTCAAACAATATTTCATTTCTAAAAAAGCTTACTTATGAGCCTTTCCTTTATAAGAAAAGGCAATTCGATAAATTAAATTACATTTATTCGAATTGCCTATTTTAACTGAGTGTAATACTTATTCGCACAATTCATAAACGACTGCCGCTCCCTGCCCTACTCCAATGCACATAGTTGCAAGACCGTATTTCACTTTTCTTCTTCTCATTTCATGTAATAAGGTAACAGAAATCCTTGTTCCACTACAACCTAAAGGATGCCCCAGTGCTATGGCTCCACCATTTACGTTTACAATTTCAGGATTCAATTTCAAATCTCTCATCACAGCAATAGACTGAGATGCGAAAGCTTCATTGAGTTCTATCAATCCCAAATCTTCAAAAGTAATCCCGGCTCTTTGTACTGCTTTTTTAGAAGCATCAATCGGGCCGATACCCATAATGGCAGGATCTACACCGGCAATGGCACGACCAATAACTTTAGCTAAAGGTTTCAGTCCAAACTTTTCAACTGCATTTTCAGAGGCCAAAAGCATCATAGCAGCTCCATCATTAATTCCGGAACTGTTTCCGGCGGTCACTGTCCCATCCTTAATAAAAGCAGGTTTTAAGCTTGCCAATTTATCTAAAGGCGACCATCTTGGATGCTCATCGGTATCTACAACAGCAGTTTTTCCTTTTCCCAAATTAACCGTTACCGGAATAATTTCCTCTTTAAATTTACCGGCTTCAAAAGCTTTTTGATATTTATCCTGACTTCCAAAAGCAAAAGCATCTTGCTCTTCACGGCTTAGGTTCCATTTTTTCGCAACGTTTTCTGCGGTTTCGCCCATAGAATAAGGATGATGCTCCGGCTTCCAATTTGGATTTACAAAACGCCAGCCCATAGTAGTGTCAAACATTTTAGGGCTTCTATCGAAACCACTTTCCGATTTTGCCACCACAAATGGAGCACGACTCATGCTTTCCACCCCTCCTGCAAGATACATTTCGCCATCTCCGGCAAGAATGGCCCGACTGGCATCCATAACGGATTGCAAGCCCGAAGCACAAAGACGATTCACGGTAACACCTCCAACAGTTTCGGGTAATCCAGCTAATAAAGCCGACATCCGGGCAACATTTCTATTATCCTCTCCTGCCTGATTAGCAGCTCCGGCAATGACATCTTCAATTTCATTTAGATCTATTTGGGGGTTACGTAGGATAATAGCTTTTATCATATCCGCCAATAAATCATCCGGACGAACTTTTGCAAGCACACCTCCATATTTACCTATTGCCGAACGTACGGCATCTATTACATATACATTATTTGACATTTGTATGTTCTTTTTTCTATAAAAATCAAGTGAAAAAACCTTATTTTATCACTCCTAACTCTTTACCTACTTTGGTAAAAGCAGCAATAGCGGTATCTAAATGATTACGGTCATGGGCAGCAGAGATTTGAACCCGGATACGTGCTAAATCCTTAGGTACTACAGGATAAAAGAATCCAATGACATAGATACCTTCTTCCAATAATTTGGATGCAAAATTCTGAGCCAAGACAGCATCATACAACATAATTGGAGTGATAGGATGCGTTCCTGGCTTTATATCAAAACCTGCAGCTGTCATTTTTTCTCTAAAATATAAAGTATTTTCTTCTAATTTATCTCTTAATTCAGTGGTTTCGCTCAACATATCTAAAACTGCGATGGAAGCACCCACTACAGAAGGAGCCACCGTATTACTAAACAAATAAGGACGAGAACGCTGACGCAACATTTCTACCACTTCTTTTTTACCGGAAGTAAAACCTCCAGAAGCACCGCCCAGAGCCTTTCCTAAGGTACCGGTAATAATGTCTATTCTACCCATTACCCCTTTAAGCTCATGCACACCACGGCCTGTTTTACCCATAAAGCCTGAAGAGTGGCTCTCGTCAATCATTACAATAGCATCATATTTGTCAGCCAAATCGCAGATGACATCTAATGGAGCTAAAGTACCATCCATAGAAAACACAGAATCGGTAACAATAAAACGGGTTCTGGCATCTTTATGTTCAATCAGTTTTTGTTCCAATTCTGCCATATCACAGTTTTTATATCTGGCTCTTTTTGCCTTAGACAAACGTACCCCATCAATAATAGAAGCATGATTGAGTTCATCTGAAATGATTACATCTTCTTCATTCAATAATGGCTCAAAAACACCACCATTGGCATCAAAACAAGCCACATAAAGGATAGTATCTTCTGTACCTAAAAACTTTGCCAATTTTTGTTCCAATTCTTTATGTATATCTTGAGTACCGCAAATAAAGCGAACAGAACTCATACCATAACCTCTATGATCAATAGTATTTTTAGCAGCTTCTACCACCTTAGGATGTGAGGACAAACCCAAATAGTTATTGGCACAAAAGTTCAATACTTTTTTACCATTTACCATAATCTCGGCACCTTGTACAGAGTCTATTTTTCTTTCCCTTTTAAATAAACCGGATTGGTCTATTTCTTTCAATTCGTTTTCTAATCTTTGATAAAAGCTTTTACTAGACATAATTTGAATATTGTATATGAAAATATTTAGGTTAAAACAATTTGCAAATTTAAGAAATTTATTGCTCTTTTTTTAGTTCAAAAAAAAGTATTCGCCTTTCAACATTTTTTTTTAGAATTAATACCGCTAATTCGTTCTTTTAGTTAAAAGAATATTAGGCTGAAAAGTCAGAAAGAGGCTATAAGAATAATCTACTCTTTGGTTTTGAAAATCATAAAAAGGCTGTGCCAATACTTGAAGGTTAATATCTTTACCTATTTGTTTTTGATAAGCAAATCCCAATTGAACAATACGCCTTTCCGGCTCTAATTCCGCTAAGTTTTGAGGGTTATAACTGACACTTTGATATAAAATATCCCCTTTAGGGGCAATAAAATGATGAGCCTGCCAGTAACCCAAACTAGCCTTAAAATTTTTCAAAAATCCGAAATTCACATTCGCATAAATCCCATTCCCATTGGTATATGGCAAACCGGCATTCTCAGAAATATCTTTATAAATAAGATAATTTACATGAGCACTTATATAATTAATTCCAGATTTTTTTCTAAATGTTTTTGACAATTCCAAACCAATTGCACTATTAATAATTGTACTTGTAGGCAGGCCTGCTGTATCAATTTGACCACCACTATGCATCGCCAAAAACTGAAAAGGAACAACTATTTTTAATCCTTTATTTTGATAAATAGGAAGCCTGGTATTATTCCCTAAGGTAAATTTTTCATTAAAATCAGAAAGCCAATATTGTTGTTTTTCCCAGTTAATCCAAAGTTCTGAATAGATTTTCTTCTTCTTCACTTTTAAGCTTATGCCTTCTTCCAAATAGTTTTTCATCAATTGCTCATTTGCAAAAATAGGATCATAAAGTCTATGGTTTACGTTAGATTCATAGTTGCCAAAATTTAAGCTAAAATCATTTTTATTCAGACTGAATAAATAATAAGGAGCTATTTTTACAAAGCCGTCAGTACCAAAATCTTTTTTCAAATAAATACCACCTTGTGCAAAGAAGTATTTATTGGGTTTGAACAATAGACTTGGAATATTTTGAATACCAAACAAAGTGTAACCACTAACTGTTTTCAAGAAATATTCATTATTTTTAAAAAACCCATTGCTATATAAATTAAAGTAGAGCCCATTCTTTTCTTTCCAAATTTCAAAAATACGGTTTCGTTCGGGAGCAAAGGAAATCTGAGCAAAATTTTGATAATTAGAAAAGATAAAAAACAAAGAAATGATTAATTTTAATCTCATTTTAAAGTAAAAGTATTAAAGAATGAAAAGTAAAGATAAAACACTATGGTCTAAAAAAGAATAAAAACACTATAGTTTTTTACTCAAGAAACTGTTTTGTTTTAAAAACAAATGATTATATTTGTATTTTAAATTACAATCAACATGAAACAAATTATTTTTTGCGGTCTTTTACTTACTGCATCCACACTAAGTATTTCTTCATTTGCACAACAAGCTACTACTACACAAACCCAAAGTAGCAATGTGTTTTATGGCCAAGATGCTCCTTGGACTGGAGACAAACAAATTGATAAAAAACTAGCTGTTTTAGATAATCAATATAAAGCTTATGAAAAAGCAGCTAAAAAAAATAAGCAAACAGAAATGACTAAGTTAAAGCAAAGTATCATGCAATGGCCGGGTCAAAATGAAGTATGGATAAAAGATTTAAGCCAGCACCAACAACAGATGATTGAAAGGTGGATAAAATTTGCTAATCAAAATCTGAATATCATTTAACAAATAAGCTTAGAAATCACATAAACAGAATCCTTTCAACAATAAAGTGTTATAAACATTAAAATTTATAACACTTTATATTTAAACAACATCTAGGAAAAGATTCCCAGTATTTGATTTTTTTCTATCCAACCGAAACAAACCTGCCCAATAGGAATTGAGGTTATAGACAATCCTACCCTAGCCAACAAAACAACTGTTCCCCAAAATGTATTAAGTACTCCCAACAAGTATATAGGAGGATCTTTCAGTACAAATATTTACTTTTGTCCAAATTATTTAAAAAACAGCATGACTACTCTGGTTTCTAACATCAATGATAAACAAGCTTCAAAAAACAAAAAACTACAAATTATTGGGTTTATAGTATTATTAATTCTAATAATCCCGGTAATTTGGTTATCAATTGAAACAGATAATAAGACAATGCTCGTGTTGCCCGCATCATTAATTTTTGTGTCTTTAATACTCTTTTTTAGAAAAGACAAGAAAAATTTTATTGCTAGGATAACAAACGATTTTTTATTTTTAGATTTTACCGATACGCTTGAAGAAAACAGAAGTAAGTTTAGAGATTCAATTTACAGAAAAAACAATAACGAACATTTAGAAATTCCTATTATGGATATTCATTCCTATAATTTATTCTCATTTTTAGGAAACAAAGAACCAGAAATGATGGAAATAACTTTTGAATATCAGAATAAAAAAATTAAAACAAGACCAATTCCAATTTATTATTTGAATAATGAAAAAAGAGATTTTTTTATTCAATTTTTAGATAAATGTATTAGTAACAATAAAGTACTGGCGACAGCAAAAAATTAAAGATGAAATTTGAACAATATAAAATAGCCACAGAAATCAAAAGAGCTTTAGATGAAATGGGCTTTAAAAAACCTACTGATATTCAATACAAGTCCATCAAACCCATAATGGAAGGCAATGACGTATTGGCTGTTGCACAAACAGGAACCGGAAAAACAGCTGCTTTTGCCATTCCGGTATTACACAAATTAATGTATGTGAAAAACCCACCGGAAGCCCGACAGGCAAAATGTTTGGTGATGGTACCCACAAGAGAACTGGCTATTCAAATTGCAAAAGTTTTTAGAACTTTAGGAAAATATACCAAACTAAAGACTACAGCACTTTTAGGAGGTGTGGAACAAGAGCATCAAATAGAACAACTGGCAAATGGAACCGATATTTTAATTGCTACACCAGGAAGAATGTTTGACCTATTGCACCAGCAAAAATTAGACTTAAACAAAACAGAAATATTGGTACTGGACGAAGCTGATTTAATGCTGGATTTTGGTTTCATCAAAGATATTCAGGATGTCATTAAGTTTTTACCCAGCTATAGACAAACGCTGTTTTTTTCTGCCACCATCAATGAAACGATTAAAAATATTGCCTACAGTGTGGTTCGGAATCCAATAAGAATACAGATTTCACCTAAAGACCCTGTTTCCAAAAACATTACTCACTTTGTGATGTTTATTGAAATGGATGACAAGAGATATTTCTTGGAACGCTTAGTAGAAGAGCATCCTGATGCCAAGATATTGGTTTTTGTAAGAACAAAAGTAAGAGCAGAAAGAGTGGCAAAAGCTATGGAAAGAGTAAATATCCCATCATTAACCATGCACAGCGACAAAGAGCAGGACGAAAGGAAACATACCATGGAATCATTTGGCTCCGGTGCCACCAAACTACTCATCACCACAGATTTGAATGCAAGAGGAGTAGATATTCCAAATGTTGATTTTGTAGTAAATTATGATTTACCGGATGAAGTAGAAAATTATGTACATCGAGTAGGTCGTACAGGCAGGGGAACGGCTAAAGGGTATGCCTACTCCTTCTCTGCCCCGGAAGAAAAAGAAAAACTAAAAGAAATAGAGCATTACCTCGGTAAGGAAATCCATGAATTGACAATTGATAAAGAAGACTATATGGACACCATTGTTTTCACCAAAGACGTGAAAGAAAACAACTGGAAGGCATTAATGAAAGAGGCGGAAGTAGAAGAACAAGAGTTTAAGAAAAAGAAAAAAAGAAAAACTAAAAAAGCATAAAACTAAAAAATCATAAAATTAAAAAAGCTGCCAAATATATTTGGCAGCTTTTTTTTTAATATTAGCAATATTATTTCTTTGCGTATTTCTTTTTAAATTTATCGATACGACCTGTAGTATCCACCAACATATTTTTACCGGTATAAAAAGGGTGAGAGGTATTAGAAATCTCCACTTTTACCAATGGATACTCATTACCATCTTCCCAAACGATAGTGTCAGAGGTGATTGCAGTTGATTTAGTTAAAAAAGCACTGTCATTAGACATATCTTTAAATACTACAAAACGATACTCTTTTGGATGAATGTCTTTTCTCATTTTTATTAATTTTTTTGCATGGTCCTAAGCATGCTTATTAGAAAATATATTTTAAGATTGCAAAATTATACTTATAATATCTTTTAACCAAATTTATTTTTATCAAAATCCCAATTAGTTTGACTTTGATCATTTTCCATCATTATTTTTTTCCAATTAACAAAACCTAAGATTGCCACCACAAATAAAAAAACGCTCAAAAAAGCATATAAATAAAGCTCTTTATGGAGCATCAATGGGATTGCAATCAAATTGGAAACATTTAAAACCCACCAATTCTCAACTTTACGCTCTGCCATTAGCCACATACCCGCCCAAGCGAAAGCACTCACTAAAGCATCCCAAACAGGAACATCTGTATTGGTGTAATTTTTTAATATCCAAAAGGAAAGAGTAAAGCTCAATATAATTATTGAGATTACCTTTATCAAATCTGTTTTTGTAGCGGTCGAAATTGGTTTTTGATGATGTTCCTTGCCCCATTTCCAAATATACCAACCGTAAATACTCATGACCAAGTAGTATAAATTCAAAGTAAATTCGGCATATAACTTGGCATGAAACATAATATACATGGTCAGCAAAACACCTCCAATTCCAAATAAATAATTAGTAGGATTGTTTTTTCTAGCTAGTAAAACCTGAATCATGGACAAGAAAACTCCTAAATATTCCTGCCAACTAATTTGCAAAAAAAACGCTAACACAAAAAAACTAAAATTTAAATGCCAATTTTAAATTCAACAAACGATTGGTCAATCGATTTGGAACAAAGAACTTATAATTATTATTCATAGATTCTATATATTCATAAGAAAGCGTATTGCTAAAGCCTAATAGATTAAACACTTCAAAGCTTGCCCAGATAGACTTGATTCCTTTAAACAAGCTATAATAACCAATTTTTGCATTGGCGCCATCCATCAACAAGGCAGAGAATCCAATATCCACACGTTGATAGTCAGGAATACGGAAACTGCCCTTACGTTCAAAATCTTTTTCAGGTAATGCAACGGGGAGACCTGTGGCATACATCATATTTAAATAAACTTTGAAATTATGATTTTGTGGCAAATAATCAGAGAAAAAAACACCAAATGTAATCCTACCATCAGTAGGTCTGGGCTGGTAATTGCCATATTGTTGTGTCAATGGATTAAATATTTTTTCCATTGTCTTTAAATACCCTAAACTAATCCAAGATTCTGAATCTTTTACCAAATCACCAAACAACCTTATTTCACCACCATAAGCATAGCCCACTCCATTATTATTGGCGGCATATCGAATACGAACATTATCGTAATCATAAGGCACCAAATCCCAAAGATTTTTATAAAAAAGTTCTGCAGTCAATTTAAAAGGCCTTTCATTAAGTGCAATAAAATTATAATCCATCCCCATGGCAAAATGTGCTGATTTCTGGGCTTTTAAATCTGTATTCAAGTTACCAACGGGCTGACGCATTTCTCTATAAAAGGCAGGTTGGTCATAAATACCCACAGCCATTTTAAAAAGAATATTTTCTGCCCATTTCGGTTTAAAAGCAAAATTAACCCTAGGGCTCCACAATAATTCCTTATTTAAAAAATTATAAGTACTGCGTAAGCCTAAAGTAAGCACCATATCATAAGCATTATTCAAAACGATATTATCTTGAATAAAAGCATCTGCTTTATTATAATTCAAATTATTATTTGCAAATAAAAACTTGTACATATTGATAGCTGAAACATCGTATGGAACAGTAAATCCTGCACTATCTCTACGCTCCCACTCCAACAACCTATCTTCTATACCAATATTTTGAAACCCAACTCCATAACTAATAAAATGTCTTTTTTGCTTTAAGCTGCCCAAAAATTTAATATTGGAAACATTCGCATTTAAAAAATTTCTGGCATACCGGTGTATTGCTCCGGAACCTAAGCTGTACAGGTCTTCCCCTAAGTTTGCAGAACCTAAATTGAGCTCCACGGCAGACAACATATATTCATTCATGATGTCAAAAGTTTCCTGCTCATAAGAAGAGAAAGCACTTGCCAATAATTTTAATTTCACTTTTTCATTTGGACTATAAGTCAATGAAAGACCTCCAAAAGTATTATCAAACTTATCCACCTCGCCACCGGAATAATTTGATGTAAAGGCTAATGCCTCGGTAGCAGATCCAAAAGCGGTTCTTGATTTTTCAGGTAAAAAATTAAATTTATTCAGTGCATAGTTACCTATAAATTCCATTTCTAATTTTTTTGAAAATTTATAGTTAACTAATGCTTGCAGGTCAGAGAAAGAAGGATTATAAACCCCTTTGGTCGGTTGTGCCTGTAAAAGATATTTATTAGACTTTTGACGAAATCCGAAAAGATATTTTAGTTTTTTATTAGAATTGCTACCTTCAACATGAGCCTGAAATCCTAAAAAGCTAGCCAAGAAAGAACCTGCAAACTTTTCGGGCTGTTTATATTGAACATCTAAAACAGAAGACATCTTATCGCCATATCGTGCCTGGAACCCACCGATAGAAAAATCTACCTTACTCACCAAATCGGTATTAACAAAACTCAAGCCTTCTTGCTGTCCACTCCTTACCAGAAAGGGTCTATTAATTTCAAAATCATTGACATATACCAAATTCTCATCAAAGTTTCCACCTCTGACATTATACTGGGCACTCAATTCATTACGACTTCCTACCAAAACTTTCAACTGTCCTTCAATACCACCAATAGTACTTGGCATTTTATCTAAATTTTTGGTATTGATTGTAATATTACCTGTTTGAGTTCTATTTTTTTCGGCTTTTATCTCCACACCTTGAAGCATAGAACCATTACTTTCTAAAAAGATATTTCTAATAGCAACCTCTCCTTCTTTTAAATTAACAGAAAATGGTTTGGATTCAAAACCAAAGGCAGAGGCTATGATTACCATTTTTTTCCCGGCAGGAATCGTAATGGAGTAAAATCCTAGTGAATCAGAAATAACAAAATCATTGCTTTTGGCGATACCGATACTTACATCAGAAATAGGATGGTCGCCATCTTCGGTTATCCTTCCCTTTAATGTTGCTGTTTGAGCAAAAATGTTATTCCCTAAAAAGGAGCTTAAAGCGGTAATAATAAAAATTCTAAAGTATTGCATAATAATTCGTCAAAATAAACGAAAAATATCCAATTCTTATTATTTCAGAGAAAATGATTTTTTATAAAAAACAATAAAAAAGACTTTCTTCCTAAAAAAACGACCCTCGACTTATTTAAAAATAACTATTATTCTTTTTTGAAAAGACAAAAAAAGTCAATATCAAATGGAATCTAATTCATTAGAAAAGAAAGCTTAATTTTACTATAATCTTAAAAGCTATTCATTTTTGTAATAAAATTGCTAAACCTTTTCTAATAAATTGAAAGGAGTGTGATTATTTGAAATAGTTTAATAACTTCGCACAAAATTTTCAAAGTCTTGAATTCAAAACAAATTTTAGCATCCGTAATAGCTGTATTAGCTGTGATAGGTATTTATTTTGGCACTAGCAATGTAAAGCCTCAAAAAGAAAAAGAAAATCATGATGGACACGAACATAAGGAGGAAGCTTCAAATGCTCCGATGATGGGTGGTCCGATGAATGCTCCTGCCGCAGATTTTGATTCATTACTTGCTGATATTAAAAAGAAAATTCTTTCTCCACAAGTAAGAGCAGAAGTTGAAAACATTGAGAATCAAACAAATACTGCTACTGACAATAAACAAAAATTTACTGCTTACGAATCCTTAGGAAAGAAATGGTTGGCTATTGGTCAGAAGGGAATCGCAGCACATTATTTTGAAATTGCAGGAAATTTGGAAAATTCTGAAAAGATACTTATCTTTGCTGCCCATTTGTACGAAGAAGGTTTTTCAAATGCCTCCAATCCGGCTGTAAGCAAGCTTTTTGCAAATGGACAAGTAGCTTCTTTGAAAAATGTAGTAACCATAAATCCAAAAAATGACAGTGCGGCATTGGGCTTAGGCTTGGCAATGATTAACCAAGGAGACATGATGAACGGTATCGTGAAAATTAGAGATCTGGCTGACAGAAACCCTCAAAATATAGATGCTCAAATCACTTTGGGTAAAATGTCATTACAAACCAATCAAGCAGATAAAGCCATAGAGAGGGCCGAATTAGCACTTAAAGTAGCTCCAAATAATGCAGAAGCTCATTTGATTTTAGGGGAAGCATACAAAGAACAAAAAAAGTTTGATAAAGCTGTAGAACATTTTAGAATTGCCAAAAAACTAATCAACAGACCGGAATTTGACAAGGAAATTGAAAACTACATAGCATCATTCGAAAAAGCTTAAAAATAAAAACAATATTATTCATTAAATAAAATATATAGATTATGCCTTGTGGTAAGAAAAGAAAACGTCATAAAATAGCAACTCATAAACGTAAAAAACGTTTAAGAAAGAATCGTCATAAATCAAAAAAATAGGAAAGTAGCTCATACTACTTTTCTAAAAGATTTTTTTAGACAAGTGAAATACAGATATCTTTTCTAAAAAAGATGTCTGTATTTGTGTTTACATGATAGGACGGCATTCATATTAAAAATGTGATGCTATCGTTGAAGTATAAACCAAATTATTGCTATCCTTTTAAGTGCATACCATCATTTCTTTTGAATTTTTATTTTTCAAAAACCTGTATGTATGCCTATTTAATTACTTAAAAAGATAAACCGAAAATTCCGGCTGGTGAAAACGCCCGGAGTGTTTTGATGTACAAAAAACTATTTTTCAAATGAACAAAGAAATGGTAATTGATGCATCGGATAACGGAGTTGCAATTGCGTTATTAGAAGACAAAAAACTTGTTGAAATACATTACGAGCAAAACAATAAAGCTTTTGCTGTTGGTGATTTATATCTGGGTAAAGTAAAAAAACTGATGCCCGGACTAAATGCTGCATTTGTAGATGTAGGCTTCGAGAAAGACGCATTTCTCCATTATACCGATTTGAGCCCATACGTGCGCTCCTTGATTAAATTTACACAAGTTGCCCGATTTGATACACATCCTGAAGGTTTTGATTTCGGCAATTTTAAAAACGAAACTGAAATATTAAAAACCGGTAAGATAACCGATGTTTTAAACCCAAAACCGGAGATTTTAGTTCAAATATTAAAAGAACCTATCTCCAACAAAGGCCCCCGCTTAAGCTGCGAACTCTCCTTGCCGGGTAGATTTGTGGTTTTGACTCCTTTTAATAATTTCGTAAATGTTTCCAGGAAAATTTATTCCGGTGAGGAAAGAAAGAGGTTACAAAAAATTGTTGAGAGCATAAAACCCAAAAACTTTGGGATTATTGTGCGTACTGCAGCTGAAGGTAAAAACACAGCAGAACTTCATGCTGACCTTACCGATTTAACCAATACTTGGAAAAGCATCCAGAAAAACTTGAAAGGTGCCGTGCCAACTCAAAGAATCTTGAGTGAAGAAAACAAAACTACCTCTATCATCAGAGATTTGCTTAATGACAGTTTTTCCAATATCGTAGTGAATGATAAGGAAATTATGGGAGACACCAAGGATTATATATCCAAAATAGCTCCGGATAAAGAAAACATTGTGCATCTTTATCAACAAGAGCAACCCATTTTTGACAATTACGGCATCACCCGACAAGTAAAAGCCTCTTTTGGCAAGACTGTCAATATGCCCAGTGGCTCTTACCTCATCATTGAGCATACAGAAGCTATGCACGTGGTGGACGTAAACAGCGGTACCCGTGCAGCTGAAGCCAACCAAGAAGCCAGTGCCTTAAAAACCAATTTAGAGGCAGCTGAAGAAATTGCCCGCCAACTCCGACTCAGAGATATTGGTGGCATCATCATCATCGATTTTATCGACATGAAGCTTCCAGACAACCGTAAAGAGCTCTTCGATGCCATGACAAAATTTATGGGTAATGATAGAGCCAGACATACCGTGTTGCCAATTTCTAAGTTTGGTCTAATGCAAATCACCAGACAACGTTTAAGACCAGAAATAAAAATTACCACTACAGAAGTATGCCCTACTTGTAACGGAACCGGTAAAATTGAAGCCAGTATTTTGATTACAGATGAAATAGAAAAAGACTTGAACTTCTTAATCAATCAGGGACACAAGAAACTGACCTTGGTAAGTCATCCTATGATGTTAGCCTATTTAAAACACGGCAAACTGTTCAATACCTTACAATGGAAATGGTATAGGAAATATAAGCTATGGTTGAAGGTAAGAGCTAATAACGATTATCCGATTACAAAATATACTTTTATCGACCGAAATACGGACGAAGAAATAAAATTGAATTAATTAAAAGGCTATCCTTTATCATTTAGGATAGCCTTTTTACAAAAAATACAAACCCTTAATTCAAACTCCTAAAGTCCACCGGCACCAATTTGCTAACTCCTGCTTCCTGCATGGTAACACCATAAATCACATCTACAGATGCCATAGTTTGTTTATTGTGTGTCACCATTATAAACTGTGAATTATCGCTAAACTTGCGTATCATCTGAGTAAACTTACCCACATTAGCATCATCTAAAGGTGCATCTACCTCATCTAAAATACAAAAAGGAGCAGGTTTTATTAGATAAATAGCAAAAAGAAAAGCAGTAGAGGTTAGCGTTTTCTCCCCACCACTCAATTGGGTTAAAGTACTAGGGCGTTTTCCTTTAGGTTGGGCATAAATTTCTATACCACTTTCTGCTATATTTTGTTCATCTGTTAGCCTAAGGTCTGCATTATCTTCTTCTGTAAACAAAGCTTTAAAAACAATTTCAAAATTCTTTCTTACCTTATCAAATGTTTCTTTAAAGCGAAGGTTGGCAGTGTTTTCCACTTCTTCTATGGTAGCAATCAAGGTATCTCTAGCTTGCTCTAAATCTTGCTTTTGATCTTGTATAAAATCATGTCTTACCTTCATCTCCTGATAAGCCTCTATAGCAGTTGGATTAATTTCTCCTATATTTTCTAAACGCTTTTTTAGTTTATCTGCCGATTCTTGTAGTTCTTCCAGCGACTGTTCGGTACTTCTTTCCTGCTCTAAAACTTCATCTAAATCTACTTTAAACTCTACATGTAAACGTTCTTTTAAACCTGCAACTTGGAGTTTCATCTCATTCAGCTTTTCTTTTAAGCTGTTCAATAGTTGATCCGACTGATCCCTTTCCCTACGTTGACGGCTGATTCGGCTTTCATGCTCACTGATACTGTTTCTTAACTCATAATACAAGCGATCTTTTTCAGAAAGCGATTTTTCATCTAATTCTTTTTGTTGTAGTAAATCATACAATTCATTATCGCCAAAATTTAATTTTCCGCTGGTTTCACTTATTAAACCACTCACCTCTTGTAATTGATTTTTATTTTGAGTGATTTGGTTTTGAAGCTCAGCGAGTTGATTATTTTTAAAATTGTATTCTTGTTTAAAGTTTTCTATCTTACTTTGCTGACGGGTAATTTCAAGATTCTGGTTATTATATTGTTGAACAGAAATATTATATTCTGTTTCAATCATTTGAAATTCTGTTTCTGAATGTTTTATTTTATCCAAAATTTCTGAAAGCCTTTGGTTGATAGTGCTTAAATCATCCTGTTGATTTCCGGTATTGCTTCGCATTTCCATTAACTGCTCTTCCAAATCTGCAATTCTGGTTGCTCCACTTTGTTCGGAATGCTGCAAATGTTCCATCTTTTGTTGAAGGGCAAACACTTTATTTTGTAAATTTTGGATATTTACTTTTGTTTGTTCTATTGCCTTATCCTTTAAACTTGAACTAAATCCAGCAATATCATTTTTTTTATTTTCAATAGCCTCTGCTATGGACTTGGTGCTGTTTAACAGATTTTGAATTTCAATTTGAAGTATTTCTAAGTTTTTGGCACGACCTATCTTATTCCCTTCAAACTTACCTAAAGAGCCACCATACAAATGATATTGACCCCGTAATACATTACCTTTCTGATTTATAACAACCAGATTGTCAACTATATCATTTTGAAATAAAATATCTTCTTGAATAGCTACAAAAACATAACCCAACAAGTGGTCTCCAAGATTTTTATACTTATCATCAATATTCACCAAGCTTAAAGCGGGTAAAAGATCCTTATTATTTTGAGCAAAATTATTGGAAATCGGATTCTTAATGGCCTCTAAAACAAAAAATGACGCCTTCCCTTTTTGGTTACTTTCCAAAAGTTGAACAGCGTTATAGGCTTCCTGCCAAGTATTACAAACATAATAATTGAGGTAAGGCTCTAAAATATTTTCAATAGCAGTTTTGTATTCCGGTTGCACCACAAAAACATCTGAAAGCAAAGGTATGTCCTTAGCCCAGTCTTTTTGCTTACTTAAAAACTTAATACTTTCTGGATAACCTTCTAAGTTACTCACCAAAGACTGCAAAAGGTCAAACTCGTTACGTTTGGCATCCAAAGTTCTGTTTTCTGAAACCGATTGACTTCTTAAAGTTTCTAATTGTTCTTGGCTATTTAAAATTTTAGATTTGATATTTTCTTGATCAGCGATTAAAGTTTCAAGTTCCTTTCTTTGGAATTCTAATTCTTCTTCTAATTGTAGTTTTTCGGTTTGTGCATTCTGAATTTGGCCACTACGTTGGGTTTGGTCTTCCAATAATTGCTGAAGACTTCTTTGAATGTTTACCATAGAAGAATCGGCAATAGCAACAATTTTTTCAATATCGAATTGCTTTCTTTGTACCTCTTGAAATGCAGTTCTATGCTCATCCAAAGCTTTTTTCTTTTCATCATAATCCAATCTTTTATCTTCCATATTGTCCCTATTATTAGACAATATTTCCTGTGCATCTAAAAGGTTTTCTTGCTCTTGTTCCCATTTGTTTTTAGACAATTCAATGGCTTCAGTCAATAATAATAACTGACCATCGGCATTCATTAGAAAGTCACTTAGACTTTTTTCTCTATCTTTTAAATGATCTAATCGTTGTGCAGCGAGGCGTTTATCACTTTCGAGTTGACGAATTGCAGCGACCAATTCATTAAAACGCTTTTGCAGACCATGTAATTCATGTTCTTTTTGAGTAAGCTTCACCTTATTGGCCTCAATTTCGGCTTCATCACCGGCTAAAGCAGCATCGAGTGCTATTTTTCTATCTGCTTCTTTTTCAGTTTGGTCATTAAGGGATTGATATTGGTCGTTAAAAGTTTCTAATGATACTTTTGCCAATTCAATACTTACCTCTTTATATTCATTTTTAATATTATAATATCGTTCTGCTTTTTTTGCCTGACCTTCTAAACTTCTAAGATTATTGTTAATTTCAAACAACAAATCTTCTATTCTGTCCACATCTTGCTGGGTAGCATCCAGTTTGGCTTTGGCCTCTTTTTTTCTGGTTTTATAAATTGAGATTCCGGCAGCTTGTTCTAGCATTCTACGGCGACTTCCTTCTTTATCTTTGATAATATCATCCACCATAGCCAATTCGATAATCGCATAAGAATCGTTACTGACACCGGTATCCAAAAATAGGTTGTGGATGTCTTTTAATCGGCATGCCACATCATTTAAACGATACTCACTCTCTCCACTTCTATAAAACTTCCTAGTAATGGTAACCGTTGTAAACTCTGTGGGTAAAAGGTTTTTGGTATTTTCAAAAGTAAGCGAAACTTCTGCCATACCACTTGAGGCACGACTTCTGGAACCATTAAAGATTAAATCTTCCAAGTTGTCAGAACGTAATGCCTTAATTTTATGCTCTCCGATGACCCATCTGATGGCATCGATAATATTAGACTTTCCACATCCATTGGGCCCTACAATCCCGGTTATGGGATTGTCCAATAATATTTTGGTCTTATCTGCAAAAGACTTAAAGCCTTTTATTTCTAATGATTTTAATTTCATTAACCGGCTACTCCTATTTTAAAAAGATTGCAAATATACAAAACCCTTTGAGTTTTAATATTAGACTTATTATTAAAAGCAATTTTTATCCAAACAACGAACGGTTAAGGTTCAACAGCAAACAATCGCTTTTTCTCATTTCGGGTATAACCGGGTTTTCCTAATAACAACTTAATACCCCAACCAATGCTATAGCCTTTTAAATTAATACTGGAAAAAACATAAGGCGAAAGGGCACCCACCAAAGTTCTGACTTGTGCTCCAACCTCTGCATTTAGGCCTATTGGGTCAAAAGACTTGACTACACGAGCATTTTGCCAAAAACTCAAGGAATGAAATCCTAAACCAACATTAGCTTCTAAAGCAAAAGCATCATAATTTATTATTTTACCTACCATCAAGTCAAGCTCCAACCAATCAATTTCAGAAATATTAGAGCTGTTATAAAAAAACCTTGCTTTGCCCTGATAGTTTTCATTTCCTATCACTAAACCTAAGGAAAAACCTGTAGGAGCCCACCCATTACTCGCATGATTTCTAGTAAAATTTGAATCTCTGTAAGAAGGAAACAGAAAATTATAACCCCGAAGAGGACCCGCTTCGAGGTAAAACCTATTTAATAGGTTTTTATTTTGTGCATGAGCTCCAAAGGCACTCAAAACGGCAATCCCACAAAAAATCAATGTTTTAACGATTCGTTTTATCCTAATCATACATTTTATCTAAAAATTAATTGTTAGTATTTTGAAGCCACATGAATTCAGTTGACATTTTTTCAACTTAATTTTAATTTCAGAAGTTTTGTGTTAATAAACTCTCATGGTTAATAAATAATTGTTGCTTCAATTTTACATTGTCAAAAGGAAACGGAAGTTGCACTGTTGTGGGGACTCTTTGCTTCAAGGGATACTTTTAGACCGTGGGAGAAAGATAATTCTTTTTCAGCAAACAATCGCTTTTTCTCTTTTCGAGTATAACCGGGTTTTCCTAATAACAACTTGACACCCAAACCGATATTACAACCTTTTAAATTAAAACTGGTAAAAACATAGGGCGAAAGTCCACCCACCAAAGTTTTGACTTGTGCACCAATCTCTGCATTTAAGCCTATTTGATTAAAAGATATGTAATCATTATAAGGAGAATGTCTCGAATAACCAAAGGAATGATATCCTAAACCAATATTTGCTTCTAAAGCAAAAGCATTATAATGTCTTATTTTACCTACCATCAAGTCAAACCCAAACCAATCAACTTCAGAAATATCTGCACCGTTATAAATAAATCTTGCTTTACCCTGATAGTTCTCGTTACCTATTACTATACCTAAGGAAAGACCTGTAGGGCCTAACCCATTATTCGCATAACCTCTAGTAAAATTTTTTTCTCTATAAGAAGGTAACAGGTAATTATAACCCCGAAGAGGGCCTACTTCTATGTAAAACCTATTCAATAAGCTTTTATTTTGTGCATTAGTCCCAAAAGCACTCAAAACTGCAATACCACAAAATATCAATGTTTTAACGATTAGCTTCATCATATTTCCAGATTTAATTTGATAATTAATTGTTTGAATTTAAGATTTGTTTTAATTCTGAATAAGCCATGTCAGCCACTTTATTCAAATGTTTGATAAGTGCCGGCAATACTTCGGCTTGTTGTTCTGCAGCAGAATGCTCTATCAAATAAATATTGCTTACCTCTTCTTTAATACCCATATAACCCATTTGAGGTTTAAGCGAATGGGCCGCCACCTTCATCGACTCAAAATCTTTTTGCTCCAAAGCTTCATTGATTCGTTTTAATAACTTAGGACAGTTTTCCAAAAACATATTGATATATTTATTTCTTTTTTCTTGGTTATCAGAAGTAAATTTAGTCAAAAAGTCCATATCAGTAATTTTTTCAGGAAGTAATAATGTCTTGGATGCCTGCTGTTCATTATCATTATTCTTTTCGGGTTGGGAATGGGTATATAAGGCTAAAAGGAGGTCTTTAATTTGAAAAGGTTTTGCCACATAAGCATTCATTCCTATTTCAAAATAATTTTTGACATCATCTTGCAAAACATTGGCAGTCATTGCCACTATTTTAATATTTTTTTTAGGTTCAGGTAGTTGCTTTCTGATATACTTTGTGGCTTCTATGCCATCCATTACCGGCATTAAAATATCCATTAAAACCACGTCATAATCATTAGCAAGAATTTTATCAATAGCTTCTTTACCATTTTCGGCAAGGTCAATATTCAAATCGGCAATTTCAGCTTTAAGGGTATCCATAGCAACGATTTGGTTAAATTCATTATCCTCTACCAGCAATACTTTGGCACCTTTTAGATTTTGTTTTAATTGTGCTATATCTACATCCTCTGTGTTGGTTTTGACCATTTTATCAGCTAGAATAAAAGGGATAGAAACATTAAAGGTAGTACCTTGCCCCAATTCGCTGTCCACCTCTATCCTACCCTTCATCAAGTCCACCAGTTGCCTAGAGATAGTAAGCCCCAAACCAGTGCCACCAAACTTACGGGCAGTATCTGTACCGGCCTGTGTAAAGCTTTCAAATATAGTATTGATATATTGTTTAGATATTCCTATTCCGGTATCAATAATTGAGAATTTAATATTGACCATATTATTAGAAGCATTCTTCAGGACTACTTTTACTTTTACACTTCCAGAATCTGTAAACTTAACAGCGTTGCCAACCAAATTGATTAAAACTTGGTTGAGTCTTGTGGGGTCTCCCATCAAATTATCAGGCACACTACCTTCCACCAAAACTTCAAAGTCTAAATGTTTTTCTTCTGCCTTCACTTTCATCATTTCTTGATGGGCATGTAAAAGTTCCCTTAAAGAAAAAGGAATAGATTCAATTACAATTTTATTGGCTTCTATCTTAGAAAGGTCTAAAATATCATTAATAATCACCAACAAATTATCTGCACTTCTTTGAATCAAATTTAAGTATTTCATTTGCTCAGGGTCGGTTTCCATTTTAATCAACAAATGGGTAATGCCAACAATAGCATTCATTGGTGTTCTTATTTCGTGACTCATATTTGCCATGAATTGCTGTTTGAGCATAGCTGTCTTTTCGGCAACTTCTTTTTCTTTTTTGGCAACTTCAATTTTATTTTTGATTTGAAGATTTCGCATTTTTTCATAAGTCTTCTGATGAAAGACTTCCTCTTTTAATTGCTCATAAGCTTTTAAATGATAATAAGCTTTAGGGATATCATTCAAGTTTCCATAAATTTCAGATAGTCTTTCATGAATACTCACTAAGTCCTGTTTTCTGGACAATTCGGTGGCTAACTCAAAAGATTCATGATAGTATTGAAGGGCAGCCTCAACGTTGCCAGTGCTCTCATATAAATAAGCTTTATAAAATTTGGCCAGGATTTCAATTTCATAATTTTTGGTTTGTGTTGCCTGACTTAATGCTAAATCCAAATAATGTGCTGCCTTATCAAATTCTTTGGTTTTAAAATATACTTTTCCTAAACCACTATTAGCCATAGCCATATTGGGAGAGTTCTCCCCTGTTAGTGCTAATAGTTTTTCAAAATAATCCAGTGCTTCGGGATACATTTCCTTCCAATAATAGATATTTGCAAGTGTATTATAGTTACTAATTAATTTTGCAGGGTCTTGTTCGTTCTCAAAAATGGGTTTGGCCCTAAGGGCATATTCCAATGCGGTATCATAATCTGATAAATCTTGATAAAGGTTAGCAATATTGGTAAGGTTAATAGATTGATTGACAATATTATTTCTTTTTTCATTAATTTCCAATGCTTCTTCAAAATGTACTAGAGCATTGGTGATATCGCCTAACTCTCTATAAATCCTACCGTAATTATTTAATACTTTTGCTTCCAATGAAGCGTCTTCCAGGTCTCTGGCAATGGAAAAGGCTTCTGCCAATTGATCCAAACCTTCTTCATAATCTCCTTTTATCCAAAAGCAAGCCCCTTTGTGATTATAGGCATTCCCGATACCGGCTAAATAATTAATTGCTTTAGAACGTTGCATGAGTTCTTCAGTCATTTCTAAAGCCTTATCGGCATCATCATTTCTAATTTCTAAAATAATATCCGAAAAGATACTTAACCGCTCTTCTTCTGTTTTAGATTGGCTATATTCTTTTTCTAAAGTAGCTAATTTTGATTGTGAACTCATAAAAAATTTCTTTGTATTTTAACACTCAAAAGTAATCAATATTTGCCGATACAAAAAGGAAGCTCCTATTAATAACACATCTTTTATTCACTTATGTCTCCCCCCCAAAAAAAAACAGGAATATCCAATTAAAGAATATTCCTGTTTAAAATTTTCAATTGAAATACTATTTCAAGGCATTCAATGCCGCTTCATAATTAGGCTCTTGACCAATTTCTGGAACTTGCTCTGTATAAATCACCTTTCCGCTTTCATCTAAAGCTACTACCGCGCGGCTTAATAGCCCTTGCAATGCAGAATCGGTAAGCGTTACTCCATAATCATTACCAAAAGTACCTCTGAAATCAGAAAGATTCTCTACGTTATTCAAACCTTCTGCAGCACAAAAACGGTTCATAGCAAATGGTAAGTCTTTGGAAACATTCACCACAACAGTATTGTTCATTTGACTCGCTTTTTCATTAAAACTTCTAACAGAAGTAGCACATACGCCGGTATCTACGCTCGGAAAGATGTTTAATAAAACTTTTTTTCCCTTATAATCTGCCAAAGTTTTAGTTTCCAATTTAGTGGAAGTTAAACTAAAATCTTTTGCATTTGAACCTACTGAAGGTAAATTACCAATGGTATGCACTTCTTCACCATGAAATTTAATAGTTGACATATCCTAAATATTTAAAAAATTAATTAATAATCACAAATTTACGAAAACCAATCTTAATATTTATTTAAAAAACTAATCCAATAATTTTATGACAAAATTTATACACAAGAAATGTTACATTTATTTTTTTTATACGCATTGAAGACCATAAGACCAGCCATTTGAAAGCAAGAAGCAACATATTTTTATTGGCTCACCTAATGCTCTGGTTTACCACTAACACTTTTTCTAAAAAATGAACGAAGAAGCATAAACGTAATATATCTAAAACCGCATATTAAAATAGGTTTAACATAATTTAGAATAAAAAAATTATGGATTTCTGATTGCTTTCAGTCTAATAATAAAAAATAAAGATGTTAAATTTTATTATTTTCTTCATAGAAAATACTAATAATCGTATTATTGCAAGATATTTCGACATGAAAAAGACAATATTAAATAATATATTCTTAGCAACAGTATTGTTTATGGTTGCTTGTAACAATCAGCCTTCTTCTGTGAGTAAAGAAAGTATGGAAGCTTATACTTCAGGAAAATTAACTTTAGCTGTGGACGAAAGCTTCAAACCTGTTATGGTTCAAGAGGTAAAAGTGTTTGACTCCTCTTATCCAAATACTCAATTTGACACCTTATTTCTTCCAGAATCAGAAGTAATGCAACAACTTTTTGATGGAAAAGCCCAAATGATAATCACCACAAGAGATATCAGTCCGGAAGAGAAAAAAAGATTAGAAGCAAAAGAAATTTTTGTTAGAAGTATGGCATTTGCTAAAGACGGCATTGCGGTTATCGTAAACAATGAGTCTGAAGATAAAAAAATGACTACTGGAATGGTTTCCAATATATTGCAAGGAAAATTTGCAAGAAAATACCAGATTATTTTTGACAATAAAAATGGCAGCATTGCCCGTTATGTTTCTGATTCTATTTTAAAAGGTGCTAGTCTTTCTCCTGATGTATTTGCGGTAAAAAATAGTGATGAGGTGATAGATTACGTTTCCAAAAACAAAGATGCGATGGGCTTTATTGGAATGTCACAAGCTTTTGATCCTGAAGCGAGTACAGGGTATGGCAGTTTCAAGAAAAACATTACAGTAGTGCCATTAACAAATGACACCATGAATAAGTTTGTATTGCCTTATCAAGCTCCTATAGCCTTAAAACAATATCCTTATTCAAGAAAAATATATTTTATTAGTAGAATAGAATCGAATCTGGCAACCGGTTTTGCCAATTTTATAACAAGCGAACAAGGGCAACTCATCATTAACAAAGCCAAACTAGTTCCGCTAAACGTTTCTCTTGAGATAAGAGATGTAGAAATTAAACCTTAATTTTAAATATCAATCAAATACAGTAAAAATTTAATTTTCAATAAAACAAAATATAATATGAAGACATTTTGGATAGCTTTAGCCGCATCAACGGCCACCGTTATGGTTTATGATGTAAATGCTCAGAGTTTAGAACAAGGAAAAAAATTATTATCATTTGAAAAATACAAAAGTGCTGAGGATGCTCTAAAACCTTTAATTGCTAACAATCCGGAAGCAAATTACAATTATGGTCTTTCTCTTTTAGGTCAAAATAAAATTGAAGCTGCAAAAGCCGTTTTCGCCACATTTCCGGAGGACTATATGAATCAATCCGGTATGGCAAGAGTATTGTATGCAGAAGGGAAAAACAGCCAAGCTTTTGAATTATTACAAAACATCGTAAAAGATGCCAAAAAAAGAGATTGGAATAAATTAAAAGTTGCAGCTGATGCCATTACCTATAGCGATAATGCCACTCAAATTGACGAGGCATTAACTTGGTATCAGACAGCCAAGGAAAGAAGCAAAGATGAGCCAGAGGTATTATTGGGATTGGCAGATGGCTTATTAAAAAAGAATACAGGTACTGGTAACGGTCAGGCTGTAAACGTATTAGATGCTTTAATAGCAAAAGATAAATTTAAATCTTTAGCCTATGCCCGTCAGGGAGAACTTTGGATGAGGGCAAAAAATTATAAAGAAGCCTTAAACAATTACAACAAAGCAAAAGAAGCTGATGCCTCTAACCCGCTTCCTTATGGAGACTTGGCCAATGCTTATTATAGAAATGGCTCTTATGATCTTGCAAAAAAGAACATTGAAGAATATCTTAAATATTCAGACAAGTCACCCGAAGATCAATTAAAATACGGTAATATATTATTCTTAACCAAAGATTATTCAGGAGCTCAAAAAATTTATAGTGAATTGATCAATGCTGGTGAAGGAAAGAAAAAACCATCATTATACAGAGGATTAGCGTTTGCTCAATACCAAACCAAAGATTATCAAAATGCTTTGGCAAGCTTAAACTCGTTTAAAAATACAATGAAGGCAAATGAAAAATTGAAATACGACGATTACCTTTATTATGGTTTGATTTATAGTGGATTGGCAAAAAGTGATTCCTTGAATGCTTCAAAATATAATGCTGAAGCAGAAACCAATTTCACTCAAGCATTAAATACAGAAACCAACGGTAATGTAAATAAAGAAGAAGTTTATCTGCAAATTATTGAAGGTTATAAAGAAGCTAAAGAATGGGGAAAAGTATCGGAATGGTATGCCAAATTAGTTAAAGCCTATCCTAGTTCTTCTGCAACAGAATATTTCAATGCCGGCTATTATGCTTATTTTGCCAAAAACTATAAAAATGCAGAAGAAGGCTTCAAACTATTTAATGAAAAATTTCCAGAACAACATATTGGTCATTTTTGGTTAGGAAGAACCTATGCCGCACAAGACCCTGAGGCCAAAACCGGCAAAGCAGAAAAAGCCTTAACAGACTGGTTAAAATTTGAGGCAAGTGAAAACGATCCTAAAAAACAAGAAGATTTAATCTTTGCCAACCAATATCTTGCATTATTTTACTATACCAAGAACGACAAGGCAAAGTCAATAGAATATGCAACTAAATTATTAGAGATAGAACCTGGAAATTCAGCAGCACAAACCATATTGAAAAATTTAAAAAAATAAACAGTATCAACAATTTTGTAAAGAGTGGAAATTTTTTCCACTCTTTTTTGATTTTAACCTAATATTTTTATCCAAAATCTCGTCTTACTTTTAAAGGATAGTAAATTTAGTCATTAATAAAAACAAGCCTATCTTTACAATAATAATTTTTTTGACAAAAAACAAAATAAATAAAATAAGAATTAGCCATAAGCAATAAATGGATTTGAGCAATGAACCAATTCAACGTTTAATAAACGGATGTATAGCCGGTAATGCAGCTATGCAAAAGGAATTGTATTATTCTTATTATCCTATACTCATGAAAATAGGAATTAGATATGCCGACAGCAAAGAAGATGCGGAGCAATGGGTACATGATGGTTTTATTAAAATATTTGACAACTTGCATAAATTTGAATACAAAGGCTCTTTTGAAGGTTGGATAAAAAAATTGATGACCCGCTTGTGCCTAGACAAAATAAGGGCTCAAAATGCTCAAAAGAATGAAATCAACAATAACCATTTTTCTGATATAGAAGCATTAGAAAACTTACAAAAATTAAGCAATGCCAATCATGCCCTTGAGAAATATTCCACTGACGAAGTCTTGCACATCATGAGAAAACTTCCGGATAAACAAAGGTTGGTATTTAATCTTTTTGTTTTTGAAGAATTAAACCATAAAGAAATTTCAAATGAACTTTCCATCACCGAAAACTATTCCCACTGGCTGTTACATGAGGCCAAAAAAAAATTAAAAACTATTATTAACGCCGACTCAACAATTAGGATATGAAACAAGATAATTTTGAACAAAAAATTAAAGAAAAACTAGAAAAGGAACATTATAGCCCTAATGAGGAATCCTGGAATAAATTATTCCAAGAATTGGAAAAAAAGAATTTTGCCAACAACTCCCGAAAAACAATAGGCACTTTCTTAGGAATATCGAATTATAAATTAGCAGCAAGCATTGCCGGTATAGGATTGATAGCCGGAGGAGTAATTTTTCTTAATCAAAATGAAAAACATATTCTTAAAAATGACAAATATCCAATTGTTTCTCAACAAACAACTAAAGCCCCTCCTCACTTTTCTCAAAAAGAGGATTATCCTAAGCCCAATAAGCAATTACAAAAAAAATCAAATAAAAACACCCATAGCTTTAGCCATATTAAGGGTGAAATGCATCGAAACAGTAATGCCTTTCAAGTTGCCTCATCAAACACATTAGAAACCCATAAAACACAATTTATAGAAAGAAATTTATCTTCACCCTTACAAGCAATAAACTTATTAGTAAGTTCCCAGATTTCTAACAGCTTAAAGCTAATTAATCCGGAAGCAATTATTACCTTAAAAAATACTCAAAAGAAAAAAAACAGAAAAGTAATATTTCCTGCATTTCAAATTCATCCGGATATCTTTGCACAAACCAATGAAAACAACAACTGGGAAGACAAAAATTATGCCAACATAAGTAAGCTCCAATATGAAGCAGGTATCAAAGCAGGAATACCTTCTACCGGGCGTTACCAAATAAACTTAAATACTAACTTCATAAAAAATTTAGGCAATAGATTCTTTATTTCCACAGCAATAAACGCCAGACTTTCTGATGTTCAAAACACAGAAGAAGTATTTTATGTTTATAATGAAAAAGGAAGTTTGGATAAAGTGGCTACACCTCAACTTAACAGCAACTTGGCCAATAAAATCCAAACAGATGGCAACACTCCGGTTACCTATGGCAATAATATTTTTAGTATTGGTATTAGTCCAAAAATTGGTGCAAAAATCAACAATAGGATTTCATTAGCAACCGGAATGGACATTTACCAAAATATTAATAAAGAATTACAACTAAAAGAGAATCCAATAGTAACCTTAACAAGTTTACAAAAATCTGTGCTACAAACAAAGAAGACTAACAATATTGATATCGGGCTCATTGGTCAGGTAAGTATTAATCTATCAGATTATTTAAATGCGATAGGTGAATACAGAAGAGGGCTTACAAAATTTATCCATGATGAAAGTGGAAAAAACAACTATAACAATTCTGTCAGTTTGGGTTTACAATTTAAAATGACCCCATAAAATAAAAAACAGACTACCAATTAATTGATAGTCTGTTTTTTTTAATGATATTATTCGAACTTCTTATATTATTAAGCTAATCTTACGTTTACGGCATTAAGGCCTTTCTTACCTTGTTGAACTTCGTAAACTACGATATCATTTTCTCTGATTTTTGTAGTTAGACCACTTACGTGTACAAAAATATCTTCTGTACCATCATTTGGAGTGATAAAACCGAAACCTTTGGTTTCATTGAAGAATTTTACTTTTCCTTCTTGCATTGTGTTGTATTTAAATTATAAAAAAAATTGTAGAAAAATTAATAAAGTAGCCCTGATAAAAGTTTAACTATTTTTTCAATAGAATATATTTAGGTTTTACCTAAAAGACTTAGTACTTATATGAAAAAAATTGAAAAGACATAAAAAAGAATCACTTTGATTTCCAGGCGTTCCATAAATGGAATAGATAAAGGTTGCTACTTATAGGATAAAAAAAATTTGTTATTAAAATCAACTTCTAAGAATATCTTCTTTTAAAATCAATTCTTATAGTTTATGGTGCAAAGTTATATAAACAAATTGAAATAAAAATATTATTTCATAAGTTTTTTTAAAAAATAGACTTAAAATGACAAATATCATATAATAGAAGCCGTTTTATGGTAAATTGTTCTTTCTATTTTGCTCCACCTACAGAAGATTAGAGCCAATTTGAACAATGGATTTTTGTTAAGCTTAAACAACATTAGGGCTTAAATTATTATCTATTAAACAATCCCTTTAGGCTTTAAATACAACTTATTCTAATTCAAACTACAATAAAAATACTTTCTTAGCAAAGACTCCTATCATTTTACAGAAAAAAGTTATGCCTCTTTATTTTCAACATTCCAGCTGTCAAATAAAAGGTTTAAATAATAATTTTCTGTTGGAGTGATGACATTATCAGCTTTGGTGAGTTTGAGTGCAAATTGTAAAAATTCTAAACGCTCTTCTTCTGTGGCATCATCATAAAAGTCATCCATATTTTTCAAAAAATGAGATTCCCATTCATCAGACTTCAATGCACTGATGACTGCCATTTCTTTGTCTAACGATATTTCAAAAGGAAATTCTTTTACTAAAAATTCCCTAATAACCATATCGCCACCTATTGAAAATTTATAATCTACGGCACTAAGTATCATCAACAAATGATAACCGGCTATGGTTTTATTGGTACGTCTTTTCATAGAAAGATTACAAGTTTTTTAAACAATGGTACTGATGATTAAATCTAAATCTGTATATTTCAATCCAAATCTTTTGGCTATGTGGAGGTTGGTCACTAAACCTTTATAGAGATATACACCGTTTCTGATTCCGGGCTTTGTTTTCAAAAGATAGTCCACCCCACCATTCTGAGCCATTTCTAATACTAATGGCATTAAGATATTGCTAATGGCTTTTGATGCAGTTCTTGCAACTCCAGAGGCAATATTAGGCACACAGTAATGAATAACGCCATGCTTAACAAAAATGGGATTATCATGTGTGGTAGGATGAGAAGTTTCTACACAGCCACCTCTATCAATACTGACATCAATAATCACCGCACCCTCTTTCATCTCTCTTACCATATCCTCTGTCATTACCAGAGGGGTAACACCATTCACAGGTTTTAAAGCACCAATAACGGCATCTGCCTTTTTCATTGCTTTTGTTAATTCATTGGGGTCTAAAACCGAGGTGTTTAATCTGTGTCCCACATTATTTTGTAACCGCATCAACCTGTAAATAGAATTATCAAAAATTCTTACGTTGGCTCCTAAGCCTAAAGCCGTTCTGGTGGCGAACTCTGCAACAACACCGGCACCAATTATCACCACTTCAGATGGAGGGACTCCGGAAATTCCTCCTAACAAAACCCCTACTCCATTATGCGGATTGCTCAAATATTTAGCCGCTTGAATAATAGCAGAACTTCCGGCTATTTCACTCATAGTACGAACTATAGGATAAGTGCCGTTATCATCTTTTATGGAATCAAAAGCAATAGAAACTATTTTTTTTTGAACCAATTTTTGTAACATCTGACCACTCAAAAATGGTAAATGCACAGGTGAGAAAATTACTTTATTGGGTTGCAACAGGTCTATTTCTTCATCAGAAATGGGTGCAGATTTAATGATAATTTCTGCTTTATACACTTCTGCTTTATCATAAACAATTCTGGCTCCGGCTTCGCTATAATCGTTATCTTTATAGTGAGAATGTTCTCCTGCATTATGCTCAACCACGACCTCGTTACCATTTTGAATCAAAACAGCGACCGCATCCGGAGTAAGAGCAATTCTATTTTCACAAAAGATATCTTCCTTAGGAATTCCTATAAACAACTGTTTTCTTCTGGGAATAATCTCCAATGTTTCCTCCAATGGGATATAAGAAAATGAAGAGGATATTTTTACTTTCGTTGGCATTGTTTATATATTTCAATAATTTAAAAAAAATTGTGTCTAAAGATAGAAATCTTAATTCAAAAATTCAAATTTTTTTTGGAATATTTAAGTTTTAGGATGCCATTAAAACGGATAAAATTTTTATCTTTGTTCTAGAAAAAATTTTTATCTTGATAAAATTAACTCAAAGCCAGAAATTACAACAAAAACTATCTCCACAGCAAATTCAATATTTCCAATTATTACAGGTGCCATCTGATAATTTGAATGAGGCTATTGAAGAAGAATTAGAATCCAATCCTGCTTTGGAAATAGACAACTCCGCTCCTTCAAAAACAGAAGAGGCAGACAATTATTATTCTGATGATGACGATAAAAATAGCGACGCTTCTCCTGAAGAAACCACAGAGCTGACAGACTACTTGAGAGATGAGCATGAAAGCCTTTCCGAATACCATTTAAAAGAAAATAATGATGATGAGGAGGACAATTTTGAAATGCCTATCAAGCAAGAATCCACTTTTCATGATTTTTTGATGGGACAGATAGGCTTATTATCACTTGAGGACCATGAGCAAATCATTGCAGAGCAAATCATAGGCAGCATTAGTGATGATGGTTATCTAAGAAGAGATATTGCCAGCATTTCAGACGATTTGGCCTTTGGTTCTAATATTATTGTAAGTGAAAAAGCGGTAAAGGAAGTTCTAAAAAAAGTGCAAACATTAGAACCCGCAGGTGTAGGTGCTATGGATTTAAAGGAATGTTTATTGTTGCAATTATCCAGAATAGAATCCTCTAAAACCCTACAAATTGCTAAAGAAATTATTGAAAAATACTTTGACGAATTCAGCAAAAAGCAGTTTGAAAAAATAAGCAATCAATTGAATATTAATGAGCAAGAATTAAAAGATGCCAATCAATTAATTTTGAAGCTCACCCCAAAACCGGGTTCTGCATTTCATGACAGTTCAAGGGACAGTATTTTTATCATTCCTGATTTTTTTGTGGTGAATAAAAATGGAGTATTGGAGTTGTCTTTAAATTCAAGAAATGCTCCACCTTTAAAAGTCTCTTCAGACTATAAAAATATGCTTTCCAATTTTCAGAAAGAAAGCAAGTTAGACAAAAGCCAAAAAGAAGCAGTTGCCTTTATCAAACAAAAAATAGAATCAGCCAATTGGTTTATTGATGCCATCAGACAACGGCAACACACTTTATTGAAGACCATGAAAGCCATCTTAGACCTCCAAAAAGATTACTTTCTCAATGGTAATGAGTCGCTGCTCAAACCTATGATTTTAAAGGATATTGCTGATAAAATAGACATGGATATTTCAACAGTCAGCAGGGTGGCCAACAGTAAATATGTGCAAACAGAATTTGGCACTTTCTTACTCAAACAATTTTTTTCAGAATCTTTTACCACTGAGTCCGGCGATGAAGTCTCTACCTATCAGGTAAAAAATCTATTGAAAAAGATCGTAGATGAGGAGGATAAAAAAGAACCCTTATCAGATGAATTATTGATGGAAGTTTTAGAAGAAAATGGTTTTAAACTGGCTCGTAGAACGATAAGTAAATACAGAGAACAACTTAAAATACCTGTTGCACGATTAAGAAAAGAAGCTTAATTAAAAAAACTTTCTTCAAAAGAACAATGACACAAGAATATTTAGAAAAATATTTAGGGCAAATACAATTTTCAGGAGTTGCCCATCCAGATTTAAAAACACTAAAAACCCTTCAGGAGAAGCACTTGAACCATTTTCCTTTTGAAAATATCAATACTTTTCTTCATCAAGAAGTGGTCTTGGATGCAGAGCATCTTTGCCAAAAATTTATATTCCAACAACGAGGCGGATACTGTTTTGAGCAAAACCTCTTTTTTATGGATGTATTGACTACTATTGGCTTTGAGGTAAGGCCTTTACTGGGGCGGGTTACAGTTCCTTTTGGCAGATTAGGAAGAACCCACCAGTTATTATTGATAACTATTCAAAATACACAATATATTGTTGATGTGGGTTTTGGGGGGATGGTTTATCCGCAACCCTTATTATTGAAAGCCGACATTATACAGGAAACAGCATTGAATGACTACCGCTTACGATTGGAAGAAAACACTTATCATGTAGAGATACTGCTCAATGAGGAGTGGAATTCTATTTACACTTTTGACTGCTCTGAATACATTTTCCCAGATATCATTATTGCCAATTGGTATATTTCAACTCATCCGGCATCTCATTTCACTAAAGAGCTTATGATTTCCCGAATAAAAGGAACCACAAGATATAATTTAAGAAACAATCAGCTCTCAATTTACCAAAAATAACTTCCAGCCCAAAAAATAGAAATAAAAGATAGCACAGAATTAATAGATATTTTAAAAAGGCATTTTAATATTTTTGTTGAAAATATTCCAAACTTAAAGAAAAAATTAGAAGAATTGGTGAAATAGAGTTATTTTGCAAGCTCTGAAGCCATAAATCAAAAGAATATATGAAAGCATTACCCATACTAATTTTGCTCCTATCCATTACTAGCCTTCAAAGCTATGGACAGCGGTATAAGAATGGTGGCGTTTCTATTATCAATGCTAAAGGTCAAAGTTGGGAAGACCCATACCATAAACTTCAATTAGGCATTAACTTTCCGGCTTCTATGAGTTCTAAAAATAATAATTGGTATTGGGAACCAAGAGACTCTTTTCAAACCGGTCTTTTGGTCTATCCCAGTTTTTCTTTGCATTATGCTTGGAGTAGCAACCCCAACACAGAATTTGTTGTTCATTCGGATTATGAATTGATAAAATATTACAACGCCCAAATACCCAATCAGGCGGAGCATTCTAGGCATTTTGTTTCTTTGCTCATAGGAGTAAACTACAAATGGTGGAATCAAGATAATGTGGTAATATACAGCGGTTTGATGCTAGGCGGTGTTTATGGAAAATATTCGATAATGAAAGGCGACCAAGAGGATTTGAGCTTAATTACTAATCGGGAAAATAGTTTTTTACCTACGGCTCAACTCACCCCTATTGGGATTAATTATGGTAAAAAATTTGGTGTTTTTGGTGAATTGGCATTAGGTACCAGAGGACTTTTTACCGGAGGATTTTATCTGAGGTTTTAAAGGAAATTAATTGCTTTATTCTTTCCAAATCAATTTTTCATCCGTAGCAAATTGATAAAAGGCAAGGCCATTGCATTCCATATTTCCAGAAAGCCCTCCTAAAAAACATATTTCATTTCCATCAGAATCAATTACAAGGCTGGTAAAATCATTACCACAAGGCTTGGGATGAAATACATATACTTTTCTCCCTTGAAAACTGTATTGATACACAGTTTCCACAGAAGGACATTTTTGTTTGAGGAGGGATTTAATTTTCTGTTCTACAAATTTTGGTGTTCCGGTAGGTGTATCAATCTTAGAACAAGCAATACAAGAAAAAAAACATAATGCTAAGATTACACTATTGAATGGATAAAAAAGTTTCATAACAAAAAAAGGTTTGTGTATTTATTAGACGAAATTTTTTTAGAATGATTAGAAGAAAACAAAAAAGAGACCATCATAAAGACAGTCTCCTTTCAAAAACACAAGTTATAAATGACTATTTTTTAGTCCAACTTCTTGAGGCTAATATTGCTCCATTTTGACCTTCTACCACTAAAGTATAATTACCGGCTGCGAAGTTGGAAGTGTTTATTTTAATAATTTCAGCATTTACTTTAGTATTTACTATTTGTTGACCCAATACATTAAATACTTTGATTGATTTTGCAATCAAACTATTATTTACAAAAACATTTAACTCTTTACCTCCAGGATTAGGAAAAAGGCTTAATTTATTATCATCCAAAACAATACCATTCACACCAACATTTGTTTTTTGTACTATATAAACAGCAGTATCACTTTGGTTCGAATTAAAAACTCTTACTTTTACAATACCTGTTCCATTATCACCGGTATTAGACACAACAATAGCAGGTTCTAACAATGCCCCCAAAGTATCATTTGGAAATATTGGATCCATGGTTTCCACTTGATTAGGATTATTCAAATGACTAAGTACTTCTGCCTGAGAACGACAAAAAACATTATCACAAAAAGTATAAAGATACCAACCAAACGGAAGATTATTTTCGATAATTCTCCATTTTACATCTGTAAGGGTATCATTACCGGTATTGATTACGTAATTTTTAAAGTAAATAGCAGCTTCATCAGCATTCATAGCCGGATCGGTACCTTGAGTTGTGGTAGACATGGTATCATGCTTTAATACGTATTGTGCATTAGCAAAATAAGTAAACCCTAAGGCAATTATCGAAAGTAAAATCTTTTTCATTCTGTTTTTTTATTTAAATTTATATAGTCAAAATTACATCAATATTTCATAAAATAATTTTAAAATCTTATTTTTTCTTTTATTTGCCTCCTTATTACACTAAAAAATATAGAAGAATTTTAGTCACCATCCATTTTATTCGATTACTTTATTTAGAAAGGTGTATAAGATGCCAATTAATGAAATAAGCGAAAATAAATTATTAAAAAGTGGAGGTTATACATTCAAATCCATAGGTTTCAATGACTTTATTATAGAAACAATGGAGCGTAACAAAGCAGTAGATAAAATACAAATGTGGTATTCTTTTGATTCCATGCTTGGAGAAATTGGTTTTTATCGGGCTTGGTTAACCGAAAGAGGAATTGCGGCATTAAAGAAAAGGACGGGAAGCCAATTTGGTTTGAAAGATAAAAATATAAAGCAGATTAAAACAACAATTGATACAATTCTGCCACTTTGCTAACACCTATAATTTTTACATGATCAAAAGTTTTTTCTAAACTTTTAATATTTGCTTTAGGAATATATATTTGAGCTACCCCCATTTTTTCGGCTTCACTGATTCTTTGGTTAATTCTACTTACGGCACGGATTTCACCAGACAAACCTACTTCGCCAATAAAACAAGCAGCCCTTGGCAATTCCGTATCCTCATAAGAAGAAAGCAAAGCACATGTTACGGCCAAGTCTAAAGCAGGGTCATCGACTCTTAGTCCACCAGTAATATTAAAAAATACATCCTTCATTCCAAAATGAAACCCACCTCTTTTTTCTAAAACTGCCAATATTAATTGTAATTTTTTGGCGTCAAACCCGTTGCTGGTTCTTTGTGGCGTTCCATAAACTGCTTGTGCCACCAGAGCTTGAACTTCTATCATCAAAGGCCTGTTTCCTTCCATTACTACAGAGCGGGCAATGCCGGATAGTGCTTCATCATGATCGGTGAGCAAAGCTTCTGAAGGATTATTAACCGGACGAAGACCATTATGCAGCATTTCATATATTCCAATTTCAGAAGTAGAACCAAATCGGTTTTTCAGCGTTCTCAAAATGCGGTAGGCATAGTGCCTATCTCCTTCAAACTGTAATACAGTATCCACCATGTGTTCCAAAACCTTGGGTCCGGCGATGCTACCCTCCTTTGTAATATGACCGATAATCGTAACCGGAATTTGGGTCTGCTTTGCAAATTTTTGCAACTCTCCGGCAGTAGTTCTCACCTGTGCAACACTACCGGCAGCACTTTCTATAGTTGGAGACTCTAGGGTTTGAATAGAATCAATTATTACCCAATTTGGGTTTACTTTTTTTATTTCGTTAAAAATAGTTTGGGTATTGGTAGCAGTTAAAAGAAATACATGTGGTGCTTCTAAACCAATACGGTCTGCTCTCATTTTAATTTGGTGTATGCTTTCTTCCCCTGAAACATAAAGAATTCTAAGTTGATTAGTATGCAATGCTGCTTGTAAGAATAATGTAGATTTTCCTATTCCAGGATCTCCGGCAACAAGGGTAACAGAGCCTTGTACGAGCCCCCCTCCTAAAGTACGATTCAGTTCTTCATCCGGAAGTCTATACCTAACCTCGTCACCGGCAATAATTTCGGTAATTTTTTTTGCTTTTTGATTGTCTTTTTCGGTATTATCATTTGTCCAAAACTGGGAGATATCTGTTTTAGAAGAAGTTTTTTCTTTTATTTCTTCAACAAATGTATTCCAATCTCCACAATTAGGACACTTGCCTACCCATTTTGCTGATTCATGTCCACAGTTTTGACAGAAGTATGCCGTTTTTTGCTTCATTTTACAATATTACAATAGAAAAAAATATCCACATAAAAAAAAGAGCAAAATATCTTCTTTTGCCCTTCTACTGTCAAAAAAGTATGATTTATAGTTTATTATTATCTTTAGGAAAAATAACGGTAGGCACATAACTTTTGGCAGCTTCAAACTCCATACTGCAATAAGAAATAATAATTATCATATCGCCGGGCGTAACTTTCCTAGCAGCGGGTCCGTTTAAGCAAATTTGACCACTGCCTCTGATTCCTTTAATCACATAGGTTTCTAGCCGTTCTCCATTATTTATATTCACTATCTGAACTTTTTCATTTTCAATAATATTAGAGGCTTCCATTAAGTCTTCATCAATGGTAATGCTTCCAATATAATTCAGATTAGCCTCTGTTACAGTAACCCTGTGAATTTTTGATTTTAAAATTGTTATATCCATTTCGGCAGCAAAAATAATTATTTTTTAAATAATTGCGAAGCTATAAAATATTTTTAAAATAGTTTTACGATATTCGCAAAGATTTTAGGATGACAAATAAAAAACAAAGGTAGTGCTAAAAATTTTCAAAACACAAAATCCATATTCCATAATTTTATTATTAATCATTACATTGGTAATAAAAATACCTCTACTCTCCGGCCTTCCCATGCCAAAGGTAGAAGAGTATCAAGTATTATGGAAAATTATTTTAAATGGTTTTTTTAAAATCTTTGGTACCAATGTTTATTTTTTTTACTTTTTGGCAATAATCAATATCTTCTTACAGGGGATTTACCTAAATTATATCGCCAATAAATACCATCTCTTTTCCAGCAGAACTTATTTGCCGGCCTATACGTTTATTATCGTTAGCAGTCTCAATCCTCGTTGGAGCTTGTTTTCTGTAGAAATTATTAACACTTGGCTTTTACTTTTGCTGCTCAATAATGTTTTTAGAACCTATAATGACCCCAATATTAGAAAGACTTTGTTTAATGTAGGCTTTTTGGTAAGCTGTTTAATACTTTTAGATTTACCTAATTTTTGGTTCTTCTTTTTTATTGCATTTTCAATTACTCTACTCCGAAATTATATTTTTTCAGAATGGATGGTTACACTTTTGGGGCTCTTTATTCCTTTTTATTTATTGGTAAGCATTTCTTATTTAACCGATGACTTATATTTAATTTCAAAAATATTTTCTACAAAATTTGGTTGGAATTTTGATTTTAACACAAAGAGAACCATCATATTAAGTGTAATAGGATTCTTTACTTTTCTAGGCATATTAATACATACCAAAGATTATGGTAAAATGCTTTTTCAAATAAAAAAGCTATGGGGTGTAATATTTCTTCTTTTATTTCTCACAATTATTTCTACCGTGGGAATATTCCAGCAAGGATTCTCTATTTGGATGGTCTGCCTTATTCCTACCACCCTATTTATCAATAAGGTATGGTTAATAAAAAAGCCAAAATGGATGCCTGAATTTTTTAATTTTATTTTATTGGCAGCTGTAGTTTATTTGAATTGGATTATGGTTTAATACTAATAAACAAAAGTAAAACTACCCGTAGCCACCTTGGCAGCCCTGAAGTACGGTGTAGATATTTCGCAGTGCAGTATTTGTAAAACTGGTAAGTTGGAACTGGTAGCTATTTATGTCAATGTTGCTCGAGAGGGTGCTCATCTAGTGAATACGGCTGATTTTCACAGTCGTGGTTTACCAAATAAAATTCAAAAAGTCGCACTATGAAAAACAACATCAAAATCTTGAAAAATATTAGCGACATAAAATGGTGGAAATTTTGGGTAGAAGAGAGTTTATTTTTTAGCGAAATTGAAAGGATAAAAAGCAATGGTAAAAGCAGTAACGAAGCCACAAAGCAAAAATCATTAAGCTACAAAAACCTCCTACAAAAAGCGATTTCCTACAATATTTCACTGAATGATATGCTGAACTTGTCGAAGTACAACGAATAGCAAAAAGTCTTAAGCCAACGCTCAGGGCTTTTTGCTTCACCAGAGCTTTCTTCTATTCGTCATAATGTTGTACGAAGTGCTATTTCTTCAATACGAAATTGATTATATTTGGAATTGTGTGACTATCAATTACGCTGTGGTCAACTTCTTTGCATCCTGGAGTTACCGATACATAACCACTTGGTAATTCACAACAGATTTTATAAACGTAAGTATCGTTTTTAACAGTATATTCATAATTTCCATTGATGTCACTTTTTATCATTTCATAATTTGAATAAACGGTTGCTGCATAATTTCCAATTTTTCCACGTTTAATATAAATTGTAACATTTGAAACTCCGGTTCCGCTTTCATTCATAACTTTTCCAGAAACAGAAATATCCAAGTTCTGTTTCATTCCTTCTCTTCTGCAACTATATAAGGAAATTGCAGCAATTAATAACAAGAATAATATCTTTTTCATTTTAATATTTTTTAATTTATGATGAATCGTTATAGCATTGCACACAATCGAGTCACACATGGGAATTTCACACTTAGGTTTCCACAGAACCGTATCCCGAAAAACGGGAGAGGCTGTGAAAGTCTCCCTTCATACGGCTCTTCATGCCTGTCCCGTTTTTTTCGGGATTCACAATCACAAAGATATGTAAAATATCTTATGGACGTACCAATAATCATTACTTTGGTTATTGGCTGTGATTTTGTTTCGTAGTAATCAATCATCCCAATTTTTAATTGGTTGTCGAATGCTTTAAAACTTGAACATGCTTAGCCCTTAGACAGGCTCAGGATACCACCCTTTGCTCCATTCCCATTACAGAAACTTCAATGCTACTACGACTTAGTCTGCCCCCATTATCTCACCCACATCCTTTGGTGTCTGACTTCGGCGTGAGCTCAGTCGAACGCTTCCTCTTACGATTTGACAGAACGATAATGAGTTCCCTTGTTCCTTAAAATAGCCTATGCTTGTCCCGTTCTTCGGGATATCAGTCCTGCCACCTTAACCCCGAGTGCCGTGTAACCAGTAATCAGGTTGTCCGTTACACTTAATCATGGATACAAACGTAAAATTCATTTTTGACACTGTCTATTGCGCTTACGAGGCTTCATCGAATGGTTCACTGTAGCCTGCCCAGAGCGTAGTCGAAGGTTCAGCTCTGATACACACATCTACAGAAATCTTTGTTTCCGTTTTTACGAATTTATTTTTTATTTATTTTTAAGGTATTCGTGATTTCGCTTTGCTCAATTCCGTATCGCTCAATACCTCTGCTGTTTCCAACAGACGCACCATAAGGTGGTTTTTGGATGTCCTTTTTATTTTTTTTATAGGTATCCAAGATATCGCTTCGCTAAATTGATGAGTTTCCCTGAAAACCTTCATCGAGAGACCTACTCTCATCTATTTTAAAGTTACAAACGTTTTTCAACGTTTTCAAGGCACACACGGTTAAGGCTTGGCGATGAAGCCGCTTTTAGCACGAATGTTGAATAGAATTACTACCGTTCAACCTTGCACATAAGCTCAAAAGAAGTACTTCACCGGCTCTATTGCCAATTTGTTTGTTCAAGCGACACCTTCGGTGAGCGTTCTCTCCAACCGTTTTAATTAGATTCAA
>DAOMPL010000028.1:0-42045 GCA_035444785.1 Edaphocola sp. | reverse complement strand
CCCAACCAAGAGCTTTCCAAAAAGGGTCTATGAAATCCCGTCTGGTTTGGGTTTCGTTATAGTCTGCTTTTTTGTAAAATTCTTTTTGTTCGTCAAATCTTTGAACTAACGATTTTATTTTTTCAAGTGCTGCTTCTTTTGTTTGCATCTGCTTTCCCGATTTACGGTAGCGAATGGTTTCGGTTGTTTTAATTCCGTACTTTCAATTTAGCACGGTCGTCCGTTAGCATTGCCACCAATTTACGAACATACGAATATTTTTTACAATAGCTGATTTTATCTTTAATTAATTTGTAATAAAATAACGTTTTATTACAAATCAATTTTTTATTTAAGGTCTTTAGAATTGCATTATTAATTTTTTAAAATAACCTGCTCACTCTTTTATAAGGCAGTGTGGGAAGATTGGATGTCATTCCATGAGCTCTCGGTAATTTTTAATCCTACGCTCAAGTACTTCCATCTTCTTTTCAGTAGCCTTAATTTGGGCTATGCTTTCTTTGCGGTACTGGTTGGTATTGGATAAGGCTTGCTACAAAGCTTTTCGTTCATAGTACCAATAGCATTAGTATCTTTCAGTGCTTTACCTGCTGCCGCTACACTTTTTTGCACCTCCTTTGTCGGAGCCGTTATTAAGTCCTTTAATTGGAGCACCCACTCTGTCTCGAAGTTTGACATCTTATAGCTTTATTGTTTTAGGCATTCTGTATCTTTGTTATATGAAAACAAAGAAAAATAATAAATTTCTGCTTTACTTCCTGTCCTTTATAGGTATCGTGTTGCCCGGTGGACATTGGCTGCTGGCCTCATTCCCCGACCACTTTGCCAAGATAGCAGCTTGGGCTGGACTGATATTCGTTTTCTTTTTAGCTTTAGGGTTGGGTAAGATTTTTGCCAAACCTTGCCCCGATTGGTGGAGAGGATTTTGGGGTCATTAAGCCGTCTTCCCTCCAAACATAACCGGCTCCACCTCTACCAAAACATCTCGCATATCTGACTTAAACCTTAGGCTTTTCAACTCCAACACATAACACAGGTCATCAATCAGTTGTCACTATTCTTTTTCACTCAAATCATCAGGGCGTTCTTTGTAATGATACCGTATCAACGAATCCCATTTTCTGAAAAAAAGGACGATATCATCTGAAGTTTTTTTCATCCTCCGGGGCTTCCCGATTGACAAACAGACCTAAATCTTTTTTCCGGGTGAGCCAAGTGGAAAGGTATTTTATTGTATATAAAATAAGAAAAGATGTTTTTGGCTTTTAACCTACTCAGCCCAAGAGTGTTAATCTTCTGTATAGGACGAAACATCTTTTCTTATAACAAAGATACTAAACTGTTTTAAAATTATGATATTATTTTATGAATTAAACAATGAAAAGGGATTTACAAACCTTAGGCAAGACATCCTTTTATACAAAAAAAAGAAGCTTTAATTTACATAACCTTTCAGGAATGGAGGATTAGTCCACCTTGCCAGTATTAAAACTTCTTTTAGAGGAATACAAAGGTATAAAACTTTTTTAATACTATGAAACTATTAATAATTTTTATCATGGTTGATATTGAGGGTTGAAGGTTGAAGGTTGAGGGTTGAGACCGTCTTTGCGAGCCTTAGGCGAAGCAATCCAGAAAAACAAGGGTTAACTAATAACTGAAACTAAAAAAATGAAGCAGTATGAAATAAGAACCTTGTTCTAAAAAATAGTAGTGGAACATTACTTATAATGATCTATGCTTCCCAAAATTTAAGGGCAAGGCATATCCTACCACCACCAAACCTGCACCTATTCTGTTTTTTCCATGAGCATCGCCTCTTTGCAAATACCTTAGCCCATAGTTACCACCCCCTTCAATAGACAGTTTTCCTTTACCTATAATATAATTGAAACCAATACTGCCCTGAATACCATAATTCCAATGGTACAACTCTTTTTTTCCATCGATAACCGTATCTATACTGGAGCCAAAAAACTCCTGCACCAAAAATTGTGGAATCTCGGAGGTGTCACTATCTCTTAAAAAAACCCTTAAGGAATCTGAATGGATTAGCTGTTTGGCAGCAAGCATATAACCCACAAAAGGACCAAATTGGGCAAAAAATTCTAATTTGTCATTCCTTCCAATAGCAGTATGATATTGTATTTGTACAGGTATTTGCAAGAAATTTAACCTAGAAGTATTATTGAGGTTGCCAAATAAATAATCCTTATCTGTATTAAAGGTATTTTGAAAAACACTAAGATATTGTTCAGGTATAGTCATAGGTTGCCTATTGTTTCTTTTTCCTCCTTGACCCGCAAAATCTAATCCGGGTACGATAGACCAATGTTTACCAATAGGAATATTGGCAAAAATCCCAAATTGAGGTCCTACACGACTTTTATAATCTTTGTTCCAATCATTTTTGCTCTCACCGGAAGTAAGATTAGGAATACTTAATCCGGCTTTAACACCCACAAAGACGGGGGCTTGACCATAAGTAATAGTATCAAAAAAAGTAATAAAAAAGATTAAAGCAAATAAAACTTTATTCATAGAATTGAAAAATTAAGGATACGAAATTAAGTTTTTTTCAATAAAGATAAAAAAGACAGGGGCAAAACGTCTGTTTTTAAGAACATAAGAACAAAAATTTGGTTTATATTAAAAATAGTTATACTTTTGCATCCTCAAAAAAATTCGATTTCAAAAATCGGGTTTGGGAGAGTAAAAAAATCACTCGTTAATACCAAAAAATTAAAGTAATGGCTAAAGAAATTACGGGCTATGTAAAGCTCCAGGCTAAAGGCGGTCAAGCAAACCCTGCTCCTCCAATTGGTCCTGCTTTAGGTTCCAAAGGTGTAAACATCATGGAATTCTGTAAGCAATTCAATGCACGTACTCAAGACAAACAAGGTAAAGTATTACCTGTTTTGATTACTGTTTATTCTGACAAATCTTTCGAATTTGTTATCAAAACTCCTCCTGCAGCGATTCAGTTGTTAGAGTTGTCAAAAGTAAAAAGTGGTTCTAAAGAGCCTAACCGTAACAAAGTAGGTAAAGTAACTTGGGCACAAGTAGAAGAAATCGCAAAAGATAAAATGAGCGATTTAAACTGCTTTACTATGGAAAGTGCGATGAGAATGGTTGCCGGAACGGCACGTAGTATGGGAATTACTGTTGAGGGCGATGCTCCTTGGCAAAATTAATTCTTATTGATTCACTCTTTAAAAATTTGTTGTTACAATGGCAACCCTAACTAAAAATAGAAAAGCTGTAGAAGCTAAAGTAGATAAAAATAAATCATATACCTTGAGCGAAGCTGCTCAATTGGTAAAAGAATTGAACTGTACAAAGTTTGACAGTTCTGTTGACGTTCACGTTCGTTTAGGTATCGATCCTAAGAAAGCTGACCAAGCATTACGTGGTACAGTGACGCTTCCTCATGGTACCGGCAAAACAAAAACTGTATTGGTGCTTTGCCCTGCTGATAAAGAAGAAGAGGCTAAAGCTGCCGGTGCAGACTATGTAGGTCTTGACGAATACATTGCAAAAATTGATGGTGGTTGGACTGATTTCGATGTAGTGATAGCTACTCCTTCAGTAATGCCTAAAATCGGTCGTTTGGGTAAAATATTAGGTCCTCGTAACTTAATGCCTAACCCTAAAACTGGTACAGTTACTAATGATGTAGCCGTTGCAGTTAACGAAGTAAAAGGCGGTAAGATTGCTTTTAAGGTGGATAAAGCCGGTATTATTCATGCATCAATTGGTCGAGTATCTTTCGAACCAACTAAGATTGCTGAAAATGCTCAAGAGTTAATCAATACCTTAGTGCGCATGAAACCAGCAACTGCTAAAGGTGTTTATGTAAAAGGTGTTACTATGGCACCAACTATGGGTCCTGGTATTACTGTTGATACTAAATCTGTATCTTAATCCTCTTTTACAAAAATCATTAATTCACCATTTCGGATAACGAAATAAAATTATTTAAAAAAATGAATACTGCTCAAAAACAAGAAGCAATCGAGCTTTTGAAAAGTAAGTTTTCTCAATACAGTAACTTCTATATTACCAATACAGAGTCTTTAACTGTAGCTCAAATCAATAATATTCGTCGTACCTGCTTCGAAAAAGAAGTAGAAATGACAGTTGCAAAAAACACCCTTATCAAAAAGGCTTTAGAAAGCTTTAATGATGAGAAATATGCGGGTATCTATGATGCTTTACATGGCGTTACTGCATTAATGTTTAGTGATTCTCCAAAAGAGCCTGCCGTTATTCTTTCTTCTTTCCGTAAAGATAACCCTGGTGACAAACCGGTTTTAAAAGCCGCTTTGATTGGTGAAGATTTATTTGTAGGTGATAGCTCTTTAGCTCAACTTAAAAATATCAAAACTAAAAATGAACTTATTGGTGAAGTTATTGGATTATTACAATCTCCAATTAGCCGCGTAATAAGTGCTTTACAAAACAAAGCAGAAGGTGGTGAACCTGCTGTAGCAACCGAAGAAGCTCCGGCTCCTGAAGCACCGGTTTCAGAATAATAAATAAGAATGCTTCCACATTAATTATATTTAAAAACATTTAAAAATTTTAAAAAATGGCAGACATAAAAACATTAGCCGAATCATTAGTTAACTTAACCGTTAAAGAAGTTCAAGAATTAGCAGATTTCTTAAAATCTGAATATGGTATCGAACCTGCTGCTGCTGCAGTTGTAGTTGCTGCTGGTGACGGTGGTGGTGCTGCTGCTGCTGAAAAAACATCTTTTGATGTTATTTTGAAAAGCGCAGGTGCTTCTAAATTAGGCGTAGTAAAAGTAGTGAAAGAATTAACTGGTCTTGGCTTGAAAGAAGCTAAAGAATTAGTTGATGGAGCTCCAAAAGCTGTTAAAGAAGGAGTAGATAAAGCTACTGCTGAAGATTTAAAAGCAAAATTAACTGAAGCTGGTGCAGAAGTTGAATTAGCTTAATTAATTCTTATTCATAAAATAAAAAGAGGTTACTTTAATAGTAACCTCTTTTTTTTCTCCACTTTGACATCATTTTATAAAAACTAAAAATATTCCTAACTTTACAGCACCAATCTTAGATTCTTAAACTATTAAATACCTAAAAAAATGAAAACTAAAATTTTAATAATTTCCCTATTATTGTTATTACCAACTTTTCTAATAGCTCAAAACAAAAATAGCCTAACGGTCAAAGTGGATGGAAAGGAATTTAAAACAGAACCACGTAGAATAAATTTCAAACATTATGTGTATTATACCGGTAATATTAGTAAACCAGAAACTATGTTACGCATCTGGCTGGCTGATTTCACTGGAGCTCCAACTACCAAATCCGGAAGATATCTCGTGATAGACAATGAAAACCCACTATCAAAAAAAGAAATTAATGAGCAATTACTAACCAAAAAGTATGAAGGTTTTGCATTTGTAAGATATGTAGTGGAAACCAAATCTCCCAGAATGGCTTATCATGTAGGAGATTCAGGCAATAAAAATGAAACAATTACCGTAAATAAAAGAGAGGATGGCAATTTAGAACTCAGTTTTAACCTTGAATTGAATGGCACTTACTGGAAAGAAAAAGCCGGAGCAACCGTGTTTGGAGGGCTTGGAAGACTACAAAACAAAATGGAGGATAAATTAATTTCAAAAGCTACAGGCTTCGACTGGAATATTGACCCGGAAGGCAATGGTTATCGAAAACAAAAAGAAACCGACATTATTAAACTAACAGATGGCAAAATGATTATTAATTTAAAAGACAAAGACGTTTCGGATAAATAACATTAATGCTTTTATCATTTTAGACCAATAGCTTATTTATTTTTCTTAACTTTGCAAGAATTTTCAAATAGCAATCATTAAGATAATGACCCAAGATATTCATACCATTGAAGACATAAAATTATTGGTAAACACCTTTTATGATAAAGTTCAAATGGACGATTTAATCGGTGAAATATTTATGGGAATGATAAAAGATTGGCCTACCCATCTTGAAAAGATGTACCGTTTTTGGAGTACAATTCTACTCGATGCCCAAACCTATCGTGGACAGCCTTTTGTACCCCATTCCAGAATGCCGGTAGATAAAGAGCATTTTGACCGTTGGGTGGGTTATTGGCACGAAACTGTTGATCAGTTTTTCACAGGAAACGTAGCTGAGGAAGCAAAATTTAGGGGTGCCTTAATGAGTAAAATATTCTTACAAAAAATCACCCAAATTAGACAGGGTATATGGTAAAAAAGAAGCTCTTGGACTGTAAAAACAACCAAGGGCTTCTTTTTGTATTCAAATTGATAGGATTTGGAGCATTGCTCCTATTATAGCTTCATCAAATGCACATCGGATACTCCTCCTGCATTATAAATCTCATCTAGACCCTGAGCCTGTAAATAAGCCACAGCACTACCACTTCTGCCTCCTGAAAGACAATACACTGCCAAAGGTCTTGAAAACCCTTTAATCTCTTCTAAATGGTTTGGAATTTCATTAACAGGAATATTTATTGAACCACTTACACTAAAAGATTGAAATTCTTCCTTACTTCTAACATCTAATAAGGTACAGCCAGGTTGATTAATTAATTCTTTTAAAGTCATCATTAATAATTTTTTACAAAATTCGGTTAATAGCTCTAGAATTTTTGTAATAAAAGTTACAAAGGCAAATTTATTTTTTCAATATTGCTATTACTTTTGAAGTAATATCTTTCTTTTCGCTAAGGTAAGCTGCAATATTTGCCATATCTTCTACATAAAACACTGCATCCAAATTTTCTTGGACTGCTACTAATTTAATAGTACTTTCAATTCTTTTAAGAATAGGCTCAATCTTTTCTTTTTGCATATTGGCAATATGCTTATCGTAGTTTTCTTTTTTCTTTTCTAAAGCTTCTCCTTTAGCGACAAGCTTATTTAGAGAAAGCGTATCCTCTGGCTTCATTCTTTGTTTAATAACAGCCATAGTCTCGTTATCCTTTGGAGCATAGTTGTTTACGATATTCCTACCTTGCTCCTGCAAAATCTGTCTTTCATACTCTATTTCAACATTATACTTTTTATCAAGACTATCAATTTGCCTCATTTGGGTCATTAATGAAGGCAAACTTTTAAAAATAGCTCCACGGCTTACAGTCCCAACACCTTGTGCATGAAGTCCTCCAATACTCATACAAAACATTACAATTAATAAAGCAATTTGTTTTTTCATTTTGCAAATGTAGGTTAAAAATTGGGTTATTAATTCAAAGAATAGCATTATAAAATATTGCTACATTTAAATCTCTAAAAAATATTAAAAGCGAAAAATATACCGTAATATTGGAAATAAACACAAAATGGATTTGTTTTATATGGTAGATTATTAAAAATAAATCAAGGAAAAATTATTTAATTTAGAAAACATTTGTAAATTTAGGAGTTATTCCTCATTATAAAGACAGACAGCAAATGAAATCAAATACAAAATTTTGGCTTTTAATTCTTCTTGGACTTTTTGGGCAATTTATAAATGCTTATGCACAGCAGACTGACAAGACAAAAAATAATGTTTTTGGTGGCTTTTTAACAATTCCGATTGAATTTCCAGTTATTGATATAAAAGACATTAATCAACAATTGACATCTAATGGATTTCCACCTTCAAACTACTCGACAGCAAACATAGGTATTGGTTTTCAATTATATACCAATAGAATTATTACAACCATCTCATTCAACAAGACAACCAAAAAAGAAAATAATGATTTATTTTTGTCAGAGGTTGAATATCGTTCAACTTCTTTCAATGTGGGTTACACTCTGACAAAAAGTAAATCGTTTTCTGTTTATCCATACGTAGGCTTTAAAGGTTCTGGACTTAATTACCTATACAGAGAGAAAAAGCCTAACCCGACGACATTGGGAAACTATTTGCAAACAAATCTCAATTACAAAGAAGTAACAAATTCAAGAGCACATCTTGACTTGGGAATTGGAATATCACATCAATGGTTTTACTTAGTGAATTTTAGATTTGGATACTTAGTACCACTTGAAAAAGCAAGGTGGAACATTGACAATAATAAAACGACATTGGCAAATTCACCAAATATAAATTACAACTATTATTTCACCTTTACACTTGGACTTGGCAACATTGCAAGCGACAACGATTTAAGACAGCATTACAACAGACGATGAAAAGAATTACGAAGCCTAATATACAAACTGGTAATAGCAAGGCATTATGGCTTCGAATTAACGGAAGTACAATTTTCAATATTTGTGCTTCGGCTCAACGAGAGTACTATAAAATCCTTCCCATCGACAATTTCCTAACTTCCAAACTGTCTAAAAATCCTTAACTTTACATCTGTCTAATCGCCAGTTAATTATTTGAAATAGAATTATTTATATACTTGATTGGCAGTAAATTTATTTCATAAACTTTATTACAGTCGTGGATTCAAGAAATCAAGTAGAAATATGCTGCTTGGAAAACTATATCCACCAAGAAATTGAGGTTCGATTCATCGACAGCTTTGTGGATATCTTTCCTTTTGTGGATATTGGCATTGTCTTCTGTGCCTATCCTCTTTGTAAAATACTGAATTTTGTGGATAGAAATCTGTTAAAATATTGGTTAACAGGCTTTGCTTTTTTGCAAAAATAGGGCTCAATTTAAACCTCGTAAAGTTCCCAAATATTAAAAAATCAATTTTTTTGTCAAAATATTGCTGCTTGTATTGTCGATTAAAATCGCTTGTTCAAATCAGAAGGAATACTGAGTTTTCGAAAAAAAATTTAGATGGGTTACCTATTTTTCTTTGTAGGAACACGCCTACAGGCATGTTCCTACAGGCGTGTTCCTACAATAATATACCATGTTAATGTCAAATGTTTAATTGCGGCTTACCGAAAAACTAATATTCTTTTGATTTTCATTTTTTTACAACGAGAATTTATATTCATGCTAGAAAATCAGCCCAAATGCTTTAAATAGTGTTGTGAAATCCAATTATTGGTTGATTATTTTGGTATATTGTTGAATTGCGAGATTCATGCAGAGCATTTGGCTGGGGCTTTTTTGGCGAAGCAAAAAAAAGAAAATAATAATTTGAAATTGCTCATTTGAAATTGGCAGTGTATTCTGGAGCATACCTTATTTGCTTTTAAGAAGTCAATGCTATATCTGAGTTGTAGTACGGCAATTTGTGAAACTCAAAATAACATTAATTGCAAAGGCTTTTTATATGAATTTTTTTGAAAAAATTCATATAAAAAGCCTTTTAAGTGGAATACTTAAAAGGCCATTTCTTTCTCTTTTTATTTCTTTTCCTTTTTATCTTCTAAAACTTCCTCTAGAACTTCCTCCTCCTGAAGATGGTGCTGAATAGCTTCTTGAAGGTGCTGATGGAGCAGAGTAGCTTCTGGAAGGTGCAGGACTATAACTTCTTGAAGGTTGTTGAGATTCACTTCTTTCAAAATTACGTTGTGGTGCCTCTTGACGTGGAGCTCTTGAAGGTGCTGCTTCTTGTCTTTGAGGGTTTACTTGAATCATTCCATTGTTTCTATTGGAATTTCTAGGTGCATCCATTTGGATATTCCTATCCATATTGGATTCAACATTCCTCGTTCTACGGGAGTTGTTATCTATCTGAATATTATTCCTGTTGTACTGGGCAGTTCCTCTACTTGGATTAGTCAAAATAGCTCCTTGGTTTAAGGTTCTGCCATTTCTATTGTTATTTATACCTATCCCGTCTCTTCTTGAGTAGTTTCCTGTAGTGGCAGGGTTGGTTCTCACGCCACCGGTAGCTCTTCCTATGCCGGCATTATAATTGTTTCTAATGCCATAGTTAAGGGTATTTCTATTGTTATTTAATCCGTCATAATAGCCATTCCAATATCCATTATGGTAACCCCAGCCACCATAACCTCCATAACCACCAAAACCATAATAGTTGTAGGGGTTATACCAATAGTTGAAGCTGTTATAGCCCCACCAATTACACATTCCCCATCCGGAATTCCAATAAGGTCCTCCCCATCCATAACCAAAACTGAAAGATAGACTTGGAACAAATGGACTATAATACCAAGGGTCTAAGAAGACAGGCATTGCCCAATATGGACTATACACAGGACTCCAATAATTATATCCTAAATAAGGCGAGTTTCCAAATCTTCTTATTCTGGAAGTGTAGGAGTCGTCATCATAATCGATATAACCATCATTATAATTATCATAAGAACCGTTATCATTATTGTTTTGATAACTGTTATAGTTGTTGTTATTTTGATAGTTCTGTTGGGTTTGGTAATAAGAATTATTTTGTTGCTTATTACCATTATTATTGTAAGGGTCATCGTTATACTGTGCCATCACGGCAGATGCTCCTATTAATAATGTTAAACTGGTCAATAAATACTTTTTCATGATTGAGTATAAAATTGATTAAAATAAATAGTTTCTTTTTTCAAATTATTATTTTGTGGAATTACCATAATAATACTAATCAAAATTAGTACTTTTGCGAGAATTTTCACAATAAGTTTTAGACTTTAACTTTTAAACAAGGTTTAATCATCATGAGTAAAGAAATTACATCCAGGGCAGAAGACTATTCGCAATGGTATAACGATTTAATAATTAAAGGAGAATTGGCCGACTATTCTGCGGTTAGAGGCTGTATGGTTATCAAACCTTATGGCTATGGGTTATGGGAAAATATGAGAGATGTTTTAGATAGAATGTTTAAAGATACAGGTCACGTAAATGCCTATTTTCCAATATTCGTACCTAAGAGTCTTTTTGAGGCGGAGGAAAAAAATGCAGAGGGATTTGCCAAAGAATGTGCCGTAGTTACCCATTATCGTCTTAAAACAGATCCGGACAATAAAGGAAAACTCATCGTTGATCCTGAAGCTAAGTTAGAAGAAGAATTAGTGGTGCGACCTACCTCAGAAGCTATTATTTGGAATACCTATAAAAATTGGATTCAATCTTATCGGGATTTACCCATATTGATTAACCAATGGGCAAATGTAGTTCGTTGGGAAATGCGTACCCGATTGTTTTTGCGTACCGCTGAATTTCTATGGCAAGAAGGGCATACAGCTCATGCCACCAAAGAAGAAGCCGTTGAAGAGACCGTAAAAATGCTGCATGTTTATGCTGACTTTGTAGAAAATTATATGGCATTGCCGGTAATAAAAGGCGTTAAATCTGCTAATGAACGTTTTGCAGGCGCCGAAGATACTTATTGTATAGAGGCTTTAATGCAGGATGGTAAGGCATTACAGGCAGGCACCTCCCATTTTTTAGGTCAAAACTTTGCTAAAGCATTTGATGTAAAATTCAGCGACCAAGAAAATAATCTAGATTATGTTTGGGCTACTTCCTGGGGTGTTTCTACCCGATTGATTGGAGCTTTGGTAATGGCTCATAGTGATGATGAGGGGCTTATTCTGCCTCCAAGAATTGCTCCTATTCAAGTGGTTATTGTTCCAATCTATAAAGGAGAAGAACAAAAAGCAATGATAAATGAAAAGGTTAAAGCATTAATGGCTGACCTTAAAGCTAAGGGTATCCGTGTAAAATATGACGATGCAGATAATGCCCGTCCGGGATGGAAATTCGCAGAATGGGAGAAGAAAGGTGTTCCGGTGAGGTTGACTTTTGGTGCAAGAGATTTGGAAAAAGGGTTGGTTGAAATTGCCCGTAGAGATACCGGAGCAAAACAAAGCGAGCCTTTGGATCATCTTACTGATTTGATACCTGTTTTGTTAGAAGAAATCCAACAAAGTATTTTCAATAAAGCTAAAGACTTCAGAGACAGCAACATTAGAAAAGTAGATACTTGGGAAGATTTTATTAAAACGTTAGAAGAAACACCGGGTTTTATTGCTGCCCACTGGGATGGCACTCCGGAAACGGAAGAAAAAATAAAAGAGTTGTCAAAAGCTACTATTCGTTGTATTCCTTTAGACAACCCTTTAGAAGAAGGCAAATGTATTCTTACCGGTAATCCAAGTAAGCAAAGAGTTTTATTTGCAAGAGCCTACTAAATTATGAAATATGCCTTGACCGAAATCTATATTTGGAATTAAATCTGGTTCCGAATTAGGTTTCGGTTTTTTAATTATTTGAAAAAAATATTAAAAAATTCAGTTTTTAACCCAAATTATCTTTTACTTTGATTAATTATCTTATTTTCGCATCAATTGAAACGTATTTCTACTTATTGGTAGAAAACATTTAAACAGGAATGAAAAAATTAAGCACATCTCATTTTTACTCTATCATAGGCGTTTCCTTGGTATTGTTCCTTCTGGGCTTATTAGGCTGGATAATAATTAATGGTAGAGGAATGAATAAGTTTTTGAAAAAAAACATTGAAGTTCAGGTTATCATGCATGATAATACTCAACCGGATAAATATAATGCCCTATATGAAATTTTAAAAAAACAAAATTTTATAGAGAAAGCACAATTAATAACTAAAGAGCAGGCTGCAGAGCAATTTGCTAAGGAAAATGATGTGGATTTTAGAGAAATTTTAGATTTTAATCCTTTGTTTACCTCAATAAATATCAATCTTTATCCAATTTATGTGAACCCCGACAGTTTGGTAAAAGTAGAACAGTTTTTAAAACAAAGTAATATCGTAAGAGAGGTCGTTTATCCTAAGCCGGTGGTCAGTTCTTTAAACGATACTATTAATAGGATTAGTTTGATTCTGGCAGTAGTGGCAGGATTGCTGTTGCTTAGTGTGGTGTTTTTGATTGACAATACGGTTAGACTTTCCATGTTCAGTAATAGGCATACTATTAAAACTATGCAAATGGTAGGAGCCACCAGGTGGTTTATTGCAAAGCCTTTTGATATTTCTGCTATCGTTAGTGGAGCTATAAGTGCAGTTATTGCTTCTATTGCTATTTTTGGACTTAGGTCTCTTTTGTTGAGCCGCTATCCTGAAATGTATGCTTTTGAAGATATTAATTTATTTTTTGGACTTTTGCTGTTGGTTTTAGTTCTAGGGGTATTGATTTCCTTGTTCAGCACACATAGGTCGGTCTATAAATATTTAAAACTTAAAGTTGAAGATTTATATTAATAAAAAAATCTTACTTTTGAAAATAAAAAAAATAAACAATGGCTACTAATAAAAAACAAAATATTGCTAAAGAGCGTCAGATTTTCCAATTTAATAAAGAGAATTACGTAATAATGGCGGTAGGAATGGTATTGATTCTTTTAGGATTTATGCTGATGGCTGGAGGTAAAAGTAGTGATCCTAATGTGTATTCAGAAGATATTTTCAGTTTTCGCAGAATCACTTTAGCACCCATAGTTGTATTATTAGGTTTTGTGGTGGAGGTATATGCTATATTAAAGAAACCGAAAGCAAGCAATTAATCTTTTTGCAAAAAATATTTATAATCAGGCTATAAGTATAGTCTGATTATTTTTTATTGATTTAATAGGGAATAATAGAATTGACTAGTCTTAATATTTCAACCCTATGGTTTTAAAGAGGAGGTGCGTTTTGTTTCCTATTAGTGTAATCAATTACACAATGATTATTTATATTATTGAAAACTATATGGAAACATTCTTAACCTAATTAATGTGCCTTGGCCTAACACACTTTGAATGCTGAATTTTGCTTTGATGTTTTCGGCTCTTGACCTCATGTTATCTAATCCGTTCCCGGAAGGGGACTTAGATATTTCAAAACCTTTTCCATTGTCTTCAAGCTCTAGTACAATACTATTGTCAAAATCTTCATAAAACCGAAGCAGTAGTAAGTTGGCTTCTGAATATTTTATAGCATTATTTATGGCTTCTTTAAAAATCAGCATCAAATTGCGTCCATAATCTATAGGCATCAGGATATTATTTTTAATGGAAGGCTGCTCCTCTATTCGAAGTTCAATAGGTGTGTCCTGCAATATAGCAATGGCATTTTGCTCTATATGTAAGAGTGCTTCTTTTAAATAGTTACTTTCTTTTTGTAAAGACCAAATCACATCTTTAGCCCCACTATATAGCATTTGGGTGTTGGTTCGGATTTGTTTTAGGACGGCTAATAATTCGGCATTGTTTGCTGCTTTTTTTTCTGCCATCAGGGTTAATAAATTTATCCGGGTTATTTTATTGCCTATTTCATCATGAAAGTCTTGGGCGGTTTGTTGTCTGATTTTGTTTTGCCCTTCTTCTAATCTTTGTAGCTCCTTTTGCTGAGCCTTTGATTTTTGGTGAGCATACCAAATAGCTGCAATAATCAACAAAGCCAATACCACAAAAAGAAAGAGGATATTGTGCCAAATGTCTAACAAAAGAATAAAAAAGCTTGTATGCTTTAAAGCTAAACCGTATTTATTTCCGATAGATAAAAAAAATTGCATCACCAGCCACAACTCTCCTATTATAGATAAGATAGGAATAATTATTACCTTAAAGAATAATAAGACAAAGTGCATAGATACTTTTAAATTACCGTGAACCGTAACAAGGTTTCACCATTCAGTTTCCCTTCGAAATTATCATAAGGTAAAATCAAACCTGTGCCGGCGGGCGTTCCGGTAAATATTAAATCGCCCATTTGCAATCTAAAATAACGGGAAACATGTGCAATGATTTGTTCAATTGAAAAAATCATATCTCCCGTATTCCCAATTTGCACCCGTTCTTCATTTTGATAAAGTTCAAAAATGCTGTCGTGCAAGTCTTCAAAAGGAACAGGTACAAAGTCTCCTAAAATGGCTGAATTGTCAAATGCTTTTGCACGCTCCCAAGGGAGTCCTTCTTTTTTTAGCTTTCTTTGTATATCCCTAGCTGTTAAGTCAACACCTATTGTCCATTCTTCAAAAAAATTTCTTGCTTCTGACTCCTTTATTTTAGAGCCGTTCTTAGAAATTTTTATCACGACTTCTGCTTCGTATTCTAATTCTTCTGTAAACCTAGGATACTTCACATGCTTGTTTAAAAAAGCAATGCTGCTCTTAGGTTTCATAAAAATGACAGGTTCAGCGGGTATTTTATTAGAAAGCTCTTTAATGTGTGGCAAGTAATTGCGACCTATACAAACGATTTTCATATAGTAGTAATTATAGAGGTTGTAAAATAAAACTATCCTTATGCAAAAATAATCATTTTTATTTATTATTTTTAAACATTAATTATTAAATATATTTTTATGCAACGTGTTCAAATCTATTTTCCAAATGAATGTCCAATTTTTACTACTCAAATAAACGTTAGGGTAACCGATATAAATTATGGAAACCATTTGGCAAATGATGCTTTAGTGGCTTATTTACATGATGCTAGAGTGAAATTTTTAACCACATTAAATTATTCTGAATTTAATATTGAAAGCATTGCATTGATTCAGGCAGACCTTATGGTGCGTTACAAGAATGAAGCTTTTTTAAATGAACTTATCCAATGTGATCTTTTTATTGGAGCGGTTTCCAAAAATTCATTTGAAATGCTCTATCGGTTATCAACAAAAAGAGGAGAGCAGTCTGTAATTATTGCAGAAGCAAAGGTCGGTTTGGTGTGTTTTGATTATCAAAATAAAAAAATCAAAGAAGTGCCAAAAGCGTTTATTGATAAAATTAAGTGTTGATGCGACTTTTGCTTTAATTATTAAAGTTTTTTTTACTTTTGAAAGATAATATATTCTCTGAGGAGAAAACTAACAAAATAACTTTTGTTATTTCAACAATAGATCACATCCAAGCCAAAGAATTAAGAAATGAAAGACTTGACAGTTACTTGTATTCAAACTGAGTTAATCTGGGAAAACAAAGAGGCTAACTTGAAGAAGTTTGAAACCTTATTTCAACAAATACCTCCCGAAGGACAAGTTGTTATATTGCCGGAAATGTTTTCTACAGCTTTCTCCATGAGTCCGGCACCCTTGGCAGAAACCATGGAGGGAGAAACTTTAAATTGGTTGAAATTTCATTCTAAAAAATTAAGAAAAATAATAACAGGAAGCATAATAATTGAAGAAAACGGACATTACCTAAACCGTTTAATTTGGATGCAACCCGATGGTAATTTTTATTATTATGATAAAAGACACTTGTTTGGTTTTGCCGGAGAAGACAATAAATATACTGCCGGTAAACAAAAGGTTATTGTTCAGGTAAATGGATGGAAAATAAATCTTCAAATCTGTTATGACCTCCGCTTTCCGGTGTGGGCAAGACAAACACCCCACTCCTATGGAGAAGAGCCTTCTTATGATGTGTTGCTTTATGTGGCCAACTGGCCTGAAAGAAGAATCAAAGCCTGGGATACACTTTTGGCAGCAAGAGCCATTGAAAACCAATGCTATGTTGTAGGCGTAAACCGAATTGGTATGGATGCAAACGATATTTATCATGATGGGAGCAGTAGTATTTTAGACCCTTGGGGAGCAACCATCTGGAATTGTAAAAATGAAGAAGCTGTTTTTACCTATACCCTGAGTGCAGCACAATTATTAGAAGCTCGCAAAAAATTTCCATTTTTAAAAGATGGCGATCGTTTTATTATATCTTAAAGAACTAATTATTCTTTTTTATTTACCTTTGGCACAATAATAAACAAAAATAATGGTAAATAAACGACACTATTCCATACTGTTAGTGCTAATTTCTATTTGTTTTAGCCAGTTGGTTTCTGCACAATATAAAATTCAAGGCACCTTGGTGGATACCAATAATTTTATGGAATTGAAATATGCCACTATCAGTGTTATGAGCAGCAGCGATAGTGTACTTAGGGCTTATACCCGTGCCGAAGAGGGTGGCTCTTTTCAATTGGAAGTAAAGGATACGGGTCGGTATTTTATCAGATATAGCCATCCTCTATATGCTTCTTTTGTGGAAGATGTTTCTGTCAAAGATGTGAGTACAGTTTTGGGAAATATTTCCATGATTTCATTAGAAACTGCATTAGATGAATTTATTGTAAAAGAATCGAGGTCTATCACCATCAAGGGAGATACAATAGAATATACAGCTGATAGCTTTAAAGTTAGAGATTTTGCAACGGTAGATGAATTGCTGAGAAAACTACCGGGTATTGAAATTGATAAGAATGGGAAAATTTCTGCTTATGGTAAAAATGTAGATAAGATGCTGGTCGATGGCGATGAGTTTTTTTCGGATGACCCAGCTGTATTAGCAAAAATGCTAAGAGCAAGTTCCATTGACAAAGTTCAGGTTTTTGATAACAAATCGGAACAGGCAAGGTTAAGTGGCATAGATGATGGAGAAGTGGGCAAAGCAATCAATCTTACGCTTAAAGATGATGCCAAACAGGGCTATTTTGGTAAAGTGGAAGCAGGAGTGGGTACCAATAAGTATTATCAAGGTCAGGCGATGATAAATAGGTATAGAAAAAAAGAAAAACTTTCTGCTTATTTGGTAGGCAGCAACACTAAAAAAGTAGGTTTAGGCTGGGAGGATGCCAATAATTATGGCAGTGGAATGGGGAGCAGGTTTATTGATGAAGATGGAGGGATGGTAACTACTTACGAAAGTGGAGGTGAAGATTTTGGAGGTTTCGGTGGAAATTTTTACGGAGAAGGACTTCCACAAACTATAAATGGTGGGGTGCATTATGACAATAAATATGGAAAAGACGATAAGCATAGTTTTGGTTTAGATTATAGAATCAATAGTAATATTGTCAATGGTTACAGGAATAGTTATAGCAAATATATCATGCCGGACACCCAATATTTAAGCAGCAATAAAAGTGATTTTAGAAATGCTAACCTTTTAAATACCATTTCTGGAAACACTAAGATAGAAATAGACTCTTTAAACACTTTAACTATAAGACTCAACGGAAGTCATAATAGAAGTGAAAGTAGGCAAAATGTTTTTAGTAATAATAGTAATATTAATAATGAACTCATCAACCAAAATAGTAGAAACACATCTGGAAATACTAAAACAAATAAACTTGGCACTAATGTAGTTTATACTAAAAAATTCAAACTGGAAGGCCGCTCTTTGATGGCAAACTTTGCAGGCGATTATAATGAATCAAAAGCTAATACAGAATTTGTTTCTAGTAGTCAGTTTTTTAGCACGGGGAATGAAATTAATTATAACCAAATAAAAAAAGATAGCAGTCAAAGCTACTCTTCCGGGCTCGATGTTAGTTATAATGAACCTTTGATTAAGGAAAAACTATTTTTGAATCTTAGTGCAGGGCTTAATTATAATAATAGTAATTCCAGCAAAGCTACTTATGATAAAAACCCTTCCGGAGAAGATAGCTTAAACGACTTGTTTAGCTCTAGAACAAAATATAGTGTATTTACCAATAGTGTGGGTGCAAATTTAAGATATAGTAGTAAGCCTTGGAAGTTAAGTGGCGGTGTTCGGTTAAACTATAGCCAAACTGCCAATCAAGATTTGTTTAGAGATACCACTTACCAACAAAATTATAAAAATATTTTTCCTAACTTTTCTGTAAGCTATGGGAAGTCCAGAAATTCAAACATATCACTAAGGTATAATGGGGCTTCAAGACAACCAAGCCTTAATCAAATTCAGGTGTTCACTCAAAATAGTGATCCTTTAAACATCCGTATCGGAAATCCCAACCTGGTACAAGAGTTTAGGCATAGCTTTAATCTTTCTTTTAGTGATTACAAAGTACTTTCAGAGCAGTATTTTTATATGGGCGGAGGGATTACACTTGTTGATAATGCACTTTCAGAAAGCCAAACTTTGACGCCTGATGGTGTGCGTACTTATCAAACTGTAAATTTGGATGGTAATTGGAATGCAAATTTGTGGAGTAACTATTCGTTTAAAGTAAAACCTTTGAAAGCAAGTCTTAATCTAGGTTTGAATGGAAATTATAATGAAACGAATACCTTGTTGAACCAAACGCTTAATAAGTCTAATAACTTTTCAATAGGGCCAAATATAGGGTTACAGAAATGGGTAGATACAGGGTTCGCTTATGAAATAAGTTTTAATCCTAATTACAATATCAATAAAAACTCGGTTAACAGTCAAGTAAAAACCAACTTGTTTAGTTATGGATTGAATGTTGACTTATCTTATAAATTTTCATTTGGGTTAGAGGCCGGAATTGAAAATAAATGGCAATACAGAGAGAAAATGGATGCCAATGACAAGAATAACAACTTATTTATTAGTAATTTTTTCTTGAATAAAAGTTTTTTGAAGGATAGGAGCCTAAGGTTAAGGTTGGAAGGGAATGACCTCTTTAATCAAAATATTGGACTTTCTAGAAATAACTATAATAATATTATTACAGATTCGGAATACAGTACGCTTCAAAGGTATTTTATGGTTACGCTTACTTGGAATTTTACTAAGTCTAAAGCCTTGGGGCAGTCACAAGATTCTAATTCAACATCTTTAAGTTTCTAAATTAAAAAAAATGAACAAATTCTTAATAATATTTTCCATAGTTTTTTCTCTTTCAAAAATAGGGAGCGCCCAATTTAGAAGTAAGGGTAGTATTGAGTTTACACGCTCCGTCAATCAAAAATTAAATTTTCAGTTGGAGGCTGATGAAGATTTTAAAAAGAACTCCTTCTATAAAGAAATCTTAAAACAACTTTCTACAAATGCGGAAAGTTATTTTAAGATGGATTACAATAAAGTTCAAACTGTTTATTTCTTCGATAAAGATGGAGAGACGAAGAGCAAAATGAATTTTGGTGGAAAGATTGCAGAAGAAAATACAGTTATTCAAAACTTTAAGAGCAATCAAATAACAGCACAGAAAGCGGTTTTCGAGAAAGACCTCATCATTCAAGATAGTATCCCTCAATACTTATGGAAGATACATGATGAGCAAAGGACTATTGCAGGGTATCCTTGCCGCAAAGCTACCACTATTATCAACGATTCGGTTGTAGTGGTGGCTTTTTACACCGACCAAATCATGGTCAGCAGCGGTCCTGAGAGTTTTGGAGGCTTACCGGGGATGATACTGGGATTGGCCATCCCTAGGCTTTATACCACTTGGTTTGCCACAAAAGTGAATGATGTTGAACTTCCGGAAAGCCAAATAAAAAAAATAAAAAAGGGAAAAGCAGTTACTTATTCTGAAATGAATAAAGATTTGGAAAGCCGTTTAAAAGAATGGGGAAAACATGGTCAAGCCATATTATGGAAGTGCACCTTGTAAAAAAAGAGGGCAACAAAAAAGAACAAATACAAAAAAAGCTTCCAATTTTGGAAGCCTTTTTTTATGTTTGTGGTGTGGGCCGGGATCGAACCGGCGACACAAGGATTTTCAGTCCTTTGCTCTACCTACTGAGCTACCGCACCATTCCTAATTCAATGTTTGTCTTGCTTGAATGGAGTGCAAAGATAGAATTATTTTTTTAACCTCCAAATTTTTTTTATTATTTTTTTAAAAAAGAAATGAGGTTCAATTTCTTTTATTTAATCTTTAATCTTATTTTTGTCCTTTATTAAAAAATAGAGCATCCGTTTTATGAGATTTATTGTTGCAACTTCAGTTTTATCCAAAGGTCTTCAATTGGTAGGAGGTATTATCTCTTCCAATCCTACCATGCCCATAACAGAAAACTTCCTTTTTGAATTGAAAGGGAAAGAGTTGATTATTACCGGCTGTGATTTGGAAACTATGATTAAAACCAAAATCGAAGTCATGGTTGGCGAGGAACAAGAAGATGGAAAGATTTGTATAGGGGCAAAAATCTTAATGGAATATATTAAGAGTTTATCTGAGCAGCCTGTAACTTTTATCATTAATACTAAAGATTTATTGATAGAGGTAGCCACCAATTCCGGTAATTACAAGATTAGCGGTCAGAATGCTGATGAATATCCAAAAGAGCCCGAATTGGCAAATGAAAATACTATTATTCTGCCTTCATTAAGATTGGTAGAGGGCATCAATAAAACTATATTTGCTACCAGCAACGATTCTTTACGACCAACAATGACCGGGGTTTATTTTGAGTTGAATGAAAGTGATTTGACCATGGTGACTACAGATGCTCATAGATTGATTCGACAAATGTTTTTAGATATTACTCCTAGTACCACAGGTAGTTTTATTGTTCCTAAAAAGCCATTACAACAGTTAAAGAACTTTTTGCCTAATGACGATTCTGCTATTAACTTGTCTTATACCGACAAACATTTGTTTGTGCGTAGCGGAACTACAACTTTAAACTGTAGATTAATCGAAGGAAAATTTCCACCTTATCGGGCAGTAATTCCTACCGAAAATCCGTTTTTATTAACTATTAACAGAGCTGACCTTACCAGTGCCTTGCGTAGAGTAAGTCTATTCTCCGACAAAAGTACTACTCAAGTAGTGTTTGACATTGTGGGTAATACGGTAACGCTAAGTGGCCAAAACGAAGATTTTTCTTACGAAGGAAACGAAAAGCTAAGTTGTCAATTTTCAGGAGAGGATATGAAAATTGCATTCAATGCCAGACTTTTAATTGAGATGTTGAATAATATGAATAGTGATGATATTAAACTTGAATTAAGTGTTCCATCTAGGGCCGGTATTTTCAGACCTGCTGAAGTTGCCGATTATGAGGATGTTTTAATGCTATTGATGCCTTTAAATGTAGGGGTTTAAAATAAGTTTCAAAGTAAAATAATCTATATTTTAAAAAAGCTGTCCGGTTAAATGGACAGCTTTTTTGAAATATAGTAATAGGTCAATTTTCATTTTTTTGATTGTCAAAAGATCCTTCTAAAGATTGAACTAATTTTTATTGGGATTAAGTGCTTATAAAGAATTTAAAAATCTTAACACTGCTTTACGGTCATTTGTATTCAATTTCATAAATGCTTTTCTAGAATTTTCAGCCTCGCCACCATGCCATAAAATAGCCTCTTCAATAGTCCTTGCTCTTCCATCATGCAAATAAAAAGCAGCTGTAGGATTCACTCTTTGTAAAAGTCCTATACCCCATAGTGCCGGTGTTTTCCAATGAGAGCCACTGGCTCTATAATCCGGGCGGCCATCAGCCAATCCGGGGCCCATATCATGCAATAGTAAATCAGTAAACGCTTGAATTCTTTGATTGGATATTTGAGCTAAACGCACATCAACTCCTGTTTTTGCTTGTGGAATATGGCAGCTTGAGCAATTCAATTGTTTAAACAATTGTTCCCCCTTTATCACCTGTGGGTCTTCTATGTCTCTACGAGCTGGAACAGCAAGCGTTCTAACATAAAAAACAGTAGCCATCAACATACTATCTGTTATTTCTGGGTCGTCTTTTAAGCCATCATATTGCATTTGACCGTAAGCGTTATCTACTGGAAATAGTGGGGATGTGATGCCCATATCTTGGTGAAATGCTCCAGCCACTTGCATTAATATGGATGGATTGTTGGCTTTTAATCCAAAGCGTCCTATTTTTAATGCTTTTGTTGCTTCGTCCCAGACATAATTAGGTATGCCTTTAACACCTTTGTCTTCTGCTTTTTGAGCATTTGCATAAGATAAGATGGTTGTTTCCGGGATTAATTCTAATAGTCCTGCACCAAATACCGGAGGACCTAAACGAACCGACATCATATAGTCGGAAGGCAATGTTTGGTATGGATTGCTAAGCGTATAAGAAGGTTTTCTTAAAATAACTGCTGTGCCATCTGAGTAGGAGACTAATGAATCTTGATAGGTGATTTTGACCTTAGCCTCCGGTGATTTACCATTTACAGCTTTATCTTGAAGTTGGGTGCCAAATCCTGGAACGCCCAACGGACCACCATTTTCGTCTAGCCCGGGAACACTTATCTTTGTAAGTAATCCAGAATTAAAGCTTCCGGCGGTGGGGATACCTTTACCGTCACCCATGTGGCAACGAATACAAGAAACATTATTGTAAATGGTTCCTAAACCTCCAAAATGTGGTGCAGGAGCAGTTACAAAAGTTTGAGAAAACATTTTATCTCCTACACCATGAATATAACTATCCCAAGGTGATAGTCCTTCTATCATGCTGCCAAATGCTTGGCTATTACTTAAAAACACAGTAGCTGCACCACCCGAAAGCCGTGCATCATATTGGGTTTCGTCAAAATCTACATTCACTTTTTTACATAGTATTCCTGTAAATGTCAATGATCCTATCAAACCAAATATTGCTAACTTTTTCACTACTTCTATTTCTATTTTTTATTCAAATAGCCCTAAGGTATATCGCTTAGGGCAAAAAAATCTTATTCTTATTAATCTTTTACATATTGTTGGATGTAAGGTATCACTTTGGTACCAATAGTGCTTTGCAAGCTAGCCAAAGCGTCTAAGGTAGTTTGTACCTGATTTCTTTGATTGTAAATAGCATCTTCAAAAGTAGTGCTAAAACCATCGAAGGAGTTAATAGCTACATCAAATTTAGCTTTGATTTCATTATCCAAACTTCTATTGTTTTCTTTGATTAAGACGCTTAAACTCTTACCTGTTTTGCCTTCGAATGAGGACAAATAAACATTTCTGGCACCTATGATATTATTTTTAAAATCTGCCAGTGAGTTGTGAGAATAAGGAGATTCGGACAAAGTGCTATCCGGAACCGGGTCATAAGGTACAGACATTTTATCTGCTCCTACCTCATCGCAAATTGTGATTAGTGCATTGGCAATAGCTTCTAAAGCTTCTTTCTTTGAATGGAAGTGCTCATTGGTAACACTTGGATTTTTCATCACCTCGCCAAAATTTATTGTTCCCGGTAACCAACTTTCTTTTAGTGCTTTCACGTTATTGTGTATATCTGTTGCCAAGGCAATCATGTATTCCTTTTCACGAGCGGTGAAGGTGGTGGCATCACGGTTGCCACCTAAGCCCCAAAGCATATATTCTAAAGGGTGAAATCCTCTCAAGGTCAATTCTGTAGCGTTTTCAGGGTCATCCAATCCGGTAAGGTATTCCACTGTTATTGGAGTGTTGCTGCTTAATAAAGCTTCCATGGCTTGGTAATCTGTAGGCCAGGTGTCTAAATAGGGGTCATAGTTTAAATAGTCAACCGGTCCTATTAAAAAGCCTTCACTTTGTTCCCAGAGTACGCGTACATCTTTCCAAGCTTGACGGGCATTGTCTAAATTTGAAGCGGTAGGATTATCTGATAATTCTTGCACTGCTACTTTAAGATTTTGTGCCAAAATTTCAAATTTAGAATATAATGGATGGGCAACTACATCAACAAAATCGTTAATCACTGCGGTTTCCATTTCAGGGAAAGACATGTCTTTTTGCTTATCTGTCTTATCGCAAGAGCTTAAAAAGATTGTTCCGGACATAGCAGCTATGACCATCGTTTTTGCAAATTTGTTTAATTTCATTCTTCTGATTTGTTTTGTAATAAATGTTTTTCTATTGTCTTTTTGTTATATTTTTAAAAAGCATAGCCTATGCACAAAGAAACGGTATAGTTTTTTTCTGCATAAGGACGCATCACCGGTGGTGGATTAATCATCAAGTTCTTATTAAAAGCTCCGGTGCTGGTATAACGAACATCGCCCTTAACCACAACATTATAAGTAGGGAAAAATGCAATACCTGCAATGAAATGGTTTTGATCTAAGGTGCCGTCCACAATCCCATTAGAAGGTATGGTTGCATTAAGATTTAGCTTTTCATATCTTAAAAATCCAACTAAACTTAATTTATGCTTAGCTTGAAGCTTGCTGTAATACAAAAAATCAAAAGCAGCTTCTCCATAAAATCCATACATAAATTGTGGTGCATTGTTGGCAAAAGTGGTGTTGATTTCAGAAGCTTCAGGATTGTTAATAATAACACCTAAAGCCTTTGCAGAAAAGGCATCTCTTTCATATTGAACATTGGCTTCTGCCAGCATCACCGGAGCTGCAAAAGCTCCATGTGCCACGCCCAAACTATCGGCAGTATATGGACTCAAGGCTATTGAACCGCCATAATAACCGGAAACTTGTGCCTGAACATCTCCTAGAAATGCTCTTAAAGATGCATTTACTGCCATGCTGTTGGCATTGATAGATTGACCGCCCAGGCTTCCTTTGCCTATGCCAAAACCATGCTGGTATTTAGAGGCATCTAAGCCATTGCTAATGCCTATGGTATAAGCCAATGGTAAATTTTTCATCTGACCATAAAAAGTAAAGCCTAATTCTCTCCAAGTGCTCGGTATAACGAACTGTTCCACTTGAGGTCTTTCAGAACTGTAAAAGTCTGTAGGCATGTGTGCCTCGTTGGTTATGCCCAATCGGAAAGGATTAAGACCGGCTATTAAATAGTTTTTGCTATTGAAATTATACCTTAGAAATGCTTGCTCCATACCTACTTCACCCATAGGGGTGCCTTCTTCTATTCTTGCATTTGCTACTTCTAATTCAGAAAAAAAAGACAATCTATTGCTAAACTGATGTCCTACAAAAAGCACCACCCTGTCTAAATTTGCTTTACTTAATTTATAGGCAACATCTCGTCTTAAAGACATTTCACCATAACCGGAAATGATTGTGGAGTGGTCGTCTGCATTTCCTTTGGTCAATAACTCTTCCCCGGAATCGGAAATTAGTTTTTGGGCAGGAGTGAGGTTTTGATGGTGTTGGGCCTGTGACTCAATATTTTGAGCAAAAGTTATTTGGGTAAGAGATAGACTGGCTATCGTCCATAAAAATTTCTTTAACATCTTTTTCTGAAACAATCTTGAAAGTTTTCTTGCAAGTAGCAAAGGTCAGTTATTTAGAATAATTTTTAATTCATCCACTCAACAAATGACAATAGTATTACAAAATAAGAAAATTTAATTTGGTATAAAATCGAACTTTGGCAATTTTAAAGTAAAAGTTACCTTTGCTTTTCCATTTAAAAAAATTTTAGTAATTGATGAGTGCTGATGATAAAATAATTAATGAAATTCTATTCCTTCCTGAAAGATTTGGTAAAGATATACATCCTTTTTATTTACTCACTATTGACAAGAATTCAAAACAAGTTCAATTTAAAAAGCAAATACTTACTGCCGCTTTGGTGAGAAAAGTTTTTAAAAACGTTTCTGATTCACAGCTGAAGGCTCTTTTAAATATTGCTAAAGAAAACTTTTCAGAAGGTATTCAAAATGGATTTCAACGTGCGTTATTTAAATCTTTTAATAAAGACCTTCAAAAGGTTTATGAAAAAGTTGCTATTAACTATACGCACAATATAATGCATGGCATTTTGAATGATATGCCGGGTTTAAGGCTTTATCATCAAACAAAAAACCCTAATACCGGGAATCCAACTTATTCTGTTGCCCATTTTTCATCTGAAAAAATCAATTTGGAATTTGAGGTTAAGAGGACATCAACAAATCATTTAAAACTTCTTACATTTTTCAATATTAAAGGGAATCTTATTCCTTTGGATGCTTGTCAGGTTAATGCTTGCTACCTTTGGTTTGACAATTGTTATTATACAATACCTATTAGTATTACAGAATCTTTAAGATGGCTTAAATGCGGTATAGTAGAAAAATTTAAAAATAAAGATTCCTATTTTTATGAGCAAATTGTAAAAAAATTAGAAAGAGATTATCCAATAAAAAGAGATGGAATCTTTGAAGAGCAGGTCGTGGAAACCACCCCTAAAAACTGTGTTTATCTCAGCGAGCTGGGAGACTCTATGTTGATGATAAGTCCGAGATGGCATTATGAAGAAATTTATGTAGAACTTCCTTTTGCTTCTCAGCAGGTGATTAACCGTAATGGTATTCACTATCTTGTAAAGAGAGATCAAGAGGTAGAAGATGCTTTTTTTAAATATTTGCAATCCCTGCATCCGAACTTTCAAAAACAGCACAATTTTTTCTATTTAAGTTTTAAGGATGCCAAAAAACAAAATTGGTTTTTAAAAACCTTTCATAAACTACTCGAGGATGAAATTGAAATCTTGGGTATGGAGCTGCTTAGCCATTTTAGGTATTCAACAGAGCAGGCAGTATCAAATTTTGAAATTGTTGAAGAGACCAAAACCGCTGTTAAAGCAAGATTTGAAACTTTTTTTGGAAAAGAAAAAATAAAAATTAGTGACATCCAAAAAATCTTAGCAAGTGATCAAAACAATATCCTATTAAAAGATAATACAATAGGTGTGTTTCAGCAAGAATGGTTGGATAGCTACAGTATATTACTTAAACATGGTCGTGTAAATCAGGACCAGCTTGTGTTTTCTAAATTTTTAGGGTTTTCAATTGAGAGTCCGAAGCTTAGAGAAAAATTACAATTGACGATTCCTGAAGAATGGAAAGAGAAATGGGAGCAATGGAAAAACGAAGAAAAAATATACGAACAGCCAGCCTTACTTAATGCATCACTCAGAAGCTATCAACATAAAGGTTTTGAATGGATGAATTTATTATCTGAAATAGGTGCCGGTGCTTGCTTGGCAGACGATATGGGCTTAGGGAAAACAGTGCAGACACTTGCTGTAATTTGTCAGTTAATAGCACAAAAACCTGATGCAAAAATTATGATAGTTTGCCCCTTGACCTTGGTGTTTAACTGGGAAAGCGAAATAAAAAAATTCACTGATGGAATTAAAAGCTATGTCTATAATGGAATAAATAGGAGTCTAAATAATTTTGGAATTGATGATTATTCTATTCTTATCTGCACTTATGGTACTGTGAGGAATGATATTGACCAACTAAAAACCATAAATTGGGACTTAGTGGTAGCGGATGAAAGTCAAAACATCAAAAATATGTCCAGTCTTAGTGCCAGAGCTATTTTGGAGTTGGATGCCAATTTAAGAATAGCCTTGTCCGGAACTCCAATTTTAAACAATACCAAAGAGCTTTATTCCCAAATGGAATTTTTAGTACCCGGACTTTTAGGCTCCTATGAGCATTTCAAAAAAGACTATGCCATCCCTATTGATAAGTTTGGAGAAAAAAATAAATTGGAATTACTCCAAAAGATAATAAGTCCATTCTTTTTAAAAAGATCTAAAGAGCAAGTGGCTACAGACTTGCCTCAAAAAACAACGAGTGTGCTTTGGTGTGAGATGAACGAGGTGCAAAGGGAGGCTTATGAAAACATTAAAAGTCAAGTAGGGAAAAGCGTTTTCTTAGGGATTGAAAAATCCGGAATCGGCGGTCATAAGTTGGGGATATTGCAAGCCATTCTAAAGCTTAGGCAGGTGTGTGCTGCCCCACAACTGATAGAGGAATCAGACGATATCACCGATTCCATAAAGCTGGAGGTTTTAATGGAGCAAATATTAAACTTGGGAGACAAAAAAACTTTGATATTTTCTCAATTTAAAGGGATGCTTCAAATTGTAGCCAATAAATTAGAATCAGAAGGTATTGAATATTTTAAATTAACTGGAGAAACACCCTTGAATAAAAGGAAAGAAATGGTGGAGCAGTTTCAAGAGGTAGAAAGCGACACCAATATTTTCTTAATCAGTCTAAAAGCCGGGAATGCCGGCCTCAACCTGACAGCAGCTGAATATGTGTTTTTGATTGATCCTTGGTGGAATGATGCTGTAGAACAACAAGCTATTGACAGAACTCATAGGATAGGTCAGACCAAAAATGTATTTGCTTATAAATTGTTGTGCCGGGATACCATAGAGGAGAAAATTTTATTATTGCAACAGCGAAAAGCTGCATTGGCTGATGATCTTGTTCAAAGCCAGGATGGTTTTGTAAAAGATTTAAGTATAGAAGATGTAACCTATTTGTTTAGCTAAAAATAAAATTTTCAAACTAAAATTATTTTTAGATTTGGTAATATTGGAAGAGGTGTAGGTATTTATAAAACAGGGCTTTTTTACAATATTGCTCTAAGACTCATATTGCCATTATGAATGGTTCTATTGGTTCCCATATTAGGCGTTTTGCTGCCTAAAACTCTACCGTTGTAGTCTATAGAAAGCTCTATGGATTTGCTCAGACGGGTAGTCCAATTAAGATTCCAAATCCAGTTATTGCCCTTGGTTAAGGATTCAAGTATTACTATGCCCACAGGAGAATTGTCAAGACCGTTGAAGTTTATATTGTTTAAGCTTATTCCGGCAGAGATGTTCCCCTTGGTAGGGATGCTCCATTTTGCATCTAATTTTAGCTGGTGGACTAATGCTAATTCTCCTCCCCATTGCTCAGCATTTTGTCTGTGCTCATATTTGTAACTTCCATTTAAACGCCATTTGCCACCCGAAATAAAATTTAATGAAGGGGCTATGGTGTAATAATAAATCTCATGCGTTCTGCCATCTGAAATTGGCGAATCAAACAAACGTTTCCCTTGACTTCCTTGCAAGATAAAGCTAAGATTTCTATTGATAATCCATCTGAATTTTTCCAAATGGAAAACAGAAAAATGAGACTCAACACCATATGTTAGTAAAGCTTGACTGCGTTGTAGGGTGGTAGTGTAATCCAAGCCCCAATGGCTATTGCTTCGGTTAAAAAACAGAGTATTGTTCAAAGTCATTAAGCTGCTGACTACCGTTGTATCTACAAAGTCTAAAGCAAAAGGATTGAAGGCCCTTAATCCTGCATCTTTTAAAATACGATTGTTTGCCTGCATACTCAACTGGTTAGAAAAACGACTTAAAAATTTTTGTGTAATGGATTGGTCTTTTATTTTGCTCCATAAGCTTTCAGGATTAAGTTGTGCACTCCAACTAAAATTTGAAAAATTCACCTTTACATATTCATTGGTGGGGGTAATCATTTTTGCATATTTTCTTTGATCCGGATATACGGCTAATACAAATTCATTTGTCTGTTGTATGCCGTCTTCATTATAGTCCACCCACATGTGCGTCCCTTGACCTGTCGGCACTTCTATAAATGTAAATTGTCTTTTTTGTTCCTGACCGGTTCCGAAGTCGTACAATAAATTAGTTGCAAAAAAACTATTTAAAATATTGGCATTGTATTGCAATCTACCCAGCAAAGTGTTTTCATCTTTTAAAGGACTCGTACTGGGAATATTTAATTTTAAATTTCGAAAAGAACCATTAAAAGAAAGATTTTGATTTTTCCAACGATTAATAGACATATTTAATTCAAGGGTTTGGGCAATATTTTGTAGTTCAAAGAAGCTACCCATCGCCCTAAATTCTCTTCGGTACTGATAAGAAAAATCTAGTTTGATTTTTTTGGGATTTAATTTGAAATAAAGTTTAGAATTATCAAAATTAAAAGCATTGCCAGATAAACTGTCCGATTGATGGAGCCTTAAATTGTTTTGTTCCTTTTCAAAATGCAAGCCTATCAAGGATTGCCTTTTGTTACTTAAAAAATGTTCCAATGTTATATTGGGCCTAAAAAATATACCTGTATGCAATGCAGACTTTGAAAATAGGATACTGGACAGCGTGCTTATTCGCATCAGCCTTCTTTCCCATTTGCCTTCCAAAAGATTTCTGTTTCCAGAGTAATTGGATCCTCTTTTATAAAATGAAAAATGATACAATAGTTTTTTCTGTCCTTTCCCTTCCAAGCCTGTGACTATATTCAAAAGGTGTTCATTGTTTTGGGTTTCGTTGGCTTGTATGTTCCAATCTCTATTAAATTCTACATTTCTAAAAGGGGCTATTGCTTCAAATCTATTGTCCACAAATTCATAGTTTATATTACTTTTCCATGTTAATATAGAGTTGTTTAAACTATCAATTTTTAAAGGTCGGTTATTTTCATAATTTAATCTTATTGCGTTTCCCCAATGTTTATTGTTCCCTAAGTTGGAGAAAGTATTTGGGTCAAATTCGCTGCCAGCCCATTCGAAATCTATTTTTTGGTTACTGTCTATTTGATAGCTGAGCCCGGCACTCAATACTTGTAATTTTTTTGGGGTAATTAAAAGAATTTTTGGTTCATAATTTCCTTGAGCTTGTCCATTCTCGGGAGCTATCCATTGATAAGAACGCCCATTGGTATTTAAATTTGAAATAATATAATTCCCTTTCCCTTCGCCCATATAACTAAAGCCGGGATTGAATTTTGCTACATTAGAATCTGTACTATAAACATATACATCGGGATATAAAGTTCCATTTACAAGGGTATCTATTTTACGATACAGAATTTTATTGGCAGCAAAGCTATCGGTACGCACATTGTTATAATAGGCATTCTGAATGCTGTCTCCAATAGTTGCCAAAAAATATTTTTGCTCATCGCTTAGGCTCTGGTTGTAGGAAGCGTTTTTAGCATCTTGATTGGAATAAACATTAAATTGAAGTTGGAGGTTTTTGTTAATCGTCAATTCATCACTTAATTGGAATAGGCTGTTTAAATAGTTTCTGGCTTGGTATTCAAATTCAATTTGTATTCGTTTTTCTCTGGTAATTAATCTTCTGGGCATAAAAGTCACTTCCGCCATGTTATAATCTATCACATAATCCTTATCTTCACCTCTTTGCATCAACTCGCCATCAATAAAAACTTTTTCGCTGCCTGCCAGCACGATAAAATATTGTTCTCCATTTTCACCTTGTAATTTGTAGGGACCTTGATTGCCTTCAATACCATTGAAAATGTTGCGGTTAAATGCACCTTTTGCCATAGAACCACTAAAGGAAACTTTATTTTCAATTTTCTCTTTTTGCCCAAATACAGCTTGATAACTTAGCCCCTGAGCCCTTTTGTTATAATTTAAAAAATAATTATTTGGTTTTTCTAATTTGAAATCCCCTAAGGTTAGCCGGTGCTTGTTTTTCTCAAAAGTGATATATACTTGGTCAAACTCCTGCAATCTTTGGGTGTTGCCTTCTGGCTGAAAAGGTACATTGTTATCGGTGATGGCAGCTTCCACCTTAATGCTGTCGAGCAAGTAGCCATTAAGTTGTAAGTTGAATTGAGAATTCATTGAAAGGTTTTGGTTATTGCCTGCTGCAATGCTTCTGGCAAAAAAGCCGGAATAATCTAATTCATTAAAATCTACTATTTTTCCATCATTTTTATTTGCCATTTCAGCATTATATTGATAGGCTCCCCCAATGGCTACGTGTTGCTCAATTTGGTTGATGTTTTTATGGCTATAAATACTGTCAAAATTTATTGGGAGCGTCCTGTACGTGACCAAGAAACTATCTGTAGGTTTGAATTGATTTGGATAAAAAAATAATTTTGATTTTACCTCATCTAAAAAATAATGCTTTTGCTCTTGCCCAAGAATTTTAAAGCTTCCAGGTACTATGCTAAGGCTGTCTAAATGGATAGTATCGGAAGCATAAGGAATCGTTTTTCTTATAATATTGCTCATCCCTTCCATCTGCTTATTTTGACCATGAGCGGCAATGACAAGCAAAAAGACAGAAACAAATAAACAATAATTATATTTGAGCATATCAGAAATCAAATTAATCTATTGTGTGAAAATAATATTTCATTGAAATTGTCTTGAAATTGTTAAAATAACGAATAATAATCCTCAAAATTGCAAAAAAACAAGAATAAAACATCAAAACAGATTAAAAAATTGAATTTAACTTTAGATTGTTCTATCTTTGTAGGTTGAATTTTGCATTTATTTTTTTTGATAAAATTTTATTTGCAATAATATATTTTAGCTAAATTTTTTAAATATTTTTTTAGAAGAGAATGGAAGATTTTTCATTTGTGACAAACTCACATCCGGCTTATATTGAGTCTTTGTACAACGACTTTTTAAACCATCCGGAAACTGTGGACCCAGAGTTCAAAAAATTTTTTGAAGGTTTCGATTTTGCTATCTCTAAGGTAGGTAATAATGGTAATGGAGCTGCCGCAGGTGTTGGCTCCGGTGTGGCATTAGACAATAATCAGTTGGCTAAGGAATTAGCAGTTTACGATTTGATTAGAGCTTTCAGAAAACGTGGTCACTTAATTTCTAACACCAACCCCATACGTCCTCGTAAAGACAGACATGCCAGAGTTGCATTAAGTGATTTTGGCTTAGGCGACCAAGATTTAGAAACTGAATTTTACAGTGGTCAGTTTTTAGGATTGGGTAAAGCTAAGCTCAAAGATATCTATCAAAAACTAAATTTTATATATGCCGGGACTGTAGGTATCCAATATACCTATATCAATGATGTGGATAAACATGATTGGATTCAACAGCATTTTGAAGCCTTCATGCAGCAGGAATTTACTTTTGAACAAAAGAAAAGAACATTGAAGAAGCTAAATTATGGTGTTATCTTCGAAAAGTTCTTGGGAACGAAATTCATCGGTCAAAAAAGATTTGGTCTTGAAGGTGGCGAAAGCATGATTCCGGGCTTAGATGCCATAATGACCACTGCTGCCGATTCTGGCGTAAAGGAGGTAGTTTTTGGAATGGCACACCGTGGACGCTTAAATGTTTTGGCCAATATTCTTAGGAAAACATACGATCAGATTTTTTCTGAATTTGAAGGTATTTTGCCTACCGATTTAACTATGGGTAGTGGTGATGTGAAATACCATTTGGGCTTTCACTCGACTGTGCAAACTGCTAATGGTAAAGAATTGAATGTTCAATTATTACCAAACCCATCACATCTAGAAGCCGTTGGGCCAGTGGTAACAGGTTATTCTAGAGCAAAATGTGATGTGTTGTACCAATCAGATTATACACAAGTATTGCCTATTGTAATTCATGGCGATGCTGCCCTAGCCGGTCAAGGTATCAATTATGAAGTTTTACAGATGAGTAAACTTCCGGGATACGCTGTTGGAGGCACCATTCATTTTGTCATTAATAATCAGATAGGTTTTACCACAGATTTTGAAGATGGTCGTTCTTCGGATTATTGTACCAGCTTGGCAGCTACCGTTCATGCACCGGTACTCCACGTTAATGGTGACGATCCTGAGGCTGTGGTGAAAGCTTGTATCTTTGCTGCAGAATATCGTCAAAAATTTAATCAAGATGTTTTTGTAGATATGGTATGCTACAGAAAACATGGTCATAATGAAGGAGACGAACCTAAATTTACGCAACCAAATCTTTATGCCTTAATAGACAAGCATAAAAACCCAAGAGAGATTTATACAGAACGTTTGATGAATAGTGGCACACCTGAAGCTCAAAATTTAGCCAAGGAAATGGAAACTGAGTTTTGGAATGAAATGCAGGCAAGATTAGAGGAAACTAAACAAAATCCAATTCCATATTCTTACCAAAAATCAGAACTGGCATGGCAGGCATTGAAAAAAAGTAAAGAAGATGATTTTGCCTTCTCTCCGGATACTGCTATTTCAGAAGATAACTTAAAAGAATTGTTTTATAAGATAATGGAAATACCGGAAGGATTTAATCCATTAAGGAAATTAAAAAAACTTTTAAGTGATAAGGTAAAACAATTTGAAGAAAATAAAGAGATAGATTGGGCTACAGGTGAACTCTTGGCATTTGCATCTTTATTAAAAGACGGTCATGATGTACGCCTTAGCGGTGAAGATGTAAAAAGAGGAACATTCTCTTCAAGGCATGCTTGTTTAAGAGATGAAAAAACAGATGCAGAATATAATCGTTTAAGTACTGTGGCTACAGATAAGGGAAAATTCTTTGTGTATAATTCCTTATTGAGTGAGTTTGGCGTTTTAGGATTTGAATATGGTTATGCATTGGCAAACCCTAACAATTTAGTAATTTGGGAAGCACAATTTGGAGATTTTGCAAATGGAGCTCAAACCATTACTGACCAATATGTAGTTTGTGCAGAACAAAAATGGCAAAAACAAAATGGATTGGTAATGTTGTTGCCACATGGATATGAAGGCGGAGGTCCGGAACACTCCAGCGGTAGAATGGAAAGATTCTTACAAATGTGTGCCGAAGAAAATATTTATGTAACCAATATTACTACTGCTGCAAATTATTTCCACATGCTCCGCAGACAACTGGCTTTACCTTTCAGAAAACCATTGGTAAATTTTGCTCCAAAAGCTAATCTGAGACAGGTAAGAGCCTATTCAAATGCTACAGAATTTACCACAGGAGGCTTTAAAGAAGTGATAGACGATCCAAATATTAAGGATGCTTCTAAGGTGAAAAGAGTGTTGCTTTGTACCGGAAAAATTTATTTTGATTTAAGCGATAAGCAAATTGCAGAAAATAGAGAGGATGTCGCTATTGTCAGATTAGAACAAATATATCCTTTGCCTCAGCAGCAATTGAATGCCTTATATCAGAAATATAGCAATGCCCAATGGCTTTGGGTTCAAGAAGAACCTAAAAATATGGGAGCTGCATCTTTCTTGAAAATGAACTTGAGCAAGCCATTGAATATCGGTTATCTAACCCGTAAGCCAAGTGCTGCCACTGCAACCGGCTTTGCAAAATTGCATACTCAAGAACAACAAATGTTAATCGATCAAGCATTTTTAATTTAATTGAAAATTTTAAAATAATTTTATAAATTTGTAAATAAAAACAAGATATTTAATATGGGACATCACGAATCTTCTTCAGATAAGGAATTAAAAGTAACCTCTAACGGAGCCGTTGCCTTTGCCTTACTTATTATTGTTTTATTAATTGGGTTAATGACAGGTGTACATTCTTTAAGTCATTCTGACGGAGGGCATGGTCATGCTACTGAAGCACACGCTCATTAATTTTAGTTAAAAAAGATTAAAGAAAAGGTTAAGTCAAAATGCTTAACCTTTTTTGTGTTATAAAAAGACTTTCGGCTTCTTATAACTATATTTATTGTCATTAATACTAATTAGAAATTAAAACAGGATGGCTTACTATTGATATTTTGTATCAGAGTAAAAATAATTATTAAAGTGAATAAAGATTTTATGTTTAATAAAGCATCATTAAGAAAAGAATATTTAGCAAAAAGGAAAAGTTTGACAGCATTAGAACAGCATAAATTAAATGATTTAATGTTAATTCAACTGCAAAGCCTTTCTTTACCGGAGATGGAAACCCTATTAAGCTATGTACCTATGGAGGAACGTGCAGAGCCGGATACATTTTTGTTTTCAGACTATCTTCAGTTTGTTTTCCCAGATTTGAAAATCGCTTATCCGGTGACCAATATGGAAACCGAAACCATGGAAGCCTTTATTTGTGATGAAAATACTGTATTTGAAAAAGTGGATTTTGGATTAATTGAACCCATTAGCCAGCAGCAGCTTGAAGCCAAAAGTATCGATGCAGTTATTGTTCCCCTTTTAATAGCCGACCAACAAGGGTTTAGAGTAGGTTATGGCAAAGGGATGTATGACAAGTTTTTGGAGCAATGCCGAAAAGATGTTTACAGAATTGGATTTAGTTTTTTTGAGCCAATAGAGCAAATATTGGATATTGATAAAAATGATATACCTTTGGATGTTTTAATATGCCCTTTTCAAACATTTAAATTTTAATTCATGAAAAAAGTAATTGGAACTTCTTCCATAATTGTGCTGTTTTTAAGCCTTATGACGGGTTCTTGTGGTAAAAATAATAAGACCAACCAAGGTATTGATGCTTTTATTCCCACTGACACCCAAAACTGGTGGCGTTATGAAGCAAATGATGGTACCAAATTTAAAAGATATTATACCGGTAGAGACACTGTGGTAAATGGGTTTAGTTTTAACCTTTATGAGCAAATTTCTGATGGTGGCACTATCGTTAAAGAGTTTTATGCAAAATTTAATGGGAATTATTATAGCCTTTTAAAAATTAATGATGACGGCACAGCCTACGTGAAATCTCAAATTTTAAATGGAGAGCCAAAAGTAGGAGATACATGGGAAAATCAAGATAACCTTACCTATAACGCTGTTAATTTCTATGCTAAAATTAATAGTTCAATAATATCAACTACCGATACCGTAAACATGAATGGTGCTACCTTAGACAATGTTGTTGTTGTGAAAAGCAGATTGTTTGCAAAATATTTACCTACCGACCAATGGGAAGATTGCGGGTATGTAATACAAAAATTTAAAAAAGGTGTTGGTATCGTTGGCGAAGATTATGATTTTCATGTAGGAACTTTTGTAAATAAAACCTATAACAACCGAATTACTGAATATTATATCTCTAAATAAAAGCTTGTTGGAGTTCAATTATTTGATTTTGGTTTAAATTCTTTTAATATTAAGACTTTTGGAAGTAGAAAAAATATTGGGATTACAAGAATTTATTTTGATTTAGAATGAAAATCAATTTTATTGAGTTAAATATCAAAAAAAATGAGGCATTTGTAAATGCCTCATTTTTTTGTATGAATTTTAAAATTCTATTTGTTAATTACCAGTTTTTCAACTTTAGAACCTTGGTTACACTCATAAGTTAAAGTGTAAATTCCGGAAGGTAAAGTAGATAAATCGATTGTGTTTTGTTGGTTAGGAGTTGCTACCGTTAAAACTGTTTGACCTAAAACATTGCTGATTTTTACTACTGCGTTTGCATCTGTAACACCTTCCACAGCAACAGTAACTGTTTGGTGGGCAGGATTAGGAGATAGGCTCAAAAGAATATTATTATTCCTATTTTTTACACTCACTGGTGGTTCTGAATTGGTAACCACAAACTCCTGAATAAATCCACTTCCAAAGTTTCCTGCTAAGCTGGTGCCATTACCCGGATCGTTCTTAGGTAGTCTGAAATTAAAATTATCACTAGCTCTTTTTACAGCAATAGTACCAGCATTAAATTGACCAAAGAAATTAAAACCATAACCTGCTTCTGCCACAACTTCTAAAGAATAGCATCCATTTTCTAGGTGTACAGTATCGTTATAAGTTGCATTAGCAGTATTGCTCACTCTTTGTTTTACCACATTGCCTGCCTGGTCTTTGATAATCCATTGGGAAGAGTTGCCACTTTGAGTGATGCCGCTTGATTTCATACTGATAATATAGTTGCCTTTATCCCAAGTAGGCGGTGCAACAAAAGAACTGGTTGCTTCGTTGTTTTCCACCTCTTCGTCAGTAGCACCATTTACATCGCCAAGGCTTACTTTAAACTCTTGGGTTCCTGTTACGGTAGCTATGCCCGGAAAGGATGGAAGACTTATGATAGCTGTTTCCATTGGAGCAAGACTACCCGTCCAGTTGTAAGTACTTGCAGTTTCTCCTACGATTCCATAATTGATTACTGCTTGGGTAATGGTATTTTTACCATAGTTTTTCACTTTTACTTTTACATCTCCACAAATAGGGTTCATTCTAAAATAAAGATCCTTTTTACTTGGAGCTATAATATCTTCAATACCTAAATCCACATTATTGTTAAACTCTGAATAGAAAAATAATGTATTAGAAGTGGTATAAGAAGGAGGGTCGTTTTGATTACTTGAAGTGTAAGGTTGAAATTCCATACTTGCATTAAAAGAATCTGTTAATGCGGCAGATGGAATTTTTAATGTTTTAGAGAAAACGATATCGCCAGGACACCAGTTGGCACGGTCATAAACCCAAGTTCCTGATTGGGGATATACCCAGTTAACGCCACAGTCATCTCTCCAGATATTGGTTAATCCTTGAGAGGTTCCGTTTACATTCCATCTATACCATTTTTTACAAAACTCTGCACAATTGTTAGTTTGGTCATCGCTTCCATGGCCGGAAATGATGTGCATGGCTTCAGCATAAACTGTTCCGGTAGGTGGGGTAAATGTTTGTGCTGCTGTATGGTTGTCGATAGGGTCAGCAGTTTTTCCGTATTTAAAACTACCATTCCACATTTTTTTCACTGCCAAAACATCCCTTGGAGGGGTACCTTCTACAAATTCAAATTTCACTGCACCGGTAAAACCCCAAGAATAGCCTTCATATTTGAAACGTACAGTGGCGGTGTCTTTCAATATGGAATAAAAATCGGTAACATCAAAAACGTAATCATGTTTCCAGTTTAAAGGCATATTCGGATAAGAAGAATGGGCATACGGTGTAATAAATCTTCCTAACTCAAACGTGTCTGTTGCCGTCATAACGGTCAGTCTAACGGTATAATCCCATTGGGCACAATATTGAGAACCCGGTGCACAGGTTTCTTTTCCTAAAGTAAAAATCATATTGATTTTACGGTAAGATTTAGTACCATCGGGGAAAGCTACAGCTGTGTCATAGTTGCCATACTGTAGGATAGATGTGGTTGGAAATGCCGTAACTACCGTCGTGTCTCCATTTGCCGCAAAGGCACCTAAGGTCAATGAAGTGCAAACTCCAAGTAGTGATAAAAATTTTTTCATATCAATACAATCAATTTATTTTAATAAGTGGTAAAGTTAATAAAATGTTTTTAAACAAATCAAAAGCGTTTTAATAAATTTGCGTTTTATATTTGTTACCGATGATGAAATATTTGCTTTCCATATTACTATCTCTTTTGATTTTTGGCTCCACAAAAGCTCAAACACAAACAGACTCTCTTACAATCAGCCTTTTAACATGCGGTACCGGAAACCAAATGTATGCTTTGTTTGGGCATTCTGCCATTAGGGTTCAAGATAATAGCCGGCATACCGATAAAATCTATAATTACGGACTTTTTGATTTTTGGGATCCTGATTTTTATTTAAAATTCACTACCGGGAAATTGCTGTATTTTGTAGGAAAAGAAAATTATTTGGATTTTATAAACATCTATGAACAAGAAGGTAGGAGCGTGATAGAACAAGAATTAAAAATAGATTTAGTTCAAAAAATTAAAATAGTACATTTTTTGGAAAACAATCTCTTACCGGAAAACCGTTCTTATAAATATGATTTTCTGTATGATAATTGTGCTACCAGAATCAAGGACATTTTCCCTAAAGAATTAGGCAGTAAGTTTCAATTTGGCAAAATTATTGATTCCGATCAATCGGTTACTTTTAGAGCATTGCTCAATCAATATTTGCAAAATGACCACTGGGTACGCTTAGGCATCAATATTATTTTAGGTAGCCGAGTGGATCAAAAAATGACAAATGAACAAACAATGTTCCTACCCGATTTATTAATGGCAGGAATGGCTAAGGCTAGTTTTGAAAACCATTCTATGGTATCGAAAACCAATAAGATTTTAGAAGGACATCCTAAACCGACTCCGGGTTTTAACCAGCCCTTATGGCTGATGATGGGCATACTATTGGTAACAATAGTTGTTTTCTTTCTGCCACAATTTGAAAAGCTTAGAAAGCCTTTAGTTTTTATCGTTTTGTTTATCAGTGGGCTTTTGGGCTGCTTTTTGCTTTTTGCCTGGTTGGGTACCGACCATCAATCCTTTGGGAATAATTACAACCTCCTTTGGGCTTTCCCTTTAAATTTATTGGTAAGCTTTACCGTTTTCAAGGCGAGGGCATGGCATAAAAATTACAGTATTCTTGCACTTGTTGCTTTATTATTGTCATTTCTTATTAGTTTAAGTGGCATACAGCAAATGCCTCTTTTAGAGTTGGTCTCTTTCCTTTTTGTATTGTTATATTGTTATTTGTTTTTGAATAAAAGAGCGAAGTCTATTGTAAAAGATTTAAAAGCAAATGGTTAAAAAAATAATATTCAAATAAATGACAATTCGTAATTATTTGACAGTTACATTACAAAATCAGTTGTAACTTTGTTCGCATTCGGAAAGCTTCTGTGGCTTTCCAGATTACCTAAAAATAAAATTTAATTTATGATTAGACCAGAGACAAAAGCATCCTTACTATTAGTGGAAGACGAAGAAAGTTTAAGAGAAGGATTAAAGTTAAACTTAGAATTAGACGAATATGAAGTTACTACCGCCATCTCAGGAATAGAAGCCATCAAAGCAGTAAAACAAGAATATTTTGATTTGATTATCCTGGATATAATGATTCCGGAAATGGATGGATTGACTGTTTGTGAGAATATCAGATTGCAAAATATCGATGTGCCTATCCTTTTTCTTTCTGCCCGTAACACCAGCAACGACCGTATTGAAGGTTTAAAAAAAGGAGGTGATGATTACCTGACCAAACCTTTTGATTTAGAAGAACTCTTAATTAGAGTAGATAAGCTGATTACCAAAAATAAGAAAATAAAAGACAGAAATAATGTGGCTGACGTTTATACCTTTGGTAAATGTAAAGTTGACTTTAATGCTCAGGAGGCCAAAGATAAAGATGGGAAAAATATAGAACTGAGCAAGAAAGAAATAGCATTATTAAAACTTTTGGTGGAGCATAAAAATGAGGTTGTGAGTCGGGAGCATATCCTGCAGGCAGTTTGGGGCTATAATGTTTATCCAACCACTAGAACAATCGACAATTTTATCCTAAATTTCAGAAAGTATTTTGAAAAAGATAGCCGTAATCCTAAGCATTTTCATTCGGTGAGAGGTGTGGGTTATAAATTCACAGAATAAATTTAATTCTTATTGTTTGCAAACTAATGGAATTTTATTACTTTTAACCTTTAAAAAAATTTCAAGATAATATTATTATGAAAAAATATTTATTATTAGGCATAGCATGTAGCTTCTTGGCTGTTTCCTGTGACCCAGATAGAAGGTTAGTGAATGCCACGGTAATTGATACCGGCAATATAACTGGTGATGGTTGTGGCTATTTGTTCGTTTTGCCTGATAGTGCTTATTTAAAACCAACATATTTAGATGCTGCTTATCAGCATAATGGCTTAAAGGTAAAAATCCAATATACGTTTTCTGGAGAGCTGGATACTTGTGAATTTGGTTCCAAAGTGTATGAAATGGTAACCGTCAAAAAAATTAAAAAAGATTAAAAAAAGAGAGCATCGATTGATGCTCTCTTTTTTAGCTACAATTGATGTCTTTTTGAACCGAGCCAAAAGCCACAATAGTACATTTAATTAGGGCATGCTGTTAAATTAACTGCAAGTAGGTATGTCCCACAATATGCTGCATAAATCAATTAGGGCAAGTATGATTTGTTTTTTATTTTCTTTTTTGAGATGGCGGCGACCTCTTTTCGTCATTCCGACCGACGAGGAACGAGGAGTGGAGAAATCTCTTAAGCATTGACACTTATATGGAGATCTCTCTATGCGAAAAACTTTTTCAAATTTCTATAAAATTTTGGTTTTTCTTAGTCGACAAGAAGGCGATAATTAACCCATTATACCATTTACATATATTACATAGTCCAATCAATTGATGAGAAAAAATAGCTA
>DAOMPL010000027.1:0-42591 GCA_035444785.1 Edaphocola sp. | reverse complement strand
AAATAAATTAACAAATCATTAAATTGTGTTAAATTTTCCACAATTTGATTAAGTCAATTAAATTCAATACAATAGCCTATACTTTTGCACAAAATTTAAACAAAAATAAATTAATAAAAAATGAGGTAAAACAACAAATCTATTTTGTTTCTGTCAGTCTTATCATTGACAATAGGGATACAAAATGTCCAAGCACAAGGGACCAACAATCCAGCAGATTGCTCGAATTATGGCTATTACTCCACAGGAGCAACCACCTTAGAGTATGACAACATTATTTCATCTTTTCATGCTTTTGCAAGTAAGGACGAAAATGGTGAAATAAGAGTGTGGGGGGAGAAAGCTAAAATGGATGGAACCAGTTCATTGCTTATCCCTACAAAAGTTAATGCAGGTAATTTTACCGGACTTACCGGAACTCCCGTAAAAATTGCAATGGGTAGCCATGGTCTTTTCCATCAATTTGTATTATTAACAGATGATAATAAATTATGGGCATGGGGAGATGAAAATATTGTTCTTAATGGAGGTCTTACAACTTCTAAAACCAAGAAGTAAAACAAAATGGCTCAAGCACTACCCCATTAGGTTTGCCATCAGGAGTAACAGCCTCTACTGTAAAAATGATGTTTGCTTCTTATGGAGTATTGGCTATTACTACCACTACAGGTGAAGTTTATGTAATGTCCAACAATGAATATACAAGACAACAATCCAATCCAACAGTAGCCGCCGGTAAAACAGTTTGGGTTCAAATTCAAAAGGCAGCCAATGGAGGTACAGGGAGTGCAAGTTCTTCAGGTGGTAATTTAACCAATATCATTGCTACTAGGAGAAGCTCTGCCGGGCTTTTTGCTTTAGATTCAAATGGTGATATCTAGACTTGGGGATGGGGTGTATATGATGGAACAAGTGGTGGAGCGGATCAAAAATACTTATTTGCAAAAAAAATGGCAAAACCATCCGGAGCTACAGGCAATATCAAAATGATAGGTGCCACGAGAAACATCTCTGGTGCTCAACTAGATTATTACTCTGACAATACCTCAAAAATGAGTTATTACCTACTTTATGAAGATGGAAATCTTTACACTTTAGGAAATAACACAAATAGACAAATTGGTGATTGGACAACTAATGATGCCAACACTTGGAAACAACCCAAATATATTTCAAGTACCGGACAAGTAATGAATGACATCAAATGGATCTCTCCACAAGAACATGATGCTAACTATCCGTTTGTTACTGTTATCACTGTTAATAAAGAAATATATAACTGGGGTGCTGAAAGTGGCTATGCCTTGGGCCGTGGAGCGCAAGCAGGTGAGAATAGTACTTCTAATGTTAATCCTGGACAACCTACAACTTTCCAAACCGGTTATTCCAATTCCGGTATGATAGTTACAGAATCAGGAGGACATACTACTCTAATGATGAAAGAATGTGCCAGCACATTTGGATTATTGGACACAGAATTAACGGGAGCATGGGAGATAATAATCCCAATAGCGGGACTGACAATACGGTTAGCTTTAACACAAACGCCATTAAAGTTTGCGGTGCACAAACCGTACAAGGCTCACTAGTGGCCAATGCATCGGCTCCTTATTGTGTAGGCGACAATATTACGCTTATTGGCAGCCCAGTAGGTGGCACATTCACAATTGTAGAAGGTGCAGCTTTCGCTTCTATAAATTCTATTACCGGAGCATTAACTACTACCGGATCGGGTACCATCAGAGTAGAATATACAGTAACAGATGCAAGCCTTACTTGTGGAACAGAAACCCATGAAATTGTATTACCTATTGATGCCGGTTGTAACAGCAACAAAGTTAACCTTTCTGGAACATTATGGAATGATAGTGACGGGAATGCTCAAATAAATGGCACTGAAGGTACTATTTCAAATGGAATGTGGGTTAACCTAACAGATCCTAATGGATTGATTATTGCTTCTGTTCCTGTAAAGAGTGATGGCACTTATAATATGGACGTAAGAGTAGATCAATTTAGTGCTACCGGCAACTATAACATGGTAGTTTCTAATGAGCAACATTCAAAAGGAGACTTATTAAACAATGGAGCTTCTCCTAATAATAATTATTTATATACAGGAACGCATACCGGCACTAACAACAATCCAAGTACTGCTACAAATTCAGGAAAATATAATTTAGGAGATCTTAGTACTTATTCCGGCAACACTTCATCAGTGAGTTTAACCCCTGTTAACTTTGGAATCCAACAAAGACCAACTGCAGATGTGAAAAACTTTAATAACATTGTGAAATCTGCTTTCTCTACAACACCTCCATCTGGATACCCTACCGTGAATAACCATTCAGCCATGGCACTTTCTTCCTCTCATTTAACAGGAACTATTAACGGCGGTTCTCTCTCAGGAACAGATGCAGAAGACTGTGGAGCACCAAGCTCCTGTAACACAGGAACTAATAGTACCTTTAATATTGAAACTATCAATACAGGCACCCAACTATACTATGACTTTGGAACAGGGCCTCAACTTATTGATGTAACCGGAGGACCAGTAACTATTCCAAATTTTGACGCAAGTAAATTAGTAATTTATGCAGAAAATGGAACTGGCACTAGCTCTAGTCCAATCGGCTTCACATATTCTATTACAGATAAGGCTGGGGCTACCAGTCCGGCAGTTCCTTTCTCTATTACAACAACAGGACCCTTATCTGTAAATTTAGTATCTTTCAAAGCTGAAAAACATGACAATTCTGTCTTATTAATGTGGACTACATTGGGAGAGCATGAAAACAAAGGTTTCACAATTGAGCATAGCACGGATTATAAAACTTGGAAAAATATAGGAAATATCGGTTCAAAAGCCAATAATGGTAATAATAAGAAAAGTTTAAACTATCAATTTTCAGACAATAACCCTCTTAGCGGTTTAAATCTTTATAGATTAAAACAAACTGACTTTAATGGTACAGCATCTTATAGTGCTATTTCAAAAATTCATTTTGACAATAACCAAACTATCCATGTTTATCCAAATGCAACAAACGGAATTGCTTATGTTACAGGACTTCAAGGTTCAGAAAAAATTCAGATTGTTAATAGTATTGGTCAAATAGTAATGAACCCATTAGCAGTAGCTAAAAAATGAACATTGACTTGACTCATTTCAAAGATGATATTTACCAAATAGTGATTACTAACACCGAAGGTAAAAGCCAATCGGTAAGATTAGTAAAAGTAAGTAAGTAAACTAATCATTAAAAAAGTAAAGAGGAGTCGTGATAGATTACGACTCCTCTTTTTATTCAAAGAAAATTTTCTTATTGTCCCTGCTTCAAATAATCAGAATAATAATCACATCCTACCTTTACTTTTTGCATATACTGAGTGGTATTTAATTCTTTTTTTAATCGTACAAAATAAGGGCTATTTAATGCGTTTTTATAATATCTGGGATCATAGCTCCATCCACGATCAGGATTATTAATATCACAACGCTTAGTCCAACACTTTGCCGCACCCCATAAGGCTTTTGCCTTCATTTCAGGGTCTTTACTTGCCATAGCAGCTTTATTAAAATATTGCTCTGCCGTATAAACCCGGTAATATTCTTGCATTTCCCGAGGCATTTTAACATCATCATTTTCCTTATAATAACCTTTATTATCAACCGAACTTCTGAAATAATAAGTCATTTCTGCCTCTTTACCATAATAGGAAATATTATACAAAGCAACAGCATAACCATATAAAGCACCCGCATCGTTAGGGTCTTTGGCAATAATATCTTGCAGTTCTGCCATACGCTTGCTAAAGCTCAATTTAGTAAATTTTCTTATAGTATCTTCTTGCTTCAATTCGATAATATCCTTTATCTGAGGCATGAACGGATTACCAAAAACTTCATCAGAAATGCCTCTTTGTTCAAAAATTTTAGCAGCATTTTTAAAATCATAATTTCTAATATATTTTGTACCTTCTAGTTCTGTTAAAACTTTTGGAGTGTAATAGGTTTGAAGAACTAACCATTTTTCAAAATCGGTATGTTTAGGATTATTTCTAAATGCTTGCACTTTTTTTAATTCAGGGATAGACATAGTATTTAAAACAGAACCTTGACGATCTAAAAAACTTTCACTCGAAAAAAAGGCTTGTCTTTCCTTGCTACTTGCCTCTGCATGCCCCATAGCATAAATAGCTTTTGCGGTATCTCCTTGTTGCAAATACTTTCCGGCAACCAAATTATTCATAATATCTCTAAACTGATACCCTGCCATAGCATTCATTTTTGCCGTATTATCTAATGATTTTAATTTTGGCAATATTTCAGCTTCTATTTGGGTTGTTAGTTTTTTACTTTTATATAAGGTATTTAGGATGTCAATGACCTTATGAAGTGACGCTTCAGAAGCATTCATGCCCACACTAGAAGCCTTATCCAACTCGGTTTGCATCATATCTGGTTTGCGTTGCATACAGGCCAGATATGCTTTTGAAAGATGCCATAAAGCAGGAGTGCCTGCCTTATTATCCGCAATTAAGACATCCAAAAAACTGTTTAATTTTTGAATATAAGGTAGATAAATTTTGTCTAAAGAATCTCTATTGTCATGCTGGAAATATTCATAAGGTCTATTTTCATAATAAATATTGTTTGCCTCCAAAGTATTTGTTCCATAAACAGCATACATAAAATACTTACTTTCCAATTTATTGATTTCCCGATTTATTAATACATCAATACCTTTAACCTCAGGATCCAACTTATAAGCCGCTTGAATCGTTTGCAAATCTAATTCCGGATAGGCTCTCAAACCTTCCATCACCTTTACCACTGCACGTTCATGGTTACTTTTACAAAGTCCTAAAATCTTATTGATTCTATCTTCAATTCTTTCATATCCATTTTCATCTTTCTTATATCTTGCCCATTCAAAGCTCAGCATAGCCTCGTATTTATTGGCATCATTAACATCAAACATCTTTGAATACCAATATGCAGCCTCAACTTTTTTACCTTTTCGGTAATAAGCACCTGCTTTAAAACCCAAGCATCTAGCATAAGCAATACTTTTATCTGAATAATCTGAAGGAATTAACTCCTCAAATAATTGCAAAACCTCATCATATTTTTTGTCATAAAAGCTCATCCTTAATATCTGAAAAGCATATTTTATCCTCAAAAAATCGTTTTTTTCTTTTTTAATCAAATCCAACCCCAATTGCTTCAACTGTTCATTTGTTAGTATCGATTTGTTATTAGACTTATTGTCTTCCCAATCTTCAACATTAATTAATGCATTTGACTCACATTTTTTTGCAAATAACCAATAATCCAAGACATTTGAATGCTTCTTTTCTAATAAAAATTGAGCGAAGGTATTTTTAAGGGATAAAACTTTAATATCCTCTTTACTTTCAAAATTAAGGTCATACAAAAAAGAATAAATATCCTTATACAACACTTCTTTTTTGGAAAAATCTTGCCATTCTTCAGTCTGTAATTGTTTTTTTGCTTGCTCACTAGGTACCTCATTTTCACCCTCTAAATGCCAGTAATTAAAATAATACAAGTCACCTTCTACAAAATTAAAAGGAGAAAATGCAGGTTTATCATAAGCCGTATTTCCAAAAAATTGAGGATAGGTATCATAATTATTAAAATCAGAACAAGCTTGAATAATTTGTTCTGAAAACAAGCATATACCAATTCCAAAAGTAATAGTCAAAGTCTTTTTAATAATATTCATTGCACCTTTTGTTTTATTGAGTTAAAGTTAAGTAATATCTAATAATTAATAGGTACTAAAATCTGTAAACAATCGTTCCAAATCCTGAATTTGATATTGTTTAAAGTTGTGTGCATCACAATGATACAACAAAATATTCAGACTTTCCTTATTTAATCGACGAGAAATAAATTTTGAAATTTTACTTAATGCTTTAATATCACTGTATTCATAACGGATAAGTTGATTCTTTTTTAAGGAATAACCATTCAGGACTGTGTCTTTAAGCACCAAAAATTGATTCATTTTTTTTATTTCAAATAAAGATTTATCTTCAAAGAACACAGGTTTCCAATCTCTTAGAATGCCTTTAAGTATTCCATTTTCAAATAATAATGACCACGAAAAAATAGGAAAAGCCACATCCAATTTCAAAGGATAATTTCCTATATTTTTTAAATAATCTTCAGCAAGAGACTCATTAAAAATAGAATTTTCCACATTAATGTCATCCAAGCGATCCATATTATATACCATCAATATCCCTTTATCAGCAGGTGGCATACCCGCACTGGCTCTATATTTCACCTGATGCATCCTAATAGTAACACTCAGTATTTTATCTTTAAAAAAAGGCTGTCTTTTTAAGGCTTGTAATAATTCAAAATATATCCCTTTAGTATTTGCAGTCCAATCGCAATCAATCTGAATTTCTCCGGGTAATAATTCAATAGCACCTGCCTTCTTCTCTAACAATGCTGCAATATTTTGAGCATCTTTATCCACTGTATTCCATTGAATGGCATTTAAAGCTTTAGGAGTAATAAAAACAGTAGGGATAATTTTTTGGGTAGTTATTTTTTTGTCGAAATGTGCTATGGCTATAGGTTTAATACTTTTGCCGTCCGGTGTGGCATCTACATCAAAAAAGCGAACATACAACAGCGTGCTTTTTAAACTATCCATAAAAGATTGCTCATAAGGGCTGATCATCACATTAGTTTTCCAATAATAAAAACCTCTATGCACTACCCGGTGGTCTTTACAACTATTACATGTCCACAAGAAAAAAAGACAAACAGTAAGAATCAGGAGTCGGGAAAACCGCATTAATTTAGTATTAAAAATTGAAAAATGAAATTAGAAAGGATATAAAGGTATCAAAATCTTCCATTTTATCAAGATAAATTTACTTTTCTTTAAAATAAAAATATTATTACAATTATTGTAAAAAAGAAAATTAATAATAAATACTTTTATCAATTCAATTCGTTATTTTCGCATGATACTTTTTTAAAAACACAATAAATAAAAATAATCAAATATGACAAAAATTAAAGTTGCCAATCCTGTGGTGGAAATGGATGGAGATGAGATGACCCGAATCATTTGGAAATTCATTAAAGACAAATTGATTTTACCTTATGTAGATGTGGACATCAAATATTTTGATTTAGGTTTAGAGCATAGAGATGCTACTGATGATCAAGTTACAGTAGATGCAGCCCATGCTGTAAGGCAATATGGTGTAGGTATCAAGTGTGCTACAATTACACCAGATGAACAAAGAGTAGAAGAATTCAAGCTTAAACACATGTGGAAATCACCTAATGGAACCATCCGTAACATTTTGGATGGTACTGTTTTCCGTGAGCCTATTGTCTGCAATAATGTACCTCGCTTGGTGCCTAACTGGACTGCTCCCATCTGCATAGGCCGTCATGCTTTTGGTGACCAATATCGCGCTACTGACTTTGTAACAAAAGGAAAAGGAAAATTGACCATTAAATTTGAAGGTGAAGATGGTAATGTTATCGAACATGAAGTGTATAACTTTACAGGTGATGGCGTAGCCTTAGCCATGTATAATAATGACGATAGCATCAAAGGCTTTGCCAGAGCTTGTTTCAACCAAGCTTTAAACAAAAAATGGCCTTTGTATCTTTCAACAAAAAATACCATCTTAAAGAAATACGATGGTAGATTCAAAGACATTTTTGAAGAAATCTACAATGCCGAATTTAAAGAAAAATACAGCGAATCCGGCATCACTTATGAGCATCGTCTGATTGATGACATGGTAGCTTCTGCATTAAAATGGAATGGAAATTTTGTATGGGCTTGTAAAAACTATGATGGTGACGTACAGTCTGACACCGTAGCACAAGGATTCGGCTCTTTGGGTTTAATGACTTCCACTCTAATAACTCCAGATGGAGAAATTATGGAAGCAGAGGCTGCCCACGGTACCGTTACCCGCCACTATAGAGAGCATCAAAAAGGTAATCCTACTTCTACAAATCCTATTGCCTCTATCTTTGCTTGGACAAGAGGATTGGCATTCAGAGGAAAATTAGATAATAACCAAGCATTAATAGACTTTTGTCATGCTTTAGAAGCTGTTTGTATAGAGACCGTTGAAGCAGGCAAAATGACTAAAGATTTGGCTGTATGTATCCATGGAAATAAAGTAGCTCATGGTACGCATTATTTGCATACAGAAGAGTTTTTGGATGCCTTAGATCAAGGCTTACAAGCTAAATTAAATTAAATTAATTTTTAAAATAAAAAAGGTCTATAAGCAAAGGTTTATAGACCTTTTTTTTGTTAGAGTCTTTTTCTTCCTAATATTTTATCATCTACAAAAACAATTAGGGTTTGCTGTTAAAATTACTGCAATACTCTATCAATTTTGTTGCAGCAAAAAAACTAAATTTGTTGTATAAAACCTTGTATTTTTCGTTGAAAAGAAGGAGAATCAGGGCAATATTTTTATTCATTTAGCACTAAATATTAAAATCAGAAAAACATCAGAAAAGATTCTTTACTTTTACAGTTTGATTTCAACCAAAAGGTTCAAAATATTTTCGATGTTACTCACTGCCATAAATTTAGAAAAATCTTATAAAGATTTAACAGTACTTAAAAACGTTTCATTATCCATTAGAAAAGGCGAATTTATTGCTATTGTAGGTCCTTCAGGTGCTGGCAAAAGCACCCTACTCCACCTTTTAGGAATATTGGAAAAACCGGATACCGGCAGCATCAGCATTTCGGGTCAGGATTTAACCCAAATGAATAGTAATAAGCAGGCAGCTTTCAGGAACAAACATATTGGTTTTGTGTTTCAATCCCATCATCTATTGCCTGAATTTACAGCTTTGGAAAATGTATCAATACCTTTAAGGATTGCAGGAATAGACGAAAAGACGGCAGAACAAGAATCGGAAAAGGTTTTAACCCAATTGGGCTTAGCAGACCGTTTGCAACATAAGCCAAGCGAGCTGTCGGGAGGTGAGCAACAGCGTGTTGCGATAGCAAGAGCTATCATACAAAAACCGGACATCATTTTTGCAGATGAACCTACCGGAAATTTAGACAGTCAAACTGCTGACGAAATCAATAAAATATTCATTCAGTTAGTGGAGCAATTTCAAATTACTTTAATTATTGTTACCCATAATGAAGGTTTGGCACAATTGGCACATAGAATACTCCACATGAAAGATGGGGCAATAGTGGCAGAAAGCCAGAGCACAAAATAGAAAAAAATGGCACACACTATTTAAAATTCGTTAAAAAAAATTTTTTTGACACTATTAAGCCCGAAATTTAAAATACAAAAGCTATTTTTGTAAAAATCAGTTTGCTATAATATGCCGGATTATATCATTAGTCTTGAAAATGCAGGTATTTACCACGGTAAAACCCCAATCCTCAATAATGTAAATGTGCATCTCCAGAAAGGAGAGTTTGCCTATCTCATTGGTAAAACCGGTAGTGGAAAATCTAGCCTATTAAAAACTATTTATGGTGAATTGCCACTAAAAGAAGGCGTAGGTATGGTTTCTTGCTTTGATTTAAAAAAATTAACTTGGAAAGAAATTCCTTATTTAAGAAGAAAAATGGGAATAGTCTTTCAAGATTTTAAATTACTAACTGATAGAAACGTATATGACAATTTGGATTTTGTGCTGAGAGCTACCGGTTGGGATAATGCCCAAAAAAGAAAACAACGAATTGAAGAAGTATTAAATTTGGTACAGCTTCCGGCAAAAGGCTATAAAAAACCTTATGAGATGAGTGGTGGTGAACAACAAAGAGTGGACATTGCTAGAGCCCTACTCAACAGCCCTGAATTGATTTTGGCAGATGAACCTACCGGAAACCTCGACCCGGAAACTACCATTATGATTATGGATTTGTTAAACTCCATCACAGCAGAAACTAAGGCATCAGTATTGATGGCTACCCATGATTACAGTATCTTAAAAGAATATCCAAGAAGAATCATAAAAGTAGAAAACAATACCATTAACGAACTTCAAACAGCATAAGAATATTATTATGGAAAACAACAATACGGAAATAAGCAGCATTCAAGAAGCCTCCAAAGCTCCAACTGCCAAAGGCTTTAAAAAGTGGATGAAACGTTTTGGAATTATAGGTTTTTGGTTTTTCTTTATCAAAGGATTAGTATGGATAGCCGTTGCAGTAGGAGCTTATTATGGGTTTAAGTTGTTTTAAAAATTAAACAACTTAAACCTCTTCTTTTACATTCAAGAGCTTCCACAAGGCATCTTTCAATTCTACAATACCTTGTTGACTAACAGAAGAGAAAAACAAATGAGGATATGCAGTAGGCAACTCTTCACTAATAGCATCTTTTAACTCTTGGTCCAACATATCAGCCTTGCTGATTCCAATAAGTAATTTCTTATGCAATAATTCGGGATTGTATTTTTCCAATTCATGGTAAAGAATATCAAATTCTTTTTTATGATTTTCACTATCTGCAGGAATCACAAAAAGCAATACAGAATTACGTTCAATATGTCTTAAAAACCGGTGCCCCAAACCTCTACCTTCTGCTGCCCCTTCAATAATTCCTGGTAGGTCTGCCATGCAAAAAGACTTATAGTCTCTATAAGCTACCATACCCAAATTTGGAGTCAGCGTAGTAAAAGCATAATTGGCAATTTTTGGTTTTGCGGCAGAAACAGCAGATAACAATGTAGATTTTCCGGCATTTGGAAATCCAACAAGACCTACATCAGCCAATACTTTCAGCTCTAAAAACTTGTAACCTTCTTGACCCATTTCGCCCGGCTGTGCATATTCGGGTACCTGATTGACAGCAGATTTAAAATTGGAATTACCCAAGCCCCCTCTACCTCCCGGTATCCACACCACTTCTTGGCCATCTTCCAATATTTCTGCTTCGATGGCTCCAGTTTCTTCATCTTTAGCAATAGTACCCAAAGGCACTTCTATAATAATATCTTTACCTTGGCGTCCGGTACAATTGTTTCCACTGCCCCCTTCTCCATTTTCAGCAAGAATGTTTTTGTAGTATCTTAAATGCAACAATGTCCACATCTGGCTATTCCCTTTCAAAATGATATGGGCACCTCGACCGCCATCGCCACCATCGGGACCTCCTTTTGCGTTAAACTTGGTCCTCATAAAATGCACACTACCTGCCCCACCCTTACCGGAACGGCAGAATATCCTAATATAATCTACAAAATTTGCTTTTTCCATTGCTACAAAAATAAGGCCTTTAGTACAAAGGCCTTTAATTAATTTATTATTTTACAAAAATTTAGAATATCCTTAAGCGTTTACAAACTGCTCAACTTTACTCTTAATAAGATTGAAAATTTCCTCAATTTCACCAACGCCCAATATGCTTTCTAATTTTCCAAGATTATTATAATATTGTTTTACGGGTTCTGTTTTTAATTTATATTCATGAATTCTTTTCATGATAACCTCTTCATTATCATCACTTCTTCCAGAAACCTCACCCCTTAACAATAATCTCTTTTTCAATTCATCTTCCGGAACTTCTAAAGACAATAACATTTTGATGGAAGTACCTTTATTTGCCAATAAATCATCTAAAGCCTCTGCCTGTGCAGTTGTCCTCGGGAAGCCATCAAAAATAAAACCTTTGGCATCTGAATGAAGTTCTAATAAGGAACCAATCATTCCTATAACTACTGCATCCGGAACCAACTGACCATTGTCCATATACTTTTTAGCTTCTAATCCTAATGTAGTAGCACCTGCAATTTCACTTCTAAGTAAATCGCCGGTAGAGATATGTTGTAGCCCATAAGTATTAATTAAGTTGTTGGATTGAGTACCTTTACCACTACCCGGAGGACCAAAAAGTATAATATTAAACATAGTTTATTCGTTTTTTTCAAAAGACAGCAAAGATATTAAAAATATTTGAATAAACCAAAAAATCCTATTTCCCGATTCCAAAGTAAATAAAACCTTCTTTATGTAATAGCACATCATCGTAAATATTTCTTCCATCAAATAATACCGCTTGCTTCATCCCCTTCCTTATTTTTTGCCAGTTGGGCAATCTAAATTCATTCCATTCTGTAACCAAAACAACAGCATCTGCATCCAAAATTGTTTCATACACATCTTCTGAATAATTGAGCTGTTCCGATTCGGGCATTATCTTTTTTGCCTCTTCCATTGCAACAGGGTCAAAAGCTTTAACAACAGCTCCGGCAGCTAACAGCGACTCTATCAAAACCTCTGAAGGGGCTTCTCTCATATCATCGGTATTAGGCTTAAAGGCTAAACCCCAGACTGCGACTATCTTACCTTTTAAATTACCATCAAAATAATTATTTATTTTTTTAAACAAAATTTTCTTCTGATCATTATTTATTTCCTCCACAGCTTCTAAAAGCCGCATGGGCATATTATTTTCTTGACCTATCTTTAATAGAGCTTTTACATCTTTTGGAAAACACGACCCTCCATAACCGGCACCGGCATAAAGGAATTTTTTGCCAATTCTTGGGTCGGAACCAATTCCGTTGCGCACATGATTGATATCGGCACCTAATATTTCGCATAAATTGGCGATGTCGTTCATAAAAGAAATCCGGGTAGCCAGCATAGCATTAGCTGCATATTTGGTCATCTCTGCAGATGGTATGTCCATATATAAAATACGGTAGCCATTTAACAAAAATGGTTTATATATGGTGTCTATCACCTCCTGTGCCTTAGGACTGTCAATACCCACCACGATTCTATCCGGGCTCATAAAATCTTTAACGGCGGCACCTTCTTTCAAAAATTCAGGATTGGAAGCTATATCAAATAAAACTTCTTGTCCTCTTTTGTCTAACTGGTTTTGAATGGCTGCTTTTACTTTTTTTGCAGAACCTACGGGCACCGTACTCTTTGTAATGACCAAAACATAATCTTCTATCAAACTTCCTATTTCATCGGCAACCGCCAAAACATATTTCATGTCGGCACTCCCATCTTCTCCCGGTGGTGTACCCACACAAATAAAAATAGCATCAGCACCATTAATATTTGCTGCTAAAGAGGTGCTAAATTGCAATCTTCCTCTTTCAAAATTATTTTTTACGATGGATTCTAAACCAGGTTCATAAATTGGAAGAATACCTTGCTTTAATCTTTCGATTTTCAATTTATCGATGTCTATACAAACCACATCTACACCTATATCTGCTAAACAAGCACCCGTAACTAAACCTACATAACCGGTACCTACAACTATAACTTTCATAAAAAATATTTCAATTTTAAAAACTCGTAAAATTAGCAATAAAAATATTAAAACAATTTTTTCTATTCAAAATTTAGAGTAGAAAGAGCGAAAAAAGGATTCCTTAAAATAAATTAACAAGCTCAATTTTTAAATTCTAAAAAATGGATTAACTTTGCACCATTAATCATTTTAATAAAACAAATTAATTATGCCGGCAGTATATAATGATGATAATTTCGAAGCCGAAGTTTTAAAATCAGAAAAGCTTTCTGTTATTGATTTTTGGGCTCCTTGGTGTGGTCCATGTTTGGCCATTGCTCCTACTATTGAAGCCTTAGCTAATGAATATGACGGAAAGGTGAACATTGGTAAAGTAAATGTGGACGAAAATCCAAATTTATCAGTAGAATACGGAATCACCAGCATTCCATGTGTATTGTATATGAAAAATGGAGAGGTTGTGGACAAGCAAGTAGGTGCTGCTCCAAAATCTGCATTTGAAAAGAAAATTCAACAACATATGTAATTGTTCCTTACAAAAATATTAAGAAAAGACCAGAATTATTTCTGGTCTTTTTTTTTAAAAATTATTACAATTCTCTTTACTTTTTAATAAATATTTACTACTTTTCCACTTTATTTAATATTAATTATGAAATATTCTGTATTAAAAAAGGCATTAGCTATTTCCTTACTAAGCGGACTTTGTATGCCACAAGCATTTTCCGGTGTTCCAAAATTCTTTAAGCGATTAGAGATTGGAGGCACCTACAACTTCAGCCCTACATTATATAAAAGTACCGAAAACATTACGGCAAGCAATGGCACTGTCTTTAATAAGGACTTATCTTATAACATCAAACCGGGATTGGGAGTTGGTGGTATGATAGGAAGTTATTTTCCTTTAAAACGCTTTTCTGAAAACACACTCTTGGCACTTCATGCCGATATTGCAGCCAATATGACCATGTGGGATTTTAATATTTCCAGTTTTCAATATTTTAAAACAGATGCCGGCAACAATCCGGTAGAAGCCATATACGGTACCGAACTTTCTACCGATAAACTTAAAGGCAACACTCTATTAATAGGACTTCCAATTAGCTTAGATTTAAAATTTGGTGGAGAAGCAACACTACAACAATATTCTAAAACAACCGGAAGTATTGGTGTAGGTGTATATCCAATGATGAATATGACCAAAGACTTTGGCAGTGGCGATCAAGGTTTGGTGGTAGCACCATTTGTAAAAGCAGAGATTGGTAAAAAAATGGGTATTTTTTGGAAGCTAAGAGCACAATACACTATGGGTGAAATCAGCTATTTTAAAGATAATATTTACAAAAAAGAAGGTGCTGCAAACACCAGTACCGGAAGTCTTATCGGCAATGGTATGGCATCTGTCTCATTAGTACTAATGCCTTTCTCTTGGGATTTTAATAATGACGGTTGGTGGAATAGCAACAAATAGTCTCAAAAAAAATCAAAAAACAAAAAAAATGCTACCGGTTTCGGTAGCATTTTTTTGTATAAAAGAGAAAGATAAACTTTACATTAACCTCCCTTTTCAATCTTAAGCTATACAATATTTAGCTGAGAAAAATAAAATTATACAAAAACATAAAAAAGATATAAGCAACTCCAAGGATAAAACCTAAAACAGCACCTGCCATCTGTATTTTTCCTAAAAATGGGCTTATCCAATAATTTACTAGCCCCTCCCACTCTACACTTGGGATAGCATTTGTTTTTAATTTTACTAATTCTTGAATCTGCTTTTTGTAATCATCTCCATTTGCACTCTTTTGTATTATTTCTGGAAGACTATGACGAACCTCTTCCATAACAATTTCTTCTGCCTTAAACATTAATTTATCTCCTTTAAACATAGCCAATGCCGGCAATTTTTCAGGCATTTTTTCATGAATAAAATTGGCGATTTGTGCCTTTAATTCCGGTTCTATTTTTTTAATATTATCTGAATTAACAAAGGAGGACAGCATCTCCTCTACATTTAACTCCTCTAAGATGTCCATTGCCACATCAGCCAATTTAGACTTCTGCTTATATAAACTATTTTTTATATAAATAGAAAATAACTTAAACACCAGAAATCCTATTAAACAAGCAAAAACAGGATAAAAAGCAATAAAAAACATAATAGATTCTTTTAGATTTGCGAAATTATCTTTTTGTTATCAATTTTAGGAAATTATTCTAATAAAAATCATCTAAAAACCTATTATTATTTATTATTTTTGCAAACCTTTTAAATTTTAATATATTGTATAGTAAAATCATCAATGACCCTGTTTATGGTTTTGTTCAGTTTACAGAACAGGAACTGATGAAAATAATAAATCATCCTCTGTTTCAAAGGCTGAGAAGGATAAAGCAAATGGGCATGGCTCAATTGGTTTATCCTGGAGCGGTTCATACCCGCTTTCACCACTCCTTAGGAGCTTGTCATTTGATGGGTATCGCTCTTGATGGATTAAGAACAAAAGGGGTAAATATTTCAGATATTGAAAGATTTTCAGCTCGTGCTGCTATTTTATTGCACGATATTGGTCATGGCCCTTTTTCTCATGCTTTGGAACACACTATGGTTCCTGTTTCCCATGAAGTAATTTCTTTAAAAATCATGGAACGGCTGAACCAAGAATTAGAAGGTAAATTGGATACTGCCATTTCAATTTTTAAAAATGAACACCCTACTCCTTTTTTACATCAGCTGGTGAGCAGCCAACTGGATATGGACAGAATTGACTACCTAAATCGTGATAGTTTTTTTTCAGGGGTAATAGAAGGTACAATTGGGTACGACCGTATTTTGCAAATGCTAACAGTTAAGGAGGGTAATCTTTTAGTTGAAGAAAAAGGAATTTATTCAATAGAGAAATTTATTATAGCCAGAAGATTGATGTATTGGCAAGTATATCTTCATAAAACTGTTTTAGCAGCAGAAAAACTTTTAATAAACATTTTAAAACGTGCCAAAGAACTTGCTGATAAAGGTATCGAGCTTTTTGCAACTCCTTCTTTCAAGTTTTTTTTATACGAACAATTGACGGTTTCAGATTTTGAAAACAACCCGGACATTTTAAGCAAATTCTGCAATATTGACGATAACGACATCATTTGCAGTATCAAGGAATGGACCCTTCACAAGGACGATATTCTAGCTAAATTATGCAGTAGTTTTATTTTTAGAAATCTATACAAAGTAACACTTAGCTATGAAGATAATACAGCATTGTATGAAGAAAAAAAGGAGTTGGGTTTTAAGACTGGCCTGCTCAATGAAGAAAACTTAGACTACTACTTACTAAAAGGTATTAGCTCAAACAATACTTATAAAACCGATGGCGACAATATAAAAATTGCCATGAAAGATGGTAGAGTCTTAGATATTTCTGCTGTTACCAATAGCCTTATTGACAAAGGTGTAGCGGTAGAGGTAGTAAAATATTTTGTGGCAATGATACCCGAATTGAAATAAATAGCGTTAATTATAAATATTAAATCAGAAAAAACATGGATATTTCCGCCAAACAAATTGCAGATTATTTAAAAGGTGAGGTAGAAGGTGATGAAAATACTTTAGTAAATACCTTTTCTAAAATCGAGGAAGCCACTTCAAAATCTATATGTTTTTTAGCAAATAAAAAATACGAAGCTTATATCTATAATTCTCCGGCTGCCATACTCCTTTTGGGTAAGGATTTTAAATTACAACAATCCATTTCTAATACCATTATTCGTGTAGATGATGCTTATAGTGCCTTTGGGCAACTATTAAAAATGTATGAAAGCCTTAAAGGCCGACAACAAAAAAAAGGTATAGACTCCCTCGCATTTATTGCTGCAACTGCAAAGGTTGACGAGTCTGCATTTGTTGGAGCCTTTAGCTATATTTCTGAAAATGTAATAATCGGAAAAAATGTATATATATATCCTAATGTTTTTATTGGTGAAAATGTAACCATTGCTGACAATTCCATTATTTATCCACTAGTAAGTATTTATAAAGAATGCTTTATTGGCAAAAACGTTATTATCCATAGTGGAACCATTATTGGTTCTGATGGATTTGGTTTTGCACCACAAAAAGACGGTAGTTACGATAAGATTCCTCAAATAGGAAATGTTATCATTGAAGACCATGTAGAGATTGGTGCCAATACGGTAATTGACCGCTCTACGATGGGCTCAACCATTATCCATTCGGGTGTAAAATTAGACAACCTAATACAAATTGCCCATAATGTCGAAGTGGGCAAAGATACTGTAATAGCCGCTCAAACCGGCATTTCAGGTTCTACCAAAATCGGTAGCAACTGTGTAATAGGAGGTCAGGTGGGTATTGTTGGTCATATCTCTTTAGCTAATGGTACCAAAATAAATGCCCAAAGTGGTGTAGCAAAATCAATTACCCAAGAAGGTACTGCCATCAGTGGCTCTCCGGCTTTTGATTATAAAAGTGAGGTAAAAAGCCAAATCATTTTCAGAAAATTACCCGATTTAATCCAAAGACTGAACCAATTAGAAGCAGAAATTAATAATTTAAAGGAAAAAAAGTCATAGGTTTGTAACTTATTTTAATAAAATACAATATTTAGATATAATAATGCAACAAATAAACCAAACTACGCTACAACAATCCGGAAGCCTTTCCGGTGTTGGATTACACACCGGTATTAATACCACAATAACCTTAAATCCGGCAGTTGAAAATTTTGGCTATCGCTTTAAACGTATCGATCTGGAAGGACAACCCGAAGTGAAAGCAGACGTTGATTTTGTTACAGATACCACCAGAAGTACAACTATTGAACACAAAGAAGCCCGAGTTAGCACTATTGAGCATTTATTATCTGCCTTAGTTGGTATGGGTGTGGATAATGTTTTGATTGAAATTAATGGGCCCGAGGTGCCAATAATGGATGGGAGTGCAAAAGCTTTTGTGGCATTAATAGAGCAATTGGGCATAAAGGAGCTTGATGCCAAAAAAACAATTTATACCTTACCCGAAAATCTTCATTATTACGATCCCATAAAAGATGTAGAGATGATGGCAATACCGGCACCTCAATATTCTTTTACCACTTTGATAGATTTTAACTCTGAGGTTTTAGGCACACAGCATTATAGCTTAGATAATCTTTCTAATTATAAAAAAGAAGTATCGACTGCCAGAACATTCAGTTTCCTTCATGAAATTGAATACCTTTTAGACAACAACTTGATTAAAGGAGGCGATTTAAATAATGCAATAGTCGTGGTTGAAAAACCTATCTCAGAAGAAAGTTTAACTAAATTAAAGAAAGCCTTTAACAATGAAAATATTGATGTCAATAAAAAAGAAGGTGTTTTAAACAATTTAGAACTAAACTATCCTAATGAACCAGCCAGACATAAAATGCTGGATACCATTGGAGACCTTGCACTGTCAGGTTACCACATTAATGCAAATATTATTTCAAAAAGACCGGGACATGCCGGAAATATTGCATTTGCCAAAATCATTAAAGAATACATTAAACAAAATAAGGCAAGCTTAGAAGCTCCAAAATACAATCCAAATCAGGAACCAGTATTGGATATCAACCAAATAGCCAATAAACTTCCACACCGTTACCCATTTTTGTTAGTGGACAAAATAATAAACCTTAATGAGAATACCATACTTGGTGTAAAAAATGTCACTTTAAATGAACCATTTTTTCAAGGTCACTTTCCTAACAATCCGGTGATGCCCGGCGTCTTAATAATAGAAGCACTAGCACAATGTGGTGGGATGTTAGCCTTAAGCATTATGCCGGAAGTTGAAGGGGGCTATGACACTTACTTTGTAAAGATTGACAAAGTGAAGTTTAAACAAAAAGTAATACCCGGTGACACTTTAATTTTGAAAATGGAACTATTAGGCCCTATTAGACGTGGACTTTGTGAGATGAAAGCCACAGCCTATGTAGGAAACAAAATAGTAACAGAAGCAGAACTAATGGCACAGATAACTCCAAGTGCAAACAGACAATAATATTATTTAGAATGATACATCAATTCACAAATATTCATCCGGAAACCAAGATAGGAAACAATGTCAATATTGATTCCTTTACCACGATACACAAAAATGTAGAGATTGGTGAAGGTACTTGGATAGGCTCTAATGTTACCATAATGGAGGGTGCCAGAATAGGAAAAAACTGTAAGATATTTCCTGGTGCTGTAATCTCTGCAATTCCTCAAGATTTAAAATATAGAGGCGAAGAAACATTGGTCTTTATTGGTGACAATACAACTATCAGAGAGTATGTTACTATTAACAAAGGTACAATAGACAGAGGTTATACCCGCGTAGGTAGCAATTGCTTAATTATGGCCTATTGTCATATTGCTCATGATTGTGAAATTGGCGACAATTGTATCTTCTCCAATAATACCACTCTTGCCGGTCACATTACCGTGGAGCATGATGTCATCCTTGCCGGGTTGGTGGCAGTTCAACAATTTGTAACCATAGGTGCTTATGCATTTGTTACCGGAGGTTCTTTGGTAAGAAAAGATGTACCCCCTTATGTAAAAGCCGCAAGAGAACCTTTGGCTTTTGTGGGTATCAATTCTGTTGGACTTTCCAGAAGAGGGTTTAATAATGAAACCATTAATCATATTGCAGACATTTATAGAATCCTTTATGTAAAAGGCTATAATACAAAAAATGCGCTTTCTATTATAGAAAATGAAATTCCGGAAACTACGGAAAGAAATAAAATTTTAGCCTTTATCAAATCTTCAAAATACGGAGTAATGAGGGGTACAATGGCAATGAAGGTTAATGAAGATTAGTTTAGAAAAAGCAGGGAAAAGATATATTAAAGATTGGGTTTTCAAAAAAATTGACTTTAATTTTGAGCCCAATAACTCCTATGTCCTCCTTGGTACCAATGGCTCCGGAAAATCAACCCTGTTAAGAATTTTAGCAGGTATGCAAACTTTAAGTGTGGGTAACATTCATTACCAGTTTCAGGGTAATAATATCAGTGCCGAAAAAATATTTTCACATATCAGCTTCTGTGCTCCTGCTATGGAGCTTATCGAAGAAATGACCTTGCATGAATTTCTTACATTTCATTTTTCTTTCAAAAAAATAAAGAAAGGCTGGACGATAGAAGAAATCATTGAAAAAATGCAATTGAAACTATCTCAACATAAATTAATTGCCGACTATTCTTCCGGAATGAAGCAAAGGGTAAAATTAGCCCAAGCTTTCTTCAGTGATACTTCTTGTCTTATGCTGGACGAACCTTGTAGTAATTTAGACTTGCAAGGAGTGCTCCTGTACCAAGAATGGCTGCAAGAGCTTACCGAAAACCGCTTAGTGATAATAGCCTCTAACGATGAAAGAGAATACCAAGGAGTAACTCAATCAATTAATATTTTAGAATACAAATAAAGACCTCTTTAGGGTCTTCTTACAAATTTATGAATTTATAAACAGAATGAACTTTTTAGTTCCTTCTTAATCAATTAATTTGCATCATGACAGCAACAAAAGTGCTTAATAGAAATTGGATATTGGCAGCATTAATGCTTACCATGACTTTAGCAGCAATGGACACCACCATCGTATCTACTGCCATTCCGGAAATAGTTGCAGATTTAGGTGGTTTTTCAAAATTCTCCTGGGTTTTTTCTATTTATCTTTTGGCACAAACCGTTACCATTCCTGTCTATGGTAAACTCTCCGATTTATATGGTCGAAAAAGAATTCTTATCTTTGGAATCATTCTCTTTTTGATAGGCTCCCTTACTTCGGGTCTGGCTTGGAATATAGAAACGCTAATTCTTTTTAGAGGCTTTCAGGGCTTGGGAGCAGGCTCAATAATGGCAACAGTTAACACAATAGCAGGAGATATTTATACCGTAGAGGAAAGAGCAAAAATACAAGGTTTTCTATCTAGCATTTGGGGCATAAGTGCTATTCTGGGGCCTGCAATTGGTGGTGCCTTAACCGAATATGTACATTGGAGGTGGATATTTTTAATCAACTTACCTCTTGGCATTATTGCAATTCTATTTTTGATAAAATATTTTCACGAAAAAGTGAAAGTCCATAAAACCAAGATTGATTATCCCGGTGCAACATTAATCATAATAACCCTATCCTTATTATTCATTTTCCTACTTGAAAGTGGGCAAAGTTGGCAATGGATTTCAATTGAAAGCGGCTCCTTACTGTTTCTCATACTTTTACTTTCTTATATCACTTATCGTATTGAAGATAAGAAAGAACATGCTATCATTCCAATATGGATATGGCGCAATAAGACCATAGCCTTTACCAATTTAGCCATTATTGCCATGGGAATAGTTATGATGGGACCGGACACGCTACTCCCTACTTTCTCTCAGGCCGCTTTAGGAATCGGCACGATAGCTTCCGGTTTTATTTTGGGAAGCATGAGCATAGGCTGGCCTACTGCCTCGGCACTTTCCGGAAAATTGTATCTTAAAATTGGCTTTAAAAACACCTCCATAATAGGGGCATCCATAGTCATAACAGCCTGTATTTTTTTCTTATTGATTCCAAAACCCCAACCTATTTATCTTTTAGTGGTCAACCAAATAATGATAGGGGCCGGCTTCGGATTATTATCCACACCTTCTTTGGTTGGCATTCAATCAATGGTACAATGGGAACAAAGAGGAGTGGTTACAGGTTCAAATATTTTTGCAAGAAATCTTGGGCAAAGTATAGGTGCAGCCTTAGTAGGTGCTATCTTCAACAATTCACTAAGCCAACAAATTGAAACAAATGAAAATATTAAAGAATTAAAACCAGAGCAGGTTTTAACTCAAATAAAATCATCATCAGCAAACGATTCCTTAAAGCTTATTTTGAAAGATATCGTAAATAATGCTACCCATCATGTTTATTGGGGATTATTGTTTTTTTCGTTGATAATAATATTATTTCTTTTTGCTATTCCAAATAAGAAAAACAGAGCCAAGGATGCCTTAAAACTCACAAAAAACAAAGCTCAATAAATTACAATATCGGCCTTGCCCTTTCATATTGCAAAGGCCAATCCTGAACTGCACCCAATTCCTGAGCAGCCAATAAAGGGAAATAAGGATTGCGTAGCAATTCCCTACCCAAGACTATCAAATCGGCTTCACCATTTTGCAAAATTGCTTCTGCTTGATGAGCTCCGGTAATTAAGCCTACGGCACCGGTCGGTATGCCGGCTTGCTGACGAATAGCTGTTGCAAATGGCACTTGATAATTGGGTGCCACCGGAATTTTTACACCCGGAACATTAGCACCGGTAGAGCAATCAACGAGTGCCACACCTTTTTCTTTTAATATTTTAGCCAAAGCTATAGAATCTTCCAACTGCCAACCTCGTTCTTCTATCCAATCTGTAGCCGAAATACGTACAAATATAGGCAGCTCCTTGGGCCATACTTCTTGTATAGCCTCAAGCACTTCCAACAAAAACCTTATTCTGTTTTCAAAACTACCACCATATTCATCCGTCCTTTGGTTACTAAATGGAGAGTAAAACTCATGAATCAGATAACCATGGGCTGCATGGATTTCTATCATTTGAAAGCCTGCATCTAAAGCTCTTGAGGCGGCTCTTTTAAATTCATCTTTTATTTGGTCAATTTCTTCTTTACTTAATTCATGAGGTAGGCTATCGGTATCATGGTATGGGATAGCAGAAGGAGCAAGGGTTTTCCAGGAATTTTCCCCTTCTTGAATTTGTCTTCCTTTTTTCCAAGAAACTTCACAGCTTGCCTTTCTGCCGGCATGTGCCAGTTGGATTCCTGCCACAGTTCCCTGTTCTTTAATCTGTTTAACGATACCCTTAAAAGCAAGCATTTGCTCGTCATTCCATAAACCTAAATCGGCATAGCTGATTCTGCCCTCCGGACTTACAGCGGTGGCCTCCATAATAATTAGCCCTACTCCGCCTACTGCCCTAGTCACATAATGCTGCTCATGCCATTTATTAGGTATGCCATCGACCGCAGAATACATACACATTGGCGACATCACTATCCGGTTTTTCAATCGGATACTATTAATATCATAAGGAGTAAACAATAAAGACATTAGGTGTTTATTTTTGTGGAAAGAGGATACATTTAAGCTTCATCCTCATTTTCAACTAATTTCAATTTAACTTTCTCGGCCGAATTACGATACATTTGTAATATTTCGGCTTCATACGCTTTGCCAATATTCAATATATCACCTTCTTTAGGTTCTCTACCTTCGTATAGTTCAGAGATTAATCCTGCTAAAGTATCATAATGCTCATTTTCTTCAAATTGATGTGGCAGATACTTATTCAAATCAGACAAGGAGTGATGGGCTTCCACTATAAAGGAACCATCTTTAACTTGCTCTACGATAGGTTTTTCGTTATCGTATTCATCTTGAATTTCTCCTACCAATTCTTCCAAAATATCTTCCATGGTAACAATACCTGTCAACTCTCCTATTTCATTGGTAACGATAGCCATGTGTAAGTGTTTCTTTTGAAATACTTTTAAGAGATTTTTAATTTTAGTTGTTTCTGTAATGAAAGTAGCCTTTCTTACTACGACGCCTATTCCTTTATCGCCTTCATCAGCCAATAGACGCTTTACTAAGTCCTTAGTATAGACCAAGCCTTTGATATTATCTAAATTATCTTCATATACAGGGAATCGGGTATAACCTTCAGTGATGGCATAATCTAAAGCATCTACCACCGAAGTATTAATTTCAATAGCGGAGATATTTTTTCTTAATGTTTGAATATTAATTACTCTTCTATCATCAAAATCAAACACATTTTGGATCAAATCTCTCTCTGTTTGTTCAATTGCTCCCCCTTCTTGGGATTCAGTAATTATCATTTTCAATTCTTCTTCAGAATGTATTTCAGAACCATGAACCGGTTTAATCCCCAACAATCTTAAAATAGAATTGGCAAAACCATTCATCGTCCAAATTACCGGACGAAAAACAAAATAAAACACTTTTAAGGGCCAAGAAACCCATAATGTAGTATTGGTAGGATACCTAATAGCCAAAGATTTAGGGGCCAATTCTCCAAAAACAATATGTAAAATAGTGATGATGGCAAATGCGACAGGTACTGCAGCTTTAGCGGCAATATCAGGAGCAATATTTAAGCCAAACAAATCAAAAGTATTAATAATGAGAGCGGTCATGGTACTCTCTCCCACCCAACCTAATCCAAGAGACGCTAAAGTAATCCCTAACTGGGTAGCCGCTAAATAGGAATCTAAATTATTGGTGATATTCTTGGCAACATCAACCAATGCCTTATTTTTATTGGTTAATATTTCAAGCTGTGAGGTACGGACTTTCACAATTGCAAACTCTGCTGCAACAAAAAAGCCATTAATAACAACAAGTAGAATGGTAAGAAAAATTTTCCAAGTGGAAATTGTACTTTCGGGGTCAATAGTTAATAATACCGACGGAGGTATATCAGAAGTCATATAAATTTTTACAAATGGTAATAAGCAAAATTACATAATTATTATCAAATCCCAAATACTTGTTGTCCCTTATTTCTAGAAATTTAAAAAAACAATAACATGTAAATTGGCATAGTATTGTAAAAACTAAACGCTTACAAAAATTTTGTTTCAATATTTTTTTTAAATAGAGTACCTTTATCTTTTTGATAAAAACACATATTTTCTTAAAATATAGTATTTTTTCTTTTCAATCTTTTTTTAAGTTTCATTTTTAAAAAATAAATACAATGATATCCATTGAAAACAATCATATACAATATGAATCTTTTAAGGCTCTTCACTACAACAACACGCCCCTATTACTGCCTAACATTTGGGATCCATTAGGTGCTTTATTAATTCAAGATATGGGATTTTCTGCCATAGCAACATCAAGTTCTGCATTAGCTCTAAGCGAAGGATATACCGATGGTCAAATGATACCTTTTGAAGAACTTATTTTAAGACTAAAATCAATAGTAAGAGGGAGTAAGTTGCCGGTATCTGCCGATATTGAAAATGGCTTTGCTAACAACGACTTAGAATTAGTTGATCATATAAAATCTTTATTAGAAATAGGTATAGTTGGAATAAATTATGAAGACAGCAACAAACCAGAAAACCAATTGATATCTATAAAAATTCAACAAGAAAGGATAAAACTCATTAAGGATACAGCCCAGGCAATGAATCATAAGATTTTTATCAATGCAAGGATTGACACTTATGTTCATGGAGAGCATCTTAGCCATGAGGCAAAACTAAACGAAACTATACAGCGGGCAATGGCATATAAAGAAGCAGGGGCAGATTGTATATTTCCAATATTACTTACCGACCAGCAACACATCCAAACACTAAACGAAACTTTAAATATTCCAATTAACATTATGACTTTTCCGGGCACCCCTTCATTAAAAACATTAAAAGTAATTGGCATTGCCAGAATCAGTGTTGGTGGTTCATTAATGAAATTGGCACTCCAAAATATTAAAGATTTTTGTTTAAATTTTAAAGAATTAAACAAACTTGAAACCTTATTTTCCACAGGAATCAATTCTGAATATTTAAATCAACTTGTTATGCAAAATTCCAATAAAAAATAGGTCAATATTTAGGGTTAGCTGTTAATATAACAGCAAATATGATACTCCTCACAATATGCTGGTCAAATCAATTAGAGTAAGTTCAAATTGTTATTCTTTTCTTTTTTGCTTCGCCAAAAAGGAAACTAAAAAGGCGCCCCAAAGGCAAATGCTCCGAGTTCCCTTGGAATGGCATACCCACTCCAACAATTGGGCAGAACAGACATACAGCTTTCAACTTCAAAACCAATCTTCAATTAATAAAATTACTTTCGACCCAAACGGTTTAATGGCAGATGCGAAACCTGAAAATTATGTTTTTGAAATGAAATCGAAATTTTCTTTTCAGTAATAACTAAAATTTCGCACCGCACGGAGTGTAAGCCATGAATTGAAAACCATCGAATACCTAGGAAAACAAACATGGAAATGAGATAAACCGCTGTTGAACTTCCTGTTCCGTTTTGCGGGATACGGTGCTCTGGGAACGCAAGGGTGAAATTCCCTTGTGTGACCCGATTTGACGAAAAGGCAAAGCAGACAAAAAAGGTTTAAACACTTATTCCACAGAACTTGAAACAATGAGCTATTATTTGACATTAGAGGAATGGAATGAGCAAACCATTGACAATCAAGCAATTTTTTTTGAATGAAAAAGCAAATGAGATTTGGGAAATTTAGCCTTTCAGACTAAATCTTATGGATAATATATGGATACGATATAGATATTTCATATCTTTGTTAAATCCATTTTACGGATAAAATACAGACAAGATATGGATAAATTCATTCAGAAACTCAATTTTGATTTTTCTACAAATCAAAGAATATTACAGCTCATTAGCTACATTGACAGTTTTAAGGGCAAATGGAATATTGCCGAGAAGCAGAAAAACCGTTATCTGAAAGAATTGCGAAAAATTGCTACTATCGAAAGTATTGGTTCTTCTACAAGAATTGAAGGAGCAAGGCTTACCGACAAAGAAGTACAGGAATTGCTAAACGACATCAAAATAACCAAGCTGAAAAGTCGTGATGAACAGGAAGTAATCGGTTATTACGAGGTTTTGAAACTTATTTATGACAATTTTTCTGACATAAAAATTTCAGAAAGTTACATTAAGCAACTGCACCAAATGTTGCTCAAATACAGCAATAAAGATGAAAAACACAGAGGTACATACAAGTTTCTATTCAACAAAGTAGTAGCAACTTATCCGACAGGCGAACAGCGAACTATTTTTACAACTACCGAACCTGCATTAGTAGCAGGAGAAATGCAGAAATTGGTTAAATGGACAAACGAATAATTGGAACAAAAAAGCATTCATCAGCTTATTATTATCGGCAGTTTTATTTACGATTTTTTGAGCATACACCCATTCCAAGACGGAAATGGAAGACTTTCCAGATTATTGACAACACCTAAAATAGGTAAACAATATGAAAGATTTTTTTAGGCTTTTCGTTTTGACTTTTTTAACTGCATTGACAGCTTGTAATTCAGACGAAAAAATAGAAGGTTATACATCTCACGAAATATTGGTTGTTACACTTGACATTGAAGAAGATTTGACAATTGAAAAAATTACTTTGCGTTCAAGTTTCGGACTATACACCGACAGCATTTTAGGAAAAGAAATTGGTAATAAGACGACCATAAAACTAAAATGCCCTCAAAAAGGAGAAGGGACTTTTTCAATTTGTGTTTTTACAAACAAAGACACTTTATGTTCCCAAGACAGTTATATTGAAGGCGGTTATAGACCACGACTAAAACTAAAAAATAATAAATTTGAAACCTTAAAATGGCATTGACTAAAGACAGAGAAGAAGGAAACACTACCGCATAACGAGCAGTTTTGCAAGAAAACTAGGGTGAGGTGCAAAAACTCAAGGTCAGGAATGCTATCAAACATAATATCAAAATTGAAAGTTCCTACTTCGAATTCCTCCACTTCTCAAAGCCACCAAACCGATTGGCCGTACATTTTGTTCATGTACAGCCATCTCAGCTACTAATATGTATCACAGGCTAACTGTTATCATAAACAACCGTTTCTCACTGTGCCAATTTAGTATTTTGTAAAGATGTTTATTAAAAAGATATTAATTCTTTTTTATAATTTTTAAATCAAAAGTACCTTCAGCAGATTGCTTTTCATCCTTTTTAGGAAATACTTGTAACAGTTCACAGGAAAATCTACCTTTAATGCGTGTCTCTGTTATGGATTCAATTTCTACAAAGCCCTTAATTGGACCAAATCCGGTATTCCATTCTTCCAAAACTTTTTCATCATTTAGCAGCATATAAGATAGCTTCACCTCATAGTTAAAGGACTCACCAGGAACATAATCCATTCGTTTTTCCGAAGAATTCAATTTATAATACCCTTTAGTAAAAGCTCTTTGATCTTTTGGATTGGTTGGGATAATTTTAATCTCAAAAACCGGCGATGGCTTAACTGCATTGTTGTATCCTAAAAAAGATATACTATTATCTGCCGACAGAAGAGCTGTAGACGATTTTAGGTCAGGCGAGGTTCCATTACCAAATTTCACTTCAAAACGATTTGTGTTTTTTTGAGTCTGAGCTGTTACAGTTGTTACGCTTAATAAAAGCAACAAATGAAGTAGGTATTTTTTTAAGTTTTTCATAATAAATTAATTTAATTGTTTTTTATTTTTCTGTTGATATTAGAAGCTGGTCATAATTTTATTAATCCCAAATCAAGTTATAAGTTACCCCCAAACTGATGGTTCGAATCTTATATAGACTTTCTGTAGCATTGGGCAATTTTACCCGGTATCTTTTAGATCCAAAACCGATGGTTGCACCCCAACGATTTTCAGATCGCCAAACCATATTCCATCCCCAACCCCAAAACATACCGTTGGATTTATAGTCTGGCCCTTTATTGTCAAGATAGTCTTGGTAAAAATATTTAGCATTTGTATAACCTACATCAGCATAGAGTCCACCAATCAACATACCTAATATGTATTCGTAACCAGATTCGCTGCTAGGGCTTGGTGTAAAAGGTCTGATGCGTGCATATACATTGTTTCTTCGGAAGTGCAAATAATTTAGCGAATTATCAAATTTTTCACGAGCATTATCATAGTGCACTTCAACTGTAGTAGAGGCATCGTTTTTACCGTAAGACAAGTTAATTATAGTAGCACCAGCATCAATATCTAATCCCATTTCGCCATTGGTAATGGCTCCAAGACCAAATTGTAAATCATAAAGACCAACAAAGGGCGTCTTTTTAGATTGTTCCCCAATTGAAATGCTCTTTGTTGAGTTGGAATTTATTGATGAATTGATGCCAATGGTCTGGGCATTTAACAGACTAGTTGAACCAACAACAAAACTTAATAAAATAGCCGGTAAGATTGTTTTCATTTTTTAATGGTTGAGATATTGAAAAATTAATAAAATTTTATTGCATGTTTGGAAAGCACTAAAACATTCAAGTATCCTATAACTTTTTTGTAGTACGGGTAACATTGATATTTTTACAAGTACCCTTTAATGCTCCCTTAAATCCACCCTTATTAATTTAAAGGAAATCTTTATTTACTGATTTTTAATTTCCACATCAAACTTGCCTTCTGTTATTTTTTTGATACTACCGGCATTAAAAGTCCCGTCATTGTTTAGACGTACTGCATCAAAAGAAAAAGTGCCCTTGATATGTGTTCCGGTGTTAGATGAAATGATTATTTTACCGGCCTGTACATGCTCCCATTTCATAAACCACTGATCGTATCTGCTGCCATTCCATTTGTTATACTCGGCACTTGCCAAATATTCAAGATTGGAAACGTGTATCGGATCAAAATCGTAAGTACCGGGCTTCCAGTCAGCGGCAGTAGTTACTGTTCCGTCAAAAGGCATCAATGATAGCACAATAGTTTCCTTTCTGTCTTCAGGCTGGCCAATAATCTGAAGCATCTTGGTTGAGCCAACAAATTTTGCCATTGTAAAATCAATATGAGCTTTTGGGAAGGTCTGATTATCTACTTTCGCTGCAAAAAAGGAAGCCGATGAATCATCGGGCTTCGTTCCATTATTTTTAGAACAAGATGAGGCTATCACCAAGGTTGCAAAAAATGCTGCTTTCATTAATTGGATTGCTTTCATAATCTTGAAAATTAAAATTTCATTTTACAAAATTCAATTAAATTATTGAGTCATACAATGGGCTGTTCGGCCCATTTTTATTAAATTATCCTAATTTTTTATTTTCTTAGTAATTTATATTCGATTTATTACCATGACTATTTACTTCTATTTTCATTATTGAAAATACTTATTCTGTTGCATCAAAATAAACCTTTCCCATTGGTAGGTGCCTCCACCCTATAACACCTATTCTAACTAATATCATCCAGTAAGAACGATAAGCACAAAATCTTACCTTTCATTCAACTCCTAATGCTGTTGAAAAGACCCAACCAATTGGGACATTTATTTTGAGAGAAAGCATTCATTCTTTCAATTATGGGTTCACACCGAAGATGTAATAGTTACATACCAAAGTTCTTACGCCTTAACCAAAAACTATAATGCACAAAAAGTTTCCTTATTATTGGAAAGAAAGGAAACTTGGGCATTACTCAAAATTGTAATACCTTTGAGATGTCAACATCGTTATAATATGGTCTTTAAATACTTAGTAATAGAAGACAATCCCAGAGAGATTGAAACATTGGACTTATTAATGAAGGATTATCCGGAATTTCAAAAAACGATAGTCAGTTGCGATAAGCGGGAAGGTTTACAGGCAGTGTTAAAATACAAGCCTGATTTAATATTTTTAGATGTAGAACTTCCTGATTTTACCGGTTTTGATTTTATTAAATTATTAAAATCCCAACTCCAAACGCTACCGGAGATAATAATGGCAACAGCCCATGAAAAATATGCCATTACAGCTGTTAATGAAGAAATTCTTTATTATCTCTTAAAACCTATCGACCCAGATGAATTATTTATGGGTATTAATCGTTTTTTGAAAAAAAAGGCAAAAAGCCAAAAGGCGATTACAATAAAAACAAACAAAGGGTATTTCTTCTTACCTTTTGATGATATTTGTCTTATCAAGTCTTCTTCTAATTATACCTATTTTTTTACTAAAGAAGCACAGCAAATAGTTGTAAGCAAAACCATGAAAGAATATGAACCATTTTTAACTGATGATTTTCAGAGAGTACACAAAAGTTATATTATCAATACAGTCTATTTACGTTTTTTAAATACCAGTAAAAAGAAAATTCAATTATTCGTTCCAGAATGGAGTGATATTGAAATAAAGCATTCAGGTTTGGACGCTATTGCCGATTTGTTTATTGAAGAAAATAATTTGGAAATACCTATTGGAGATGCCTTTTTTGATAATGTAAAAAATTCTATATTGTATAATAAGATAATTTAAAAAATGTAATCACACAAAACTTCCTGAGATTAAACAACTTACTTCTTTCAACTTAACCCATCTTTATGCTTATAGGTTAATATCAAAAATTGGTCACCAAAAACAGTTGTATGTTTCAAGATGTCTTGAAAAAGCTTTTGTCCAAAATCCAAATAAAACTGCATAAAAGTCTCTTGTCGTTCTTGCAAATTGTCATTTGGAAAACTGTGAGCCTTAAATGACTCGACTCTTTTTATTTCAATTTCTTTTTGATTTTTGATAGAATGATTAATTTTCTTTTCTAAAATCCCTAACTGATATTTTGATTTAGTTAAGGTTGATTTAATAGTTGTAATCAGGTTTTTATCTAAATTAATCAATTTATTTTCTAAGCTATCTTGCCATTGATTCAATTCTGAATAATAACTTTCCAATGACCAATTTGAATGCTTTTCTGTTTCAATAATCTCACTAACTAACTCATTTGTTTTCTTGAAAATAACTTTATTATCTAAACCAATTTTTAGTTTAAGTGAATTTGTAACTTCATCCATTATCAATCCGGACTGCCTTAAAACAACCATAGGAAAGAATACTTTATAATACTCAAATACACTTTTTAACTGCATCCAATAAGCCACCTCACTACCACCACCGATAAAAGCAACATTAGGCAAAATAGTTTCCTGATAAACACCCCTTAGGATTACATTGGGACTAAAACGTTCCGGATTGTTATTAATTTCTGCTTCAATTAGCCCTTCAGAAAATCTTATATTTGTGTTGATTACACTAAATTCTTCTTTATGCTTTTCTATTCGTTCTCTAATGTTTTCTTTTAAATAAAATAGATTAATCGGCCTAAAGAATGCCTGTGCTTTGTATTTTTCTTGAATATGATTTGATGTTTCTTGAACTAATCCAAAAGCCTTAGGATTCAATATCTCTTCCTTTATTACATTAGAAAACTGCTGCTTCATTTCTTTAACATTAGCATCCAATACCAAAACACCCATTTCTCCAAGAAAATCATTAATAAAAATACGCTTTGCATCAGAGATTGAATTCCCTGATTTATAGGCTTTTGCAATTATTGATTTAAGTGTTTTTTCGTTAATTCCTAAAGGGCCTAAAATACTAAACAGCTCTTCAATTAATTTTTGAAGCTGTTCATCCGATTGCATCATGCCAACTGCCCCACTTTGATTGGTTTGCCATTCAAACAAACGACCATTATATTTAAAATGATTCAATTCTTCAAAATCATTATCCTCAGAACCGATAAAAAATACAGGGACAAAATTATCATTAGGAGCTATTTTCTTTAAATGTGTCGCCAGTTTTACCGAATGGATAATCTTATAAAAAAAATACATATAACCGGTCATCAAATTGGGTTGATGGGCCGAACAAACTGTAAATGTATTTTGGTCTAATAATGCTTCTAGATTTTTTTGTGCCGCTTCCGATAGTTCTAATCCTTCATATTGCTTTTTAATAACTGCATGTAAACTTTTTCTATCTACCGGGTATTTCCTTCTTTTCTCAATAGCCTTTAAAAGTCCTTGATCGCTAAGTTCAAAATCAAAAAATGGTTTCAAACTTTCGTCCTGATTTAAATAATCATTTACCAATTTTGAAAAATATCCTGTATCTTGAATAGGCACGAAGTCTGCCGTACAGTCATAAGAGCTGCTTTGCATAAAGAAATATTCATTTTTGCAAATGTACTTAAAAAGCAATTCTTTTACTAACTTTGCCGACTGTAAAGAAAAGAAATATCATTTCTTTAAGATTTAATAAAAATAATAATTTTTAATAATGATTTTACCAATTGTGGCTTATGGGCACCCCATATTAAGAAAAGTGGGTACAAATATTGATGTTGAGAAAGACAAAGAAGCTTTAAAACCACTCATTGAAAATATGTGGGAGACCATGTACCATAGCAATGGTGTTGGCTTGGCTGCACCTCAAATAAATAAATCGTTACGGCTATTTGTGGTGGACACTGTTCAGATAGTTGAAGGTTTTGATGATGAAGACAAGGAAATTTATCCTAACGAAAAACCTATTAAAAGTGTTTTTATCAATGCTCATGTTAAAGAAATGAACGGTGAGGAATGGGCTTATAATGAAGGTTGTTTAAGTATTCCAAAAGTGAGAGAAGATGTATGGAGACAAGCTTCCATCACCCTATCCTATTTAGATGAAAACTTTCAGCCTCAAGAAAAAACATTTGATGGTATCACTGCCAGAGTCATCATGCATGAATATGACCATATTGACGGAAAACTGTTTATTGATTATCTGGCTCCCATCAAGAAACGTTTGCTAAAAAAGAAATTGGACGACATCTCTAAAGGCAAAGTATCTATGGGTTACCGAATGATTTATCCTAATAAAAAATAAGGAAAGACATGAAACAATTCATTCAAAACTTCTTTGTTAGACCTCCGGTTATTTTCCCTTTAATTGCGTGCTTTTTGATATTTTTAAGTATTAACGAGATAACGATAACTTTGGCTAGTAATGAAGTAGATTTGTTATATAAGCTAAGAGGAATAATTATGATTCTAATGACCATTTTTTGGATAGCTGCAACGCTGTTCAAAAAATGGGGTGCATTGGCTTTTGTGGCATTAACTATTATTTCTGCAGCTACATATTTTTATATGGATTCCCTTACCATTAAATCCATCTTAGGCAATCTACTCATTCTTCATCTCCCAATAGAAAAATCGCAATCGGTTCCTATTCCATTAAGCATCATTTTTTCGTTTATTGCTTTATTTTATTATAATAAGATGAATTAATTAATAATTTTTTTGGGTTTTATGGAATTTACAGATATGATGGGTATGGGTATTCAATTGGATAATTATCCTAAGCGAATTGTTTCTTTGGTACCCTCTCAAACGGAATTGCTCTATGAACTCGGTTTAGAGGAAGAGGTGGTAGGCATTACCAAATTTTGTATTCATCCTGATAAATGGTTTCGCACCAAAACAAGAATAGGTGGTCCCAAAAAATTAAATATAGCGGCTATTCAGTCTTTAAATCCGGATTTAATTATTGCCAATAAAGAAGAAAATATCGAAGAAGAAATCCTACTACTTCAAAAAACAATACCGGTTTGGATCAGTGACATCAACACTTTAGATGATGCCTTGAAAATGATTCTCGAATTGGGGAATGTCACCGGAAAAACTCAAAAGGCAAAGGAAATATATAATAAAACAAAAACCGATTTTACCAAGTTGCCTATACAAGGCATTAAAGGAAAAAGCTGTGCTTACTTAATTTGGTACCAACCATTAATGGTAGTTGGAGCCCATACTTTTATTAATGATATTCTAACAAAGATAGGCTTAATAAATGTATTTAAGGATAAAGAACGTTACCCGGAAACCAGTTGGGAGGAGCTTTCAACATTAAAGCCAGATATCATACTTCTTAGTTCTGAACCCTATCCATTTTCAAAAAAACACCAATTGGAATTTGAAAATAATTTGCCAAATACTATAGTTACTTTGGTAGATGGAGAGCCGTTTACTTGGTATGGAAGCCGATTGATGCATTCCGTTGAGTATTTTGAGGAACTTTTTGATTGATATTTTATCAAAAAACAATGCAACCAAGTAAAAAACACCTCCTGCTCTTCTTTAAAGTACATAGCATTATTACTTCAAGGTAAATTTTTTCATAAATAATTCAAAATTATTTATGAAACAAACTCAAAAAATGTATCTTTGAGTTTGTTTCCCTGCATTAAAGGGACAAAAAAATTATTAAAAATGGATAATAATAAATTAGCTCAGGAAGCCTTAGAATACCACTCCAAGGGAAGACCAGGAAAAATAAAAGTGGTACCTACCAAAAACACAAAAACACAAAAAGACTTATCGCTTGCCTACTCCCCGGGAGTTGCAGCACCTTGTTTAGCCATTAAAGAAAATGTCGATGATGTCTATAAATATACAGCCAAAGGCAATCTGGTAGCGGTAATCAGCAATGGAACAGCAGTATTAGGATTAGGAGACATAGGCCCGGAAGCCGGCAAGCCGGTGATGGAAGGAAAAGGGCTATTATTTAAAATATTTGCAGATATTGATGTTTTCGATTTAGAATTAAACACAAAAGGGGTAGAAGATTTTATTCAAGTAGTAAAAGCCTTGGAACCTACTTTTGGAGGTATCAATCTGGAGGATATTAAAGCACCGGAATGCTTTGAAATTGAGAGAAGATTAAAAGCTGAAACCAATATTCCGGTTATGCACGACGATCAACACGGTACAGCCATGATATCTGGAGCAGCTTTATTAAACGCATTGGAAATTGTTAACAAAGAAATTTCAAAAGTTAAGATAATTGTTAGTGGAGCCGGTGCCGCTGCTGTAGCTTGCTCACATATGTATATTAAATTGGGAGCAAAACGTGAAAATATATTCATGTTTGATATCGATGGTCTTATAAATAATGAGCGGACAGATTTGGACGAAAACAGAATGTTTTTTGCTCAAAATATTGCTAAAATTTCCATAGCCGAGGCCATGAAGGATGCCGATGTATTTATTGGTCTAAGTGCCGGAAATATCATCAGTCAAGACATGGTGCGTGCTATGGGGAAAGACCCTATTATTTTTGCAATGGCCAATCCTAACCCTGAGATTCCTTATGAGGATGCGGTGGCGGCACGGCCGGATGTTATTATGGCAACGGGTAGAAGTGACTATCCTAACCAAGTAAACAATGTTTTAGGATTTCCATTCATCTTTAGAGGAGCCCTAGACGTCAGAGCAACTGCCATCAACGACGAGATGAAAATAGCAGCAGCTTATGCATTGGCAGCATTAGCCAAACAACCTGTTCCCGACATGGTCACTAAGGCTTATGGCGAGAAAACAATAAATTTTGGAAGAGAATATATCATACCCAAACCTTTAGACCCTAGACTTTTAAGCACGGTAGCTCCGGCTATTGCTAAAGCAGCCATTGAATCGGGAGTAGCCAGAAAGCCCATAGAGGACTTTGAGGCCTACAAACAAGAACTAAATGACCGTTTAGGAATCAATAATTCAATTATTCGCTTGATTACAGCAAAAGCAAAAATCAGTCCTCAAAGAATTGTATTTGCAGAGGCCGATAATTTTAAAGTATTACAAGCAGCACAAATTGTGGAGCAAGATGGTTATGCTTTCCCTATTTTATTAGGGGACAAAAAGAAGATTGAACAAATTATTGAAGAAAACCATATTACATTTAAAAATCCAATCATCATTGATCCAAGAAGCGAAGAATGTACAGAAAAAAGAAACTTCTATGGCGAACAATACTTCAACAACAGGCCTCGAAAAGGCATGAATGCTTATGAGGCCAAAAAAATAATGAGGGAAAGAAATTATTTTGGATGTATGATGGTTGCTAATGGTGAAGCCGATGGTTTTATCAGTGGCCTGACCCGAAATTATCCGGATACTATCAGACCGGCATTGTCCACCATAGGAAAAGCAGATGGGGTTAATAAAGTTGCAGGAATGTATATCGTTCTTACACCGAAGGGCCCATTATTTCTAGCAGATACTACCATCAACCTGAACCCCAACGCCGAAGAGCTTGCAGAAATTGCCCAGCTTACGGCTAATGAAGTTGCAAGATTTGGATTAGTGCCAAAGGTAGCCATGCTTTCTTATTCCAATTTTGGCAGCAGCAATACTCCCGAAGCAAAATTAATGGGTGAAGCTGCCAGAATAGCAAAAGCAAATAATCCTAATCTAATAATTGATGGGGAGTTGCAAGCAGGATTGGCTTTTAATAGTAAGGTACTAAAAGAAAATTATCCTTTTTCCGACTTAGTAGAAGGCGGTGTAAATACTTTAATTTTCCCTAACCTTTCAGCAGGAAACATTGCATATAATCTCCTACAAGAAGTAGCAGAATTTGACATCATTGGTCCGATATTATTAGGATTAAAAAAACCGGTACATATCTTACAATTAGGCAGCTCGGTGCAGCAAATTGTAAATATGGTAATTATGACAGCCTATGATGCCCAAACTACAAAGTAATAAATGGCAAAACTCAACATATTAACGCCCTTTAATATCGAATTAGAATTTGAAACGGCTTCTATTATCAAAAGAGCTGCGGCTTATTTGATAGATATTTTCGTGGCTTCATTATATGTTTTAATTATTAATAAAACACTCCTTGATAGCAATCTAAGCATTGACAATTTTTATGAAACTACTTATTTATTTTCATTGATATTACCCCTATATTTTTACCCATTCCTCTGTGAAATTTTGATGGATGGTCAATCTGTAGGCAAAAAAATTTTAGGAATAAGAGTAGTGGATGAAAATGGAAATGCTGCCAGCATAAGTCAATACTTTTTAAGGTGGATTTTATCTTTACCTAATTTGATTTTTATTCCTGCTGCTTATTATTTTTGGGCTGCTCCTTTCATGGTCCTATTTCTGGTTGGGATGTTTGCTATTCCGGATGCCATAAGTTTTGGTATCAACAAATTAGGGAAAAGATTAGGAGACTTGGCAGCGAATACAGTAGTGGTTAATAATAAATATGAAATGGATATCCAACAAACTATTTTTAGATATACCACTGAGGATAAGGAATATAAAACAAGGTACCCGGAGGTTTTACAGCTTAGTGATAGAGATATCAACAGCATCCGCAATTTATTAAATCAAAAAAAGACTAAGGATTTAATCAAATATGCAGAGAAAATTTCCATCCGAATAGAAGAAGTTTTAAAAATAAAAAACACAAGCTACGATGTCTTCCAATTTTTTGAAGATTTATTGTCAGATTATAATTATTTAACAAAAAACAAGTAAGATTTGAATTTTTTAGGACACGCATTTTTATCTTTTCACCAACCCGAAACATTAGTAGGTAATATGATTGGTGATTTTATTAAAGGTAATGAAGCTTTACATAAACTCCCTGAACAAATACAAAAAGGGGTGATGCTGCATAGAAATATTGATACATTTACAGACAGTCATCCTGCAATTACCCGGAGTAAAACCTACTTCAGAGAAGATTATAGGCTTTATGCCGGTGCTTTTGTAGATGGCATGCTGGACCATTTTTTGGCTAATGACCCTAAATGTTTTGAAAGCGAATCAAAACTATTAGAATTTTCTCAAAATGTTTATCAAACCGTAAAAGAATACCAAGAGGTCTTACCAGAAAAATTCTTAAAGGTAATAGAAAGAATGAGTGAAGATAACTGGCTTTTTCATTACCGCACTTTAAAAGGAACCAAAAAGCTATTTGAAGGAATAGTTTACCGGGCCAAATATTTAGAAACGAATGCTGATAGTGCTTTTAATACTTTAGTAGTCAATTATTATATGCTGAACCAATGTTATTATGAATTTATTGATGATGTTATTCCTTTTGTAAAAAATTTTTAAAACTATTTCTAAATTACACTATCCTAAAAGAAATTTAATATTAAGTTTTAGAGAAAGAGATAATATTAATTTTCTTACCTTTGACCAAATGAGGTATCCCTCTTAAATTTCAAATGGATATTTTCAATAAAGCAATTCAATTCTTAAAATAAAAATGAAATATATACCTTTTATTGGCATCATTACTTCTGTCCTAACCTTAAGCTTTCAGGCATGCAAAGCCAAAAGTAACGAAACCGCCAATCCTATATCCAATAAAAACATTGTATATGCAGATACCAACTCTATAATAAACAAGAGAATAATTGACTCTTTAGACCGGTATTATGACAATGAAGTAAAAAGAGGCTTCAATGGAAGTGTGTTAATAGGCTCTAATGGTAAAGTAATTTATAAAAGATTCTTCGGCTATGCTAACAGACCACAAAAAGAATTATTGGATGACAATACTTCTACCCAGCTATCTTCCACTTCTAAACCCTTTACGGCGACTGCCATACTATGGTTACACCAAAACAAATACTTAGACATCAATCTTCCTGTAAATGCTTATTTGAAAAATTTCCCTTATTCAAATATTACTGTAAAGATGTTGTTGGACCACAGAAGTGGATTAAGAGATTATACAAAGGCTCCTTTCACGCGTTGGCTGTCCAAAAAGCCTATGTATAACAATGACCTCCAAAACCAATTGGCATTATTAAAACCAAGATTAAATTATAACCCAAATACAAAATTTGATTATTCCAATACTAATTATGCTTTATTAGCCAGAATTATTGAAGAAGTATCCGGAATGTCCTACAAACAATTTTTAAAAGAATTAATTTTTGAACCGCTAGGCATGAATCATACATTTGTTTTTGATCCTGCAGATAATTATGAAAACGAAAAACTGGCTATCAGTTATAAAGCAGACTGGTCAGTATTCGCAAATAATGAGCAGGATGGTGTTTATGGTGATAAAGGCATCTACAGCACTCCGGAAGATTTATATCTTTGGGACCAGTCTTTTTACAAAAATAGAATATTAAACAAAAACAATACACAACTAGCATACACCGGAAATTCACCCGAAATGAGGGGTAATAAAAACTATGGTTTAGGCTGGAGAATGTATGATACTCCTGATGGACAAAAGATGATTTTCCATAATGGATGGTGGCATGGCAACAACTCGGTCTTTTACCGTTTCGTACTAGAAAATTCAACCATCATTGTCTTAGGAAACAAGTACAATAAAAAAATCTATGATCAAGGAAAGGCAGTTTATGCTATTTTGCAATCTATTGCCCCACAAAATTTTAAATTTATTTTTAATCCTGACGAACAAGGAGGAGAGTAAAAAACCTTTGTTCCTTTAAAGAAATTCAATAGCAACAACATGAAAGTGGTCATATTTGCCGGTGGAAAAGGCACCAGAATATCAGAAGAATCCCAGTTAAAACCTAAGCCAATGATAGAAATAGGCGGTAAACCTATATTGTGGCATATCCTGAAAACTTATGCTCATTATGGTCATAATGAGTTTATTATATGTTTAGGCTATAAAGGATGGATGATAAAAGAATATTTTGCCAATTATTTTTTACATAATGCCGACATGACCGTTGATTTAGAAAACAATACCCTCCAGTACCACAATAACAAATCAGAACCCTTTAAAATTACTTTAATAGACACGGGGTTGGAAACCATGACCGCCGGACGATTAAAAAGAGTATTGCCTTATACCAATAACGAACCTTTTTTATTAACCTATGGAGATGGGCTTATTGATGCCAATATTAATGAAATAATTAATTTTCACAATAATACAGGAAAGATTTGTACCATGACTTCTATTCAGGCCGGCAGCCGTTTTGGAGTGATAAAAATGAACGAATCTGGAATTATCCAATCTTTTGAAGAAAAACCTAAAGATAGTGGTTCTTGGATAAATGCCGGCTATTTTGTACTGCAACCCGAAATAAAAAACTATTTGGATAGCAATATGGATGACATTATGTGGGAAGCAGAACCGATGGCAAATTTGGCTAAAGATAGCCAAATCACAGCATACAAACATAATGGATTCTGGAAATGTATGGATACACTACGTGAAAAAGAAGAATTAGAATCCATGTGGACAAACGGTGCAAAATGGAAATGCTGGTAAGCTGAAATAAATTTATTTGGACACTCAATGAAGACTAACAAATTAGAAGCCTTATTTAAAGGAAAAAAGGTATTACTTACTGGGCATACCGGTTTTAAAGGAGCTTGGCTATTACAGATTTTAAATCGATTAGGAGCTGTAGTTAAAGGTTATTCTTTAGCCCCGGAACATGACAATGATTTATTTAATCAAATCAAAGGTGAAAATCTATGTTACAGTTCGGTCATTGCAGATATTAACGATGCTCAAAGACTACAAGGAGAAATAATTCGTTTTGAACCGGATTTTATTTTCCATCTTGCGGCACAGGCATTAGTAAGAAAAAGCTATGAAATTCCCGTTCAAACATTTTCTACCAATGTCATGGGAACCATAAATGTCTTAGAGGCATTAAGAAAGTTAGAAAAACCTTGTGTGGCTATTATGATTACGACAGATAAGGTTTACGAAAATCCGGAAAATGGTATCCCATTCAAAGAAGAAGATAAATTAGGTGGGTATGACCCCTACTCTGCATCGAAAGCAGCGTGTGAAATTGCCATCAGTTCTTATCAAAGATCCTTCTTTAATACCTCAAACTATACACAACATCAAAAAAAAATAATTACTTTAAGAGCAGGAAACGTCATTGGTGGAGGCGATTTTTCTGATGATAGAATAATTCCAGATATTGTTAGAGCCATTTATAAGGAAGAACCGGTTATACTCAGGAATCCAAATGCCATACGCCCTTGGCAACATGTATTAGAACCCTTAATGGTTTATGTACAAGCTGCGGCTACCTTAGCACAATCCGATGAAACCTTTTTACCGGCCTATAATATCGGCCCCGAGGCTAGCGATGTATTATCCGTAAAAGAAGTTACCGAAACGTTTATACAAACTTTTGGGAAAGGAAGCTTTGAAGTCATTTCTAATTCTAATGCTCCTCATGAAGCTCATTTATTAATGTTAGACAACTCCAAAATCAAACAAGATTTAGGATTTAAGCCAAAACTAAATGCACATACCGCTATCCAATGGACAGCAGAATGGTATGCCAACCAAGGACTATCTGCTACTGAAAAATGTAATTTGCAGATAGAAAAATATTGGGGTTTAATGTAATTTATTAGCTCCTTTTTCGTTAAATAGGGTCTGCTGATTAACTGTTATTTGTTTGTTAGTCAATAGATTATAAGAAGAAATTATCAAGTTTAATGCAAGCCTAAATTAGCTCAAATGTAATAAAAGCGTTTCAATGTATTGCAGAATAAAATACAGGATTATTTCATATCCTTGAAACAAAGTCATATTAAAATATTAAAATGCAACTTAGCTGTTTTATATTAGTAAGTTATATTTTATAAAATAAAAAATATAAAGAAATGTCTTTTGATTGAGTTTAACAGCAAACCCTAAATAAGAAACAATTATAATTTTTATGCAGTTTTCAAAATCATTCGTATTAGTTGCTTCATTATTAGCTTATGGATGGCAGGTAAATGGTCAAAATAAACCGCTATCATCTGATGATTCTTCTAATTTTATAGAAAAAAGAAATGAAATAGGAATCTTTGGTGAAATAGGAAGAATTAAACCCAAACCCTAAAGAAATAGGGAATTATTTTCAAAAAAACAGATAAACATTTGGT
>DAOMPL010000026.1:0-43701 GCA_035444785.1 Edaphocola sp. | reverse complement strand
TTGGCATTCACGGCTTGAGGCACAGCTATGCTACGCATCTTTTAGAAGCCGGTACCGACATGGTTTTTATTCAAAAATTGTTAGGTCATAAAGACGTACGAACCAATCAAGTTTATGCCAAAGTAACAAACAATCAGTTGTCTAAAGTCAAGAGTCCATTGGATGATTTGTAATTTCGGGAATATTCCTTCATTGTGCACTCCACGCTGTAATAATTGATGATAAAGTACCCGCCTCTGCAATATTCCAAAATAACAACCAAATCACTACATCTCCAAATCACCAAATCACTACATCACCAAATCACTACATCACTCCATCACAAAAAGTTTTCCAACAAGACCTATTTTAGGATATAAAAATGATTTATAGATAATATAACATTAAATAAAAAAATAATATTTAATTTTTTAATTGAATACTTCATTCCTATTATTCAAATATTTAAATTTGCAGTAAACAAATACTTTTATTATGAAAAATTCCATGCTCTTTATTTTGATGCTTATGTCATCCTCTGCATTTGCACAAATAACAATGACCAAATCCGACTTTGCGTCTTGGACTCCAACGGTTGATTCCCTGGCTAAACTTGATGATTCTCAACCTTATCCTTCGATACCGGAGGCAACTAATTCTACTTGGGATTTCTCAAATGCTGTTTATAAAACTACAAAATATACCCATCAGCGATTTAGTTACACCTCACCTATCGATTCTAATATTAGTTTTGGAGATAGCACAAGATATCAATTAAACCCAAATTTGTATTATGAAGCAGTAATGTTGGCCGGTATTATAGATTTTGGAGTTTATTATTATGGGGAACACATTGGACATCGATCTATTCCTATTGGATCATTTACAGGTGGTGCCAATGATTCTTTAGTCTTTCTAGAACAAGATATCGAATACTCTAACCCTTTTAAAAGTATTGTATTTCCTGCTACTATGGGTAGTAATTGGGAATCTGAATACAATTTTTCCACCAATTTTACATTATCCATTGCTGCTTACAGTTTGAATAATGTTCCTTGTCAAAGAAAATCTAAAGTGGTGAAAACAGATTCTGTGGTAGGTTGGGGACAAATGCTAGTGAAAAATCGAGCAGGTCAACATTCTCCTGCTATTGATGTTTTAATGGTAAAATCATATTATTCTATTTCTGACAGCTTTTTCATGAATGGAACTCCGGCTCCAACAGCATTGCTTACAGCTTTTGGGATTTCCCAGGGAATGATTACCAATAGATACGAATACCTATTTTACCAAGAGGGAGAAATAGCTCCTATAGTTTTTACTGAATATGGTGATAATAGTTTCTCTACCAATAATGTAGTAGAAATGAATGTCAATGTAAATCATTGGATACCTACAACTATTAAAGACATTACGCTTATGGGATGCTCATTGTTTCCAAATCCAATCCAAAACCATACCATTAACATAGCAACTAAGAATCCGATACAAAACTCAATTCAATGGAATCTTGTGAATATGTTTGGACAATCTTTTGGCAAAGGAGTCATCAGTCTTTCGAACCAAAAAGCTTCCATTGGAATCCATCCTTCGGTACCTTCCGGAATGTATTATTTACAATTATCTAATCCATCTCAAACTTCATCCTCTTTACCATTAATCATAAAATAAGGAGGAAACCAATGATTGAATAATGGTATCAAAAACCCTATAAGATTCCTAACAACTTATAGGGTTTTTGATTTTTTATGGGTCAATAACTTTTAACCCCATAACAGTTTTGATTTAAAAACTGAGAGCTAACAAAAAGAACAAAACATCCTAGCAATTTGAAAATCTTAATGCTAGGATGTTTTGTTTATATTTCGGAGCCTATTTTGCTAATTGTTAATCAGCTATTTATTCAACAAGCAGCTCCTTAAAACTTTCTGACTACCAAATTTTAGCCCTTTCCGCTTCCGGACGATACATTTTATCACCTTCTTTCACATTGAAAGCCTTGTAAAAAGGTTCAAAATTACTTAAAGGTCCGTTAGAACGCCAAATGCCGGGAGAATGTGGATCTACCTTAATCAATTGCAAGGTAGTTTCTTTGGTTGCAACACCTCTCCAAATTTGTGCCCAGCTCATAAAGAATCTTTGATCCGGAGTGAAACCGTCAATTATTTCATTACCTTGACCTTGCTTGGTCTTTTTAAATGCTTGATAGGCAATAGCCAATCCTCCTAAATCTGCAATATTCTCTCCTAAAGTCAAAGAGCCATTTACCGGTACAGAATCTAAAACCTTATAGGCATTAAATTGTTTAACCACAACATCAGTCTTAGCCTTAAATTTCTTTTCATCTTCCGGAGTCCACCAGTTTTTCAGATTACCGTCTGCAGCATACTGTGCTCCTTGATCGTCAAATCCATGTGTCATTTCATGACCAATAACGGCACCTATACCGCCATAGTTTACCGCATCATCTGCATCAAAATCAAAGAAAGGGAATTGCAAAATAGCGGCAGGAAAAACGATTTCGTTGAATGCTGGGTTGTAATAAGCATTTACTGTATTTGGAGTCATAAACCATTCTGCTCTGTCCACTGGTTTACCCAATTTTGATAATTGGTAATTGTATTCAAATTCATTAGCATTCAAAACGTTTTGAGCATAATTATCAGGAACAATAACAAGGTTATCATAAGACTTCCATTTGTCGGGATATCCAATTTTTTTGATAAAGCCATTCAACTTGATTAAGGCTTTCTCTTTGGTAACGTCGCTCATCCAATCTAATTGCTTAATACGTTCTCCAAAAGCCAATTGCAGATTATTCACTAATACCAACATCTTTTCTTTTGCTTCCGGTTTAAAGTTTTTTTCCACGTACAGTTGTCCTAATTGATCGCCAATTGAATTATTAATAACGCCCATCACCCTTTCCCATCTTGGCTTCATTTCTTTTTGTCCTCTCAATTTTTTACCATAAAAGTTAAAACTTAAAGTTTCTGCTTTGTCGCCAAGGTATGGAGACATATCGGATATTAAATGAAAAGTCAAATACTGCTTCCAATCATTAATAGGAGTAGCTTTAAGCTCTTTTCCCAATGTTTTATAATATCCCGGAACACTTACCAATAAAGAATCCTGTCCATTGATATTCAATTGACCAAACAATGTTTTCCAATCAATATTAGGGGTTTGTTTGCTAAACTCATCCAAAGAAAATTTATTGTACATTTTCACTGGGTCCCGCATTTCGGCAGGATAAAGTGAAGCTGCTGCCAATTTGTTTTCTATACTAAAAACCAAAGCAGCATTTTTTTCGGCTGTGGCAACATCTTGACCAGTTAATTTTAAAAATTCTTGAATCATGAATTTATAAGCCGTTCTATTTTCTTCAGCGGTTGGGTCTTTATCGGTGTATGAATCTTTAGAAGGCATTCCCAACCCGGCTTGACCAAACTGAGCTATCTCTTGACTTACATTACGATCGTCAGGGCCAATATAAGCTCCAAAAACGGTAGCTACTCCTTTTTTTGTTAATGTAGTGATAGCATTTAAAAGGTCTTTTTCGTTTTGAATATTATTAATCATATCCAATTCTGACTGAATTGCCTTAACGCCTAATTTATCAATTGAGGTAGTATCCATCCCACTCTTATAAAAATTGGCTACATTATATTCTTTAGAACCTTTATTGGCATTACTTTTAGAGGCTACTGACTCCAAAATTTCTTTCACAGCTTTATTGGTATTATCTGCCAGTTGGTCAAAGCTGCCCCAACGTGTTTTATCCCCCGGAATTACGGCAGTTTTCAACCAATGTCCATTGGCATATCCAAAAAAATCATCTCCCGGTTTAATGGTAGTATCCATATTGGCTCTGTCAATAAATTTAAAATTTTCTTTAGAGCTTTGGCTACCTGTATTTTTGCTGTTACACGAACTCATGCCCGATCCGGCAACTATACTACTTAATAGAATTAAGTGATTCAATTTCATTTATTAAAATTTTATCTTGTAAAAGTACTTATAAATATTTAAAATTTAAATTTACAATCATGTTAAAAATCTATATCACTATAGAAAAACATTTCCTCCATAAGCCTCAAGAATAAATATTTAAAACCAATTTCTATTGAAGGAAAGCTAAAAAAATTAACATTGAAAATTTCAACTCGTAGCTAAAAGGCATAGACATAGTGGATTATGCCTAATTCTTTAATGAATGATATTTTAATATTATTACTAATGGGTAATCTATCTACTATAGCAATAAGAAATATTAGCAAGCTTTTTGAAAGCTTTTATGTTTATTAAAAATAAAATGATTAACCGGCATACCGCTACAAATAAAAATAATTTTTTAGATTCCTAAAAACAAGTTGTTAAATTGCATTTATTTTTTTAAAACTAATAATTATCTTTGCATCCAATTTTTTGATTAAATTATGTTAGCATTAAAATACCAAACCAATTTTTATAAAGGGAAAGTAAGAGATGTGTATTCCATTGCCGATAAATTTATTGCAATGGTAGTAAGTGATAGAATTTCAGCTTTTGATGTTGTATTACCCCGCCCTATTCCTTATAAAGGTCAGGTCTTAAACCAAATAGCCAGTGTTAATATGGAAGCCACTAAGGATATTGTTCCTAACTGGATTATTGATGCTCAGTCCTTACCCAATGTCACTATTGGGAAAAAGTGTATCCCTTTTGCTGTGGAAATGGTTATCAGAGGTAATTTGGCCGGCCATGCCTGGAGAACCTATAAAAATGGAGACAGAATGCTTTGCGGTGTTAGATTAGAAGAAGGTTTGAAAGAAAACGATTTTTTTGAAGAACCTATTATCACTCCTTCTACAAAAGCTCATGAAGGCCATGATGAGGATATTTCCAGAGAAGATATTATTTCTAAAGGAATTGTAAGTGAGAGTGATTATAAAGAATTGGAAAGAATTACTAAAGCTTTATTTAATAGAGGTAGAGAAATCGCAAAAGAACATGGGCTGATATTGGTGGACACTAAATATGAATTTGGTAAAATAGGTGATACAATATATCTGATTGACGAAATACATACTCCGGATTCTTCAAGATATTTTTATGCCGATACCTATGACAAATTGCAAGAGGAAGGAAAACCTCAACGACAGTTGTCTAAAGAATTTGTTAGAGAATGGCTGATGGATAATGGCTTTCAAGGTAAAGACGGACAGCAAGTACCTGAAATGACCGATAAAAAAGTACAAGAAATTTCTGAACGCTATATTGAATTATACGAAAAACTTACAGGAAAGGCTTTTGTAAAAATCAATATCAGTAATGAAGAGACCGAAAAAACGATTAATACTATTACAGAAAAATTAATAACTGAAAAATAATAGAGAGCCGGCTATATGCCGGCTTTTATTTTTTCTATGGCTGCCAAAAGCGTTGATTCCTTTTTGGCAAAACAAAACCTGACCAAATGATGATCGGTAGCATCCTTGTAAAAGGAACTTAAAGGAATAGTAGCAACGCCTATTTCCTTTGTCAACCATTGGGCGAATTCGGTATCTGACACCGCTCGCCAATTGCTATAATCGGCTATTTGGAAATAACTACCAGAGGCCGGAGACAATATCTGGAAAGGAGTTTCTTTTAACAGCTCTAATAAGTAATTTCTTTTATTTTCCAACATAAAGCAAGTATCCTCATTAGGGTAACTTTCCATAAATTTCGCTATGGCATATTGACAAGGAGTGTTGACTGAAAATGCCAAAAACTGATGTATTTTTCTAAGGGCCTGAGTTATTTTTAAAGAGGCTATCATATAACCAATCTTCCAACCGGTAGCATGAAATTGCTTCCCAAAAGAATAAATGGCAATAAATTTTTCTTTCAAAATATCTTGTTGCAAAACACTATGGTGCTGTTTATTGTCAAAAACAACTTGATCGTACACCTCATCAGAAATAACAACAATATCTTTATCTATTAACAAACTTGCCAATTGCTGCCAATCTGCCTTAGACCAGATTGTTCCTGTTGGATTATGAGGGGTATTAACGATGATGGCTTTAGTTTTAGTAGTAATAGCATCTTTCAATCTTTGCCAATCTACTTTAAAATCAGGAAAATTTAACGGAACCGTTACCGGCACACCGCCATTAATTTCAATTGCCGGAATATAACTATCATAAGCAGGCTCTAAAACAATGACTTCATCACCTTTTTCCAATAGGGTTGCCAAAGCCGTGAAAATAGCATAAGTGGCACCAGGTGTGATGGTAACCTGACTTGTTTGAATATCGATATGTAATTGGCTGTTTTTTTGTAAAACTATTTGCTCTTGCAATAAAGCAAGACCTGCCATGGGTGCATATTGGTTATTACCTAAACGGGTAGCTTCTTCTAATAAATTTTGGATTCTTTCATCCAAAGGATAATCCGGAAACCCCTGAGAAAGATTTACCGCTCCATATTGTTGTGCCAAAGCAGACATCACACTGAAAATAGTAAGATCGGCACTATTGTGTTTTTTGGGAAGAACAATCATAAAATTTTGAATTTCAGCTAAAGAAAATTAATGTTCTTAGAGTTTTTTTGCTTTATAGCTACTCGGTATAGAAAAACTAAATTCCAAAGGCTTATCTAATTCCGGATTAGTAAAATCCACACTTAAAGTTACTTTTCTATTATTCTTTTGGTCATCTAATTCTATCTTCCGAATTGTTGAAAACCGTTGCCCCCCTATCACAATATATTTATCATAATCTGCAGTAATATTAATTTTTTTGATTTCTGAAGAAAGCGTTTGTTGCTTTAAAGTTTGCTCCTTTAGGTCGTACACTAGTTTTTGAGTAAAACCATCTTTGTTCATCGTTAAGATAATTTCTTCATTTTCTACTTTGGAACTTTCAATTTTTAATTCTCCCATAATTGGATTCCCTATAATAAGATTTTCAAGCATTGGAAAAGTAATAGGAGCATTCAATTTGGCGATCCCTTCTTCAAAGCTCATATCATAACTACTTTTTGAAAGCCGTTCAACAGCAGCTAATCTTTCAGGTGTGATTAGTGCTCTTGCAACTTCTGCAATACCCATAGCCACTAATGAAGCCCAAATTTTTTCGCCTTTTTGCATTTTTAAATTAGCATTTATGCTCTGGCTCTGACTGCTTGACTTATAATTTAGTTTTACCTTGCTGCAATTAAAAGTGTTGTAAGTAAAAATTTGTTGATAAAGCTTATTAAAATCAGGCGTAACGGGCTTTACTACCTCTACAGTGGCATCCTTTTTAGTAACTTTTTTTGTTCCACTACAAGAGTTTAAAGTTAAAAGCAGGCCAATTATTACAAAAATCCCTATACCTTTAAAGGCAATATTATTATTCATATATTTTTTTATGTTTAATTTTTTGTTTTAAAAATGCACTTCCTTTACCATCTTTATCAATTAATTTCCAAATTTTCAAGGCAATAGATTTATTACCTAACCTAAACTCAATATCAGCATAATGCTCTAAAATCACATAAGAAACATTTTCTCTTGAAATTTCTATTGCTTTTGCCAAATATTCTTTTGCCTCTTGGTAACGACCCAGTTTATATAAAATCCATCCATAAGTATCCAAATTATTTGGATTGTTATAGTCATCTTCCAAAGTCTTTTTTGAAAGATTCAAGGCATATTCTAATCGCACACCACGTTCAGAAAGGAAGTAGGCAAAATTATTTAATGCCATAATATTTTCCGGGTCTCTCACCAACAAAGCTTCGAAAACACTGTCCGATTTCACATAATTCTTTAATTCATAATAAAAACTAGCTATGGAATTAAAGAATATCATTTCATTTTCTTTTTGCTTTTGTTTTTGGGCTAAATCTAAACCTTTATATCCTAAATCTAATGCTTCTTGATAATCTTTCTTTTCTTGGGCTATAAACATTTTATTCATAGGAATTTCTAAAGAGTCCGGGAAATAATTGCCCATCAAATTTAAAATATTTAAAGAAGAGTCTATATTACCCCTATAGTTGTAGTAATCAATCAATGGAAACCAAATAGAATATGTTTTAGGACTATCCTTTATCAATTGCTTAAATTGAGCAACTCCTTTATCCGGATTGCTACTATATAGTTTAAGTGATGCGGACAATTGTTTAGCAATCAGATTATTAGGCTTTTTTATAACTATACTGTCCGTTATCTCTGAAAGATAATCTAAAACCAAAGTATCTTTACGATTGTAACTCAAATACTCCCCTATCTGACTGATTATTTTCAAATTCTTTTCATCATTCAATGCAACCACATCGACATATTCATTCAATGCCTTTGCTACCTCATCAATATTTCTTCTTTTTAAATAATAGCCAAAAATATAGGAAGACACATCTTTGTTGCCTTTAAATAAGCTATCTAACTTATTGATTGTCAATTCTGATTGTATAGGTTCCTTATCTAAATCGTAAATTTCTGCTAATTGAATTTGGTATTCAGGACTCAAAGGATAAGCTTCAACCAAGTACTGGGTAACCTCTATTGCCTTGTCCAATTGAGATTGTTTCAAATAAATTTCTTGTTTTGACAAGATGGCATCCTCATTATGATTATCTATAACCAAAATTGAGTCCAAAGCAGAAAGCGCTTTATCAAACTCTCCAGCTCTAGAATACAATTTTGAAGAAGCCATAAAAGACTTATTACGTTCATCTAAATTAGTGCTACCTAAATTGAAATATATATTAGCTGCGGAATCATATTTAGCTGCAAATGCCAATACATTAGCATATAAAGATTGATACCATTTATTTTGAGGGCCTAAAACACTCGCCTTTAATGCATTTTTAAGGGTTGCATTTAAATAGTTACCCCGAGCTTCTATTTGAGCCAAATAATAATAACTGGCTGCTTCTGAAGAATCTAAACTTTGATAATACTTAAAACCACTATGAGCACTATCATAATGCATGAGAATATTATGTTTTAAAGCATTAAAATACACCCTGTCATTATCCTGTAATTTATAGCCTTCTAAAACCTGCCCTTTAGTTTCTAAAGAAGTTTCAGATTTTACAGAATTTAGAATTTCTATTTTCTTTTTTTTTGCCAAACGATGACTCTTAAAAGCACATGAGTAAAGCGAACATGAAAACAATAATAACAACACACTAATTTTAAGCAAGTTGTTATTATTATCTAAAGTTATTTTAAGCAATAAAATATTTTTTTTCATTAAGAAAGATAAGAGTAATCACCTAAACTAAGCGCCTTGGAGCATTCTTCGTAATCCACATATTTACCCACCATAGAATTTTCAAGGTTTACTTTTTTCAATTGGGCACCTTCTTGTATGATGGCATTAGCAATCAAAGAACCTTCAACCTTTGAATCTTTTTCTAAAGATACATGAGGACCTATCACTGAATTTTTAATTACAACTCCTTCTCCAATAAAACAAGGTGCAATAATTGTACTGTTTTCGATAATTGCTGATGAGGATACTAATGCTTCGGTATCTTTTTTTATTTCTAAAATTCTTTGATTGGTAAAAACGGTAGCATCTTTATTGCCGCAATCCAACCATTCTTCCACCTGATCACAATAGAAAGCAATATTTTTGCTCCGCATATTTTCCATGGCATCGGTCAATTGATACTCTCCTTTGGTCATGATATTATTATCTAATAGATATTCTAATTCAGAACGCAAGTTTTGTCCATCTTTAAAATAATACACTCCGATAATAGCCAAATCAGAAACAAAATCTTTTGGTTTTTCCACAAAAGCCGTTATTCTACCTGCTTCATCCAATTGCACCACGCCAAAAGCTGAGGGGTCTTCCACCTTTTGAGTCCAAATAATTGCATCTTTTTGAGCATCTATTGTAAAAACAGCCTTAAATAAAGTATCTGCAAAAGCAATAAAAACATTGTCTTTTAAAAACTCTTTGGCACATAAGATTGCATGTGCGGTTCCTAATGCTTCATTTTGATAACAAATATGACCTTTGGCACCAAGATTTTGAGCTACATCCAATAGTAATTGTTCCGTAGCAGCACCAAATAAAGGGTTGGTGATAAAAGCAATATTTTCAACTTTTTGGTTGCAAGTGGACATAATATCCTCAATCAAACGTTTCACTACTGGTTTACCTGCAATTGGAATTAAAGGTTTTGCTGTAGTTAAAGTATGGGGTCTCATTCTCTTACCCATACCTGCCATAGGAATAATAATATTCATTAGTAATAAAAAATTAATAATTAGTAATTAGGCAAAGATAATTTTAAAATCCAAGAGCCAATCACAAATCTAAATAAAATTTTCGTAAATTGCATTTCAATTTTTATCATTAATGAAAAAGTTAATATTATTAGTCCTCCTCGCTATAAGCTGGGGTTTCAACAGTTCGATTGGAGCAAAATTATTTATTCCGATGAATGCGGATGATCAAACAGAACACTTAAAAGCTTATGGTGTTGCCTATTTGGCATTACAGAGTGGCATGACGGTGGACTGGCTATTAAATTACGATGGTGGTGCTTTTGGCATGGATCAAAATGCTGCTGTTGAACGAATTTGCAAACTTAGAAATGTAAAATATCAAATCATGGCAGATGCCCAATATGACGGCATTCTGCATAAAATTGAACAACCAGATTTTAACGGAGACATCATTACCCTGCAAAAACCCCCAAAGATTGCAGTTTATACTCCCAAATCGAAACTACCTTGGGACGATGCCGTAACGCTGGCATTAACCTATGCAGAAATCCCTTATGATAAAATATATGACGATGAAGTATTGGACGACAAATTGATGGAATATGATTGGCTGCATCTTCACCACGAAGATTTTACAGGACAGTATGGTAAGTTTTGGGGTGCTTATAGAAACACTAGTTGGTATCAAGAGGATGTAAAAAATCAAGAAGCTATGGCTTTCAAGCATGGCTTTAGAAAGGTGAGCCAACTCAAACTTGCCATTGCAGAAAAGATTAGAAATTTTGTTGCAGGAGGTGGATATTTATTTGCTATGTGTTCTGCAACAGATAGTTACGACATAGCTTTGGCTTCTGAAGGGGTGGATATTTGTGAAACTCCTTTTGATGGAGACCCTATGGATCCCAATGCACAGCAAAAAATCGACTATGACAACTGTTTTGCTTTCAAAAATTTTACATTAGAACGCAACCCGGTGGCTTATGAATTTTCAGACATTGACAATACTAATTTCAGAAGGGCAGATCCAAGAAATGATTATTTTTCATTATTTACCTTCTCTGCAAAATTTGATCCTATACCCTCTATGCTAACCCAAAATCATACCACAACTATCAAAGGGTTTATGGGTCAAACTACTGCTTTCAGAAAACAGACGTTAAAAAGTAGTGTTATTGTTATGGGAGAAAGCAATGCTCAAAACGAAGCACGTTATATTCATGGTGAGTATGGCAAAGGTACTTTCACTTTTTATGGAGGTCATGACCCTGAAGACTATGCCCATATAGTAGGAGCACCACCAACCGATTTATCATTACACCCTAAATCTCCTGGTTATCGTTTAATATTAAACAACGTCCTTTTCCCGGCAGCTAAGAAAAAGCATAGAAAAACTTAAAGAAGTGTTTTTGGGACAACATTTAAAACAAAAACGACGAACAAGGAGCTTCTGAAAAATGCCCAAATTTTAGAATACAAATTTTGAAACCTTGAGGAGGCTTTAAACTTTAAAAATACTATATTATCAAAGTACAAACGTTTTCAAAATTTAGATATTCACCAAATAAATGTACTATGGGGAAAAAAAAATATTAAATAATGATGCTAACAATCAAAAAGGATTATATTTGCTATGTAAAATTATTAAATCAACCTTAAAATTTAAATTATGGACAAATCAAAAATGCTTACTGCATACTGTTTAAAAACAAAAGAGAAAAATGTACCTATGCACAATGCTGTTATTTCTAAAACTGCTAGAGGTGGTTATATAGCAAAAGGAGATGATGGAAAAGGAAATAAAATGAGTGCAATTCTTGGAGAGGCAAAAGCCTTACAAGCTATTAAAGATAAAGTGGCTACACAAGATTTTTAGTATTGATATTAAAAAAAGTGTCCTTTTTTACAAAAGGACACTTTTTTTATGAATTTATTTCTTTTAAAAATTCGTCAAAAGCCAAGTTAGGCCGTTCTTTTAATTGGTAAACGAATTGCCGCATCAATTCTGCCCAAACATCCGGGCGTTTACTTTTATCAAAAACTGTATAAGGAATAGGTTTCCCAAAAATAAAATGTGTGGTTGAATTTTTAAGTTTATACATTTCATTGGGTAAATAAATCATTTCGATATTAGCTTTTATGCCTATCATTTTTCTAAACTTACTTAACCCGTAAAAGAAAGAGCTCAACTGACCATTTACCAATACAGGAATCACCGGTTTTTTATATTGTACTGCTTTGCGAATAAAACTTTTGTTCCAAGTAAGATCCTTAATTTTACCATCTATTTTTCTGCTAACCAAACCTGCAGGAAAAATCATAGTAACATTATCGGAAGCATATATTTCATCAATATACTTTAGGTTTTCGGTAGAGGTATTGCCTACTTTATTTACGGGTACAAAAAGCTTTCCAAAATTTACTAGATTGGTCAATATATCATTTACTAAAAATCTTAAATCTTTTCTTACCTTTCCTACGATTTGCAATAAGGCCATTCCATCAATTCCACCTAAAGGATGATTGGAGGCGATAATACAACCTCCCTCTTTAGGAATATGTTCTAAGCCGGTATAAGTAAGTGTTGCACCCACTTCTGCTAATGCGGCATCTAAATATTCAAACTCAAACTTATCATGGTTTTCATTTTCAAATCTGTTTAAATCCTCCTCATGGACTATTCTTTTGATGTAATTGATCAAAAATTTGGGAGTCCATTTAAAAGCTTTTGGAGCTTTTTCTCTAAATATTTTTTCAATATCGATATATTTTTTATATGCCATTTTTTTAGTTTTTTATCCAACTTTCAAATTCTTTTTGATTTAAAGAATGTGCACTCACTTTTCTCAATAATTGTCCATCCTCTATCCAAAAAATTGCAGGAACATAGCCTCCAGAATATTCTAAAAATAAATCTCTATTAAGAAAACTATATGGAATATTTGCAAAATGCGTTACCTCTTTAAAATTATCAAATAGGTTCTTTTGAACAGAATCCGTTGAAGCTTTTGCAAAAACAATATAAATAGGCAAAGCGGTATCACTCTTTTTCATCTTTGAAAGCTCGGTGGCTGCATCCATACAATGACTGCAGGTTAAACTCATAAACGCTAACAAATGTTTACCCTTTCTCAAATCTTGTGTAGGCCGATCATCCATCACTCCATTATACATCTTTTCCAATGCCAATGTTTGCTTTTGATAAGGGAATATTAAAAATGGCAAAACAATGATTACAACTAGAATACCTAAAGAGGTCCATTGAATCCAAGAGTGGTTTTTATAAGGGACATTCTTCCAAAGCAGTGCCAAAAGTGCTAAAAGAATAATATTTTTAGCTATAGAAGGCAATGGTTTCATAGGTATTAAATCACCCATACAACCACAACTCACATCATTACCCACCCTAAAATACAATAAAACCAGATGGGCAGTGAGCCCTAAAACCAAGAAAAAGGAAAACGAAATCACCCATTTTGACTTTCCAAAAAAATTAAAAACCAATAACACTCCCAAAGCGGCCTCCAAGCCAATAATAAACCTAGATGCCCAAGCTGCGGTAAATGCTCCCATAGGCAATTGAGACTTCAAAATATATTCAAAACTTTCAATTGGATCAGTTTTAGTATAAGCCGAAAAGATAAAGAATGCTCCCAACAGGACAGCAAGTAAATAATAAATTATTTCTTTTTTATTAATTTTTTCCATTACAATATTTACAAACATTAGCTTACAAAAATAAAGCCGATAAGTCTAAAAAAGGCATATCGGCTAATAAATGTTTTATTAAAACTTATTTTTATTTAGGAATATCAAAACTTCCATTAGAAATTACGATTTTATCATTACTATTTTTTGAGTTAGTGACAACCGTATTAAAATAGCCTTTATAAGTTCCTTCTACATAAACAAAACTATTTTCACCGGCTTGACCATTATAAACAGTTGTTTCAGAGCCATCAACTCTAGAGTAGGTAATATTTGCTTGTGAACCGAAGTTGAATTTTTTATTTTCAGGATTATAATTTCCAATAGTAATTACTAGTTGTTCATAAGTGCCGTTTACTCTATTATCAGCATATTTAGTTCCGGAGATAATTAAATTTTTTACACCGTTAACCTCTTGAATTTGGGCATATTTCACTTCCGATTTAAACTTAAAACTATCTACATTAAAAGTAAGATGACCACTTAATGGATTATCAGCTTGTTGTTTATCTACATCCGGAGTGGTATCGTAATCTTTTTGGCAACTTTGAAATAATGTACCCATGGTAATCAAAATGGCAAAAACTGGTAATAACTTTCTCATTTGTTGTTTTTTATTTAATTTCAATTCGTAAAAATATAAACTTATTATTATTTTTCAAAATTTTAAGGAATAAAAAATGGTCTTTCTTGAGCTTGTTGAAATTCTGACCATATTTCATGTAAAATATCCGCTGCCGGAGCTATATTTTTTATCATACCACTCACCTGCCCTATTTCCAATTCTCCTTCCTCCATATCTCCTTCAAACATTCCTTTTTTAGCTCTTCCTCTTCCTAAAATTTGTTCTAAAGTTTGCACATCTGCACCTGCATTTTCAGCAGTAATGATTTCCTTATAAAATTTATTTTTCAACAAACGCACCGGTACTTGTTTTTTCAACACCAATTGAGTGTCCCCCTCATTAGCATTAATAACAGCATTTTTAAAATTAATATGGCTGCTGGCCTCTTCTGAACATACAAAGCGAGAACCAACCTGTACCGCCTCTGCTCCCAATGCCATTACTGCATACATGGCTCTACCTGTAGCAATTCCTCCGGCGGCAATCAAGGGAATATGTATATTTTCTCTCACATGCGGAATCAGGCAAAATGTAGTTGTTTCTTCCCTTCCATTATGGCCACCAGCCTCAAAACCTTCTGCCACCACAGCATCCACACCGGCATCTTGACTTTTAACTGCAAACTTCATACTGGAAACCACATGTACCACTTTTATCCCTTCGGCTTTCAATACACTTGTCCATGTTTTAGGATTTCCGGCCGAGGTAAACACAATAGGAATTTTTTCTTCAATTATTGTTTTGATATGTTCTTCAACATCAGGGTAGAGCAAAGGTACGTTTACTCCAAAAGGCTTATTGGTAGCGGCCTTACACTTCTTGACATTTTCTTTAAACACATCAGGATACATGCTTCCAGAGCCTATTAAACCTAGACCACCGGCATTGCTCACTGCAGAGGCTAATCGCCATCCTGAAGCCCATATCATACCAGCTTGGATGATGGGATATTGAACCTTAAATAATTCTGTTATTCTGTTTTTAAATTCCATAAATTTAATCTTTATTACCAAAATCAATATCGGCATTATCGCCAATATTCAAACTTTTACTTGTCCCGGTAATTGAGGCATCGCTACCTATAACCGAAGACTTTAATACCACTTCATGCAAAACTGCGAATGCTCCAATAATTGAATTACTTATTATTGAAGATTGAATTTTGGCATGATCGCCAATGGTCACATTCGGGCCTATAATAGATTGTTCAATAATACAATCATTTGCAATGCTCACCGGAGGAATGATAACCGAGTCAGGAAACTTGGTTTTAAAGTCTTCTGGTGCATTATAGGATTTCAAAAGTGTGGCATTGGTTTCCAATAAGGTCTCTTTTTTACCACAGTCAAACCAGTTGTTCACCTTGAAGGCTTTCATTTTCATTCCTTGACTTATCATCATTTCCAAAGCTTCTGTTAAATAATATTCCCCATTGATAGATCCTGTTTCGTTTTGAATCATATAGGTCAAGGTGTCAAATAACAATTTGGTTTCTTTAATTTTAAAGATACCCACCAAAGCCATATTGGACTTAGGGATCAAAGGTTTTTCAACAATTTTTTTTATAAAACCCTGATTATCTACTTCTGCAATTCCAAAATTTCGTGGGTAGTCCACCCTTTTTACTCCTGCTTCCGAATATTCACTTTCTGCTATTTTTTGTATATCATAATCGCAAATAGTATCCCCATAAATAATGAAAATCTCACTTTCTGCCACCAAATCTTTGGTTAACCACAATGCGTGTCCGGTACCTTTTCTATCGTTTTGGCTAATGAAATGGCATTTTAATTCAGGATAGGTGGAGGTAACGTAATCTTGAATTTTATCGCCCAAATATCCGATAATAAAAATAAACTCATTAATGCCGGAAGATAATAATTGATCGATAATTACACCCAAAATCGTTTTTCCGGCTATGGGTATCAAAGCCTTGGGTTGTGTATAGGTATGAGGCCTTAATCGGGTACCCGCACCGGCCAAAGGAATAATAGCTTTCATCAATACCAATTTTGAAAAATGAAATTGCAAGATAATAAAATGTTTCTTAGCATATTGGTTTCTAATAGAATATTTTTAAAAGAGCCTCTAAATAAGTTTAGGAATGCCGAGTGCCTTCTTCTTGATGTTTATATTTAAACAATATAGTAAATAATACAGCAATAACTAAAGCATATCCCGCAAAGGCTATCCATATACCTTGCCAATCTCTCAAGGCGACTTCATCACTCAGCTGTTGTCCATTTTGCAAATTTACATGAAAAGTATTTTTTAATATTTTTAAAAAATCTTCATTATCGGGAGTTGTCTGTAGGTATGTCGCCAACTCTGAAGCATTAGTAAACTTTTTTGTAAAAAACTTTTCTATTGCCAGACCAGAAAAATAACTTCCAAAAACTGCTCCAAAACCATTTGTCATCATCATAAACATTCCTTGACCAGAGGAACGCATCTTAGGATCGGTGGCGGTCTCTACAAACAAGGAGCCCGAAATATTAAAGAAGTCAAAAGCCATCCCATAAACTACACAGGAAAGAACAATCATCCAAACACCGCTTAAAGGGTCACTATAAGCAAACAAACCAAACCTTAAAAACCATGCCAGCATACTTAATAGCATTACTATTTTTATTCCAAATTTTTTTAAGAAATATGGTATCGCTAAAATAAATAGTGTTTCTGAAATTTGAGAAATTGACATAATAATAGTAGAACGCTCCACCACAAAGGATTTGGCATATTTCGGAAATCTGCCAAATTCACTCAGGAAAACATCGCCATAAGCATTTGTCAATTGCAATGCTGCTCCTAACAATAAAGAAAAAACAAAAAATAATGCCATACGATAATTGGCAAACAATTTAAAAGCATTTAAACCCAGTAGTTCTGTCCAAGATGAGTTTTCATTGATTTGCTTTTGAGGAGGACATGCCGGCAATGTAAATGCATAAATACCTAAGAAAACAGCCGCTATCCCTCCAAAATAAAACTGCAATTCACTTGCCTTGCTACCCGAAAAGTTTGTAATCCACATGGCTGCAATAAAGCCAATAGTCCCCCAAACCCGGATAGGTGGAAACTCCTTTACCACATCTTTCCCTTGTTGCTTTAATACCGCATAAGATATTGAATTATTCAAAGCAATAGTGGGCATATAGCAAAACATTGCCAATAGCATTAAATAAAAGAAAGAATTAGGATGGTTACTATGTGGCAATATGAACAAAACCAAACCGTAAAGAACTTGTAAAATTCCATAAATCTTCTCGGCATTTATCCATCTATCTGCAATAATACCGATTAAGGTAGGCATAAAAATAGAACCTATGCCCATAGTACTAAAAACTAGACCAAAATCCTCACCACCCCATCCTTTATTACCAAACCAAAAATTACCGAAAGTAATTAACCAAGCCCCCCACACAAAAAACTGAAAAAAGTTTAAAATCCCTAACCTAAATTTTATTCCCATACAGATTACATTTATTTTTCAAAATCAAAGAGCTAAAATACAATATTTTATTTAAGGAAATTCTATTTAAAAATAAAAATAATTTGTTTGAATGATAAGAAAAAGACAAAAATCCTTGCATTTAAATAAATAAATATTTAATTTCATATTCTAAAACTTCATGAGCAGCATGAGAAAGCATTATCTCATAATATTGCTTAGCCTCTTTTTTCAATTTGGAAAAACATGGGCACAGTCAACAGGGACTGTACCACTAACTGCTACATTCAAATCGGAGCAGAAAATGATGCTCAATAACTTAACAAATGCTGAAAATGCACTCAACTCCCTTAAATTCACAAAGGAAACCCAACATACAGCACTCAACAATAAAAATTTCTTATTAAACCTTATCAAAATAAGGACTAATAGAACCTTGGAAGTTTTAAACCTATTAAACCAAACCAATATTTCTACTATTGAAGATACTACAGAAGCCATCAGATATAACTATCTAAAAAGTTTATGTTTTTCAACCATGGGTTTTAACGATTCCGCTTGGATATATTGCCAAAAAAACGACAATATTTTTAAATCTGACCTAAAAAAAAATTTATTTTTTGAACATTGTTTGGTAGCGACCGGTATCCTTTTAAAAAAAGGTCAATTACATAAAGCTAATCAATATTATGAAAAAGCAGCCCAAAACAATATACTTTTACCTGAGCCAAATAAGAAAGCATCATTGGAAGCTTTATTAGCAGATCTTTTTTATCAACAAAGGCTTTACCAAAAAGCCAAACAACACCTAAATGTTGCAAAAGAAATATTTGAAAAAACAGAGAACAACACGGGTATTGCTGATTGTTATCTGACTCTAGGAAACAACTATTATTTGGAAATAAAAGATGATAGTGCATTTTTTAATTTACTTACATTCAAGTAATAAATGCAACACCTTTAAAAAATTCAATAAAAAAAATTTTGAAAATGCCAATGACATTTATGAGATTGGTTATTATTAAGATTTAGACAAGGCAAAATGTTCCTACATTTTTTCTGTAAAAGGATTGCAATGTACTTTATGATAACCAAATAACTCTGTAATAAATTGTTCATGGTTTAAAATTGTTCTTAACAGCTCCTTTGCTCTGCTCAATCGCGTTTTTACATTCGCTTCAGAAATTTGCAACACTTCTGCTACCTCTTTAGTACTTAAACCATGAATCGTCCTAAGGCTAAAAACAACTCTATAATCCTCAGGAACTTCTAGCAATGCTTCCTCCAATATATTTCTTAATTCCCTATTGTCCATTCTTGCCTGAAATGTAATTTGCTCTTGGGTAAACATCGGCGTTTTCCCCATTTCCAATTCTTCTTTATCCACCTCATTACCAAAACTCATTTTCCTGTTTTTTCTGTAGCAATTATTAATCATAATTCTGTATATCCATGTTTTAAAACTGGATTGTTGATGAAATTGAGCCATATTTTTATATACATCGATATAAGTTTCCTGCATTATATCCTCTGTATCTTCATGATTAAAACCATGAGTACGCCCTATTTTAAACAAAAAAGGGTTATAATGCCTTATAAGCACTTCAAAAAACTCTTTTTCACCTGAAATTACTTTTTGAATTGCTTTCAACTCACCAATATTTTCCATAAAACTATTTTCTATTTTATTCAAAGGTTTTCAAAGTTAATGATATTTATCAATCTTTAAAAATAATTTCAGATACTTTTGTCTTAATCCTGTAAAACTTGCCTAATATGGACTTTTGATACTTTTTTTGACCTTCTTTTAGTTTTTATTTCTTAAAAGACCACCTAACTTTGCAAGCAATGTATTCTATTGCTTTTCATAATAAGTATAACCATCCATTACCAGAAGGGCACCGATTCCCAATGGCAAAATATGATTTATTGCAACAGCAATTATTATTTAGGGGTATAGCCACTGAAGAGCAATTTTTCGAACCACAAAAAGTACTACTCAGCGATGTTTACAAAGTGCATGACCAAAGTTATACAGACAATTTTGTAAATCTAAAACTGAGTCCTAAAGAAGCCAGGCAGATAGGCTTTGAGCAAAACCAAGATATCATAGACAGAGAATTATTGTTGATAGGAGGCACCATCCAAGGAGCCTTAAACAGCTTTAATGATGGCATAGCCTTCAACATCGCCGGAGGCACCCATCATGCATGCAAAGCAAACGGGGAAGGCTTTTGCATGCTTAATGACCAAGCTATTGCCGGTCAGTATCTTTTGGATCACACATCAGTAAAAAAAGTATTAATTATTGATTTAGATGTTCATCAAGGAAACGGCACAGCTGATATTTTTCATGGTAGGAAGGATGTTTACACTTTCTCCATGCATTGTGAAGCCAACTACCCTTTCCATAAAAAGCAATCTCACAAAGACGTTGGGCTACCTATTGACACAAAAGATGAAGCTTACTTATCGATTCTGGAGGAGAGCTTAAAGGAAATAGCAAACAACTTTTCTGCAAATTTTATATTTTATCAAGCGGGAGTAGATATCTTAGAAACAGATAAAATGGGCAAATTAAAATGCACATTAGAAGGTTGCAAGGAAAGAGATAGAATGGTAATGGAGTTTGCCAAAAGACAAAACATTCCAATGCAATGTAGTATGGGTGGTGGATACTCTCCTGAACTCAAAACTATACTGGAAGCTCATACCAATACTTTTGAGGTGGCCACTGAAATTTTCAATTTTGTAAAGCAATAAAATAACAATACTCAATTAACATTTAAAAATAATAATATTATGAAAAAACTATTTATTGTAATCATGACAGGCTTTTTCCTTTGGAGTTGTAACAACAACAGTACCAGCATTGAATTAAACGATGGTCAAAAATGGGAAGTCAACCAAGAAATGAAACCCTTTGTCAAAAACAGCTCTGAATTAGTAACCAACTATATCAACATTAAAGATAATGATTATAAGACCCTGGCTTCTGAGCTTAAAGCCCAAAACGAAAATCTTATCAAAAGTTGTACTATGCAAGGTAAAAGTCATGATGAATTGCACAAATGGTTACATCCAAACTTAGAAATGGTAACCGCTCTTGAAAAGGCAGCCGATTCCAAACAAGCAGAGACTATCGTGAAGCAACTTCAAGAATCCTATCAGGAATATTCAAATTATTTTCAATAATAAAAAGATACAACTTGGATTGCAAGAAGTGTAATAAAAATAAATATTAATCTTATAACTTTTTTACAAAGTATTACAACAATAGCCAAGAAAATTAAAGGAACTTTGCTAATGAATTAAAACATAAAGAACATGGCAATTACAAAGCATACTTTTAAAACCAATATTAATTGTGGTGGTTGTATTAAAGCAGTAACTCCACATTTGGAAAAAGTTACTGGCATTATTTCTTGGAAGGTGGACACTGAAAATCCTGATAAAATTCTAACAATAGAATCCGAAAATCTTTCTACAGAAGATATTATTGCCCTAATTAAAAAAGCAGGATTTAATATTGAGCAAGTTCAAAATTAAAGAATAAAATATTTTTTAGGTTGATGTTTAGGGTCTTTAAATAAACATAGACATAGGCATCAACCTAAAATTATTTTCAAATAGACCAAAAGAGAAGTTCTATATTGTTACAGGGCGATTAAAGAACAAATCTTGCGAAGTCTTTGAATTTTCCATAGCCAATATTACCTTTTTTAAGGGTTGAGTGAATATATTGGGATAATCTATCTCTCCCCATTCAGGCCTTATGGGATAAGCTAATTGCTCTTTCTCAGGGGCAAACTGACTGTCAACTCCCGGTTTATTCCCCCGGGGATCTACACGAAACCAACCATAAGCTTGCAAATAAATTGCATTCAATCCGTGTAAGGCCCAACCTGATTGAGGATCATCTGTTTTTCTTAATACTTTCTGATAACAAAAACCGGTTGGTATTCCTAAGCCCCGTAAAATACTTGCCAATAAATGAGCTTTAGCAAAACATATACCTTCTTTATTGCTCATCACCTCCTCAGCGGCTATAGTAACAATAGGGTTTTTCGTTTCAAAGGAATGTTTAATCTCATCTCTTGCTATCTCAAACGCCATCCTTGCCTGATCTTCAATAGTATTTGTATGTTGTTGAATGAATGCTATTTTTGCCTTTACCAATGGTGTATTCCAGCTAATAATAGGTGGAACTTGTTTCAAATAATCCTCTAGATTATCTGATTCCAAAATTAATTTCATAATAAAAGAATTGAGTATAAAATTACAATGATTTTTTAGTAAAATCATTTAAGAATTGTATTTTTGTTGTCAAAAAAAAGTGTCTGATGGTAAATAATGAAGCAATCGCCATAAAATGGCTAGAGGCGTTTAACGAACATAATTTGGAAAAACTCTTATCTTTATACGATGACCATGCAGAGCATTTTAGCCCAAAGTTAAAAATCAGACAACCAGAAACCAAAGGCCTAATCAAAGGTAAAGAGGCTTTAAGAACTTGGCGGCAAGATGCTTTTGAACGACTACCACAACTACACTATGAAGTAAGAAGTTTAACAGCCAATTCTGACCGGATATTTATGGAATACATCCGTCAAACACCCGGCGAAGCAGATATGAATATTGCAGAAGTGCTTGAAATAAAAGAGGACAAAATAATAAGTTCAAGAGTGTATCACGGTTAAATATTATTTCAAAAGAGATAATACAAGATAAGGTAAAAAAACAATTTAGACTTTCTTAGAAAGCTCCTCTAAAAGTTTTTTTTCTTGTTCTGTAAGGCTAGACATTCCTTTTTGACTAATTTTGTCTAACAATTGATCTAATTGTTGTTCCTTTTGGGAACGTTTAAAATTATATTCTTCGTCAATAGTCAAATGAGCATCAAGTTTTTTCTTCTTGACCTCTCCCATCCATACTTCAGGATTTTTCTTTTTCCGCCTTATCAGATAAATACTCCCAAAAATCAAGAGAAGTATTGTAATAACTGAATAGATTTCCATAATTAGGGTTTAAGCAATTACTGCTCTTCAAAAATAGTTAATTATTAGGAATTTTCAATAGCTTATTTTATAAATTTTCTACTTATTATTGTTTGCCTGAAAATAAATACGAGGATTTAAGTAATAAATACACTCTCTACATATATTTTACTACCAATTGTTTAAGAATACCATCCACCAATCCTACTTTTGGCACATATATTTTTTCAATTCCTGCCCATTCCATAACAGATGCATAAATTTTCAACCCTGGAACAATAAGGTCTGCCTTATCTCTTTTCATTTCAAACTTATGCATTCTTTCCTCTATGCTTAGCGATTTCAACTCTTTTATTGCAAGCTTTAAATTACCTAATTCATAAGGCCCCACCCCTTTTGATTTTTGAATTGTTCCTATTTTATTGATGCTTCCACCTGTTCCTATTCCTTCTATCACTTTTATCTTTTGAGTGAGCGTTAGTATTTCTTTTTTAAATTTTTCCCATTGTCTCCGGCTTATTGTCTTATTGAGTAATCGAATAGTGCCGATATCAAAAGATTTTCTAAAAATAAAATTTCCATTTTGAATTAAAGCTATCTCTGTGCTTCCTCCTCCTACATCAATATATAAATAGTTTTTCTTTTCGTCTATCAATTTTTCAATATGGTTTTCATAAATAATTGCGGCTTCCTCATCACCATCAATTACTTCAAGAGTAATACCGGTCAATTGAAACAATAGACTAACAACTTCTTTACTATTTTCTGCATCTCGAAAGGCAGAGGTGGCACAAGCTCTATATTGATCAACCTGATACAAATTCATCATTGCCCTAAACAATTGAAAACATTCTGTGAGCCTATTTATATTTTCATTCGAAATTTTTCCATACTCAAATACAGAGGTACCTAAACGCATAGGAATCCTCAAAAAATTTAACTTAACCAATTCTACGGCTCCTCCCTTATTGCTCACAGATTCAGAAATAATAATCCGGGAGGCATTTGAACCTATATCCATTGCAGCTAAAATCATAGTTTATGGTTTTTATTTTTAAAAACTAAAAGTATCATACTGTATTAATATCAAATCTAACTAGTAGATAATCAAATTTTTAGAAAAGCATACCCAATAATCTCTTTATTAAAATAGACCTTAATTTATCTTTGACTTAAATAAAAATAAACTTCTTTTTGAGCCCTAAATACTTTTTCATCCTTTTTTCTTTCTTTGTATTTATTGGACTGCTTATTGTCCAGTATTCTCACTTTTACATTCCCAGATAACTGAATATTCATCATATCTATTATTTCTTTTTTCAAACTATCATCCAAAATCGGACAAGCCACCTCTATTCTATAATCCAGATTTCTTACCATCCAATCGGCAGAAGACAAGAATACTTTCTCTGCTCCTTCATTATTAAAAATAAATACTCGTGAATGCTCCAAATACTTATCTACAATACTTATAGCTTGAATTCTATTTTCAAAAATATCTTGTTCGGGGTTTAAACAACAGATACCCCGAATGATTAGATTTACAGTAACCCCGGCTTTTGCAGCATCTGAAATTTTCTTTATCAAAACCTTATCAACAAGGCTATTCAATTTAATGGTTATTCCGGAAGACTTACCGGCTTTATGATTTTTTATTTCCCTTTCTATCAAATCTAAAAAAGCTGCTCTCATATTTACCGGTGCAACCACAATATTTTTACAGTTTTTCAAGCTATTATTTTTCATGTGGAGAACTTCCAAGTAATGGAAAACTTTTTCTACATCCTTCATGATTTTATGGGATGAGGTCATCAAACAATAATCGGCATAAAACCTTGCCGTTATTTCATTAAAATTTCCGGTACCTAAGAAACCAAAATATTTGGTCTTTCCAAATTCGGTGCGTTTAATCAAACAGAGTTTGGCATGTACTTTTAATTTTGGTATTCCTGGAATCACCTTTACGCCACCTTCTTCCAACTTTTCTTTCCATAACAAATTTGCCTGCTCGTCAAACCGGGCTCTCAATTCTATCAAAACAACTACCTCTTTTCCATTTCTAGCTGCATTAATCAGTGCATTAATAATTTGAGAATTTTTAGCCAGTCGGTATAAGGTTATATTTATTTGAACCACATTAGGGTCAATAGCTGCCTCTCTCAACAAATCGACAATAGGATTAAATGACTGATAGGGAAAACTCAACAAGACATCTTTCTTTTCTAATACAGACATTATTCTTACCGGTTGCTTGAGGTCGGGATGCTCTAAAGGTAAAGACCTGATTTCTTGCATTTTAAATACTGAAGAAGGAAAATTCATAAAGTCTTTAAAATTATGAATACTTCCTCCAGGCACTAGGTTTTCATTCTTTAATCCAATTCTTTTAACCAAATAATCTAATAATAACTTATCGATTTTTTTATCAAAAACTAAACGGGTAGCCTGACCTTTATTTCTATTTTTAAGTCCTTTTTCAATATTTTTAATCAAATCCGGATTAGCATCTATATCAAAATCAAGTTCGGCATCTCTTGTCATCTTTATGATATAAGAGGCAAATTGATTAAAGCCAAAAATGGAAAATAAATTCCCCAGATTTGCCCTTATAATATCTTCTAAAAGAATAATAAATTGTTTTTTCCCTTTTGGTGGCAGCACTACGAATCGAGGTAAATCTTGTGGCACTTCAATCAAAGAATAACTCCGCATCATAGGTTGGGAATTACAACCAAGGATACAGGCCAAATAAATAACATTATCTTTTAAATAAGGCATATCCGGAATCCCTTCCATCATAAGAGGAACCAATTTCAACCTTAAATTTTCTTCAAAATAATTGCTAATAAATTGCAATTGGTCACCTTCTAATTGAAGATGATTTTTAAAAAATATATTTTCTTTTTCCAGCTCGGCAGTAATTTCATTAAAGGTATTATTGAGTTCTTTGTTTTGCAAATGCACCATTTTCATTATCCTTTCCAAAGTCGTTTTTGGATGTTCATCCAAATGAGCAATTTCATTTTTGCTTAGCCCCTGCATTCGCCGTAAAGAAGCCACTCTCACTTTAAAAAATTCGTCTAAATTATTAGAGAAAATTCCCAAAAAACTCAAACGCTCTTTTAAGGAATTACTTGAATCTTTAGCCTCCTGCATCACTCTGGCATTAAAGGACATCCAGCTTATATCTCTAATAATTTTCATTTCAACAATAAATTTTTGTAAAATATTATCAATCTTAAAGAACGATATTACTCCTAATAAAGTTCTACCAAGAAACACCTTATGCAAATATAATATTTACACTTCAAAAGTTTTAAAAATAAATTCAATTTCAATTATTAAATCCGGTATTAAAGAGGATGTTTCTAAAGTGCCTCTCTTCATAAAAAAATCCCCGACAAATATTGTCGGGGATCAATAAAAATTAAAGTATCAACTACTTTAAATTAGGTTTAATTTTTGTTTGATAATCTCTAACAGCATGTTGGAAAATTTTCTTTGCCAATCTTGCCCCTTGAAACTCTTCAATTTTCACCACTTTTTTTTCTAATTTTTTATACTCTTCAAAAAATTGTCTTATTTCTTCAAGGAAATGTGATGGCAGGTCACTAATATCATTGATATGAGCCACACTCATATCGTTAGCAGCCACAGCTATCAATTTATCATCGGCTTCTCCCTGATCTAACATACGCATAACTCCAATAATCTTAGCTTCTACCATACATAAAGGTTGAATATCTATTTGTGATAATACTAAAATATCTAAAGGGTCATGATCATCACAATATGTTTGTGGAATAAATCCATAATTAGCAGGATAGTAAACGGAAGAATATAAGACTCTGTCCAGCTTTAACATACCGCTTTCTTTGTCTAATTCATATTTTGCTCTTGAGCCTTTCGGTATTTCAATAATACCATTTACTTTATCACCTACCTCATCGCCATAGCTTACAGAATGCCAAGGGTTAAATTGCATAATTAATTGATTTTTTTTTAAAGGTTGCAAAGGTAAAGAAAATAATAGGTTTTGGGCTACAAATAATAACCTTAACAAAAATATACCATCACCATTTTATTCCTAAGCTTTTAAAAAGGCAAACCTATTCCAATATTGAGGTTAATATTTTCGGTACGCCAAGCTTTCGATTCCGGATTAAAATCATTAAACGTCCAACCATAATTGGATGTAATATAAGGTTTTTTTAAAGCTACTGCCCAGTCTGCACGCAAAACTAAAAATCCACCCAGGTCTGCTCTTAGTCCAAAGCCCGGACTTACCGCAATATCTTGATAAAGGTCTTTCAATGAAAATTGGGCACCCGGCAAATTGGGTTCTCGTGTAGCCAACCAAACATTACCTACATCCACAAAGAAGGCTCCATTCAAGCCGATAGCTCCTGCAAAAAGCTGCAACATCTTAAATCGGTACTCGGCATTAAGTTCTAATTTAATATCACCACTTTGATCAATAAATAATTTATTTGAAGCATTTTGCTGACTCGGATTAAAAGAACTTCCCGGGCCTAACAATCTGGAGCCCCACCCTCTAATGCTATAGGCACCACCTACAAAATACTGTTTGATATAAGGTAATGTTTTTCTCCCGCCGTAAGGAATCCCTACTCCTCCATGAAATCGGAATGCCCAATTACTATTGGTTCTTAAAAAATATTGTCTTAAATCAAAATCAAATCTCACATAATTAGCATAGTTAAAATTAATCCCATCACTATTAAATAGTTTAGAAGCGGTATTGACACCATGCAGCAATGCCCCACTCTCTTCAATAGCCAATCTGATAAAATGATATCTATGGTTAAATTTGCCTTCCGTATTATGAATAAACTCAAAATTTTCACCTAAAATAAAATTTTCCTGATACGCATTCCTAATGGCCTGAATAGTATCTAAACGTTGCTGAAAAGTATCAGAGATATGACTTAGTTTTAAAGAATTGAAAAACAAAGGATTAAACTGCCAAGTAGTATAAGGTCCACTTTTCCAAAAGTAGCCAAAGCTGCTATTAATTGTATTTAACCGAAAATAATTAGTTCTATCTAAGAAGTTGACCCCTAAATTAAAAACTGTTTTAATATTTGATATTTCAGAATTTTTTATTTTAAATGGGGCAATGTAAGTAGGAAACACAAGCCTTGCTTTAAGTCCGAAATTCTGGGTAGTCAAAAAAAACTGCTCCCAAAAACCCAAAGTATTATCATTAATCTTATTCAATTCAAAACCATAAATTGCCGAGATAGACAATTGGTTGGCTCTATTAAAAAGATTATTATTTGTTATTGAAGTGCTGACATTACTACCGGCAAGATAGAGATCACCACCAGAAAGTTCATAATTAATATTAAACTCATTGGTTTTACCTTTATGGGTAATAATATAAGCATCTAAAGTATTCTGAATCGAATCTTTTTTATTTTCTACTATGAACACTCTGCTATAATTAAAAATAGGCAATTCTGATATTTGAGCCAAAGTATTGTTATAATCCGATTGTCTGTATAAAGTCTTAGGATTCAATTTTATTTTAGAACGAATTATAGAGTTACTCACTTTTGGTTTTTTACTTTTATATCTAAAAACCACCTCATTTAAAGTATCTTGATATTTATAATTTTCAAAATTGAAATTAGCCTCTTGGTATTCCGGATATACATAAATATTTTTAAACCTATACTGCTCAAAAGTTTTTTGTCCTTTGGGTTCTTTTACAATGGCTCTAACAGAAACAGTTGGTCTTTCTCTTTCACTATTCCCAATAAAAACATCAGCGGCAACTTCTACTAAACTTTTATTACTTTTGATTTTTCTTTGAGCAATGGTATCCAATTCAAATTGAATATTTTCAGAATTAAAATTATAAAATCCTTGATTTTTTGCCAGATTCACCATATTACTCCTTTCTGCTATCAATAAAGCATTAGAGTAAGGTAACGCTTCTTGAATCAACGATTTACCTTGCCAAATTGGCTCCATGGTCTTTTGAAAAAAAGAACTGTCTATCCAAAAACTTATTGTATCGATTAAATACTCTTCTTTAGTATTGACTTTATAATGTACCCAAACTTTTTTGGCTGTACTATCTATTGTGGAGGAAACCTCATTATTAAAATAGCCCTGATTGAACAATAAGGTTTGGATTTGCTTTTCAGTTGCTTTTACGGTCTCTTTAGAAAAAACCACCGGCTTTTCTGCAATTCTCGATCTTATTTGAAAATTATTGGTATCAACCTGATAACGTTTAAACCTTAAATTATAAAGCCATGCTTTAACCGGGAATACTCCTAAAAAATAATTATTTTCTTGTTGGACAATGACACTAGAGATGGCATCCTTTAAAGCACCTTTAGCAGCAAAAGTTTGTGGGGTAACTAATTCGATTTTATTTTTTCGCAGAATCTTTTCATTTTCATTCAAATGTTTAGTGATTCCACATGAAGCACCAAAAAGCAATGCAAAAAAAACTCCTAACAAGAGCTGATAAGGAAATGGGCTTTTCTTGATTTTTTTGCTTTTATCCATTAAAAAAATTCAATTCAAATTTTCACCGGCAAAGTTAGTTGAAAACCGAAACATTTTATATTTCTTTTTATAAGCCTGATAATAAGTTATTTGTTTTTATATTTAAAGATTATTTTCGTTAACATTTCTTGCAAATCCGGAGAAGGCTTATAAAAAACAATTGCGGTCAAGTATAAAATCCCAAAAGTTAGAGATTTTAGAAGATAATTCATATATAAATTCTCAATGCTAGGCAACATACTCACTATCAAGAAGCAAGCAATACCAATAAGCAATAAACCTAAAGTTTTTTGAGTAAAAGGTTGAATTTTTAATAATTTTTTCACTGCAATAAATCTTGATACCCCCAAACCTATCATCAAAATTGCTTCTGCAATACCAGCACCCATTAAAGGTGTCCATTTAATCAGGAAATAATTAATAGGAATACTTAAAATGACTACTATCGAAGAAATGAAAAATTCGACTTTCCAAAACTTAGATAAATACAAAATAGTATTATTTAAACCCATAGACAATTCAAACAACTTTCCTATACCAATCAATCCAAACACAAGAGGTAAATTGCTATAATCTTTATCCTTAAACAAGGTGTCCACAATAGGGATATTTATATACATGAATACAAATAAGGCCATCCCAATCAACAATAAATTTATGGAGGCTTTTTGATACATTCTTCCAATTTTATCAATGTCTTTTTTATGAAAAGACTCGGAAATTGTTGCCAAATATATTCCGGTAAGTCCTCTTAATGGAGCTTCTATTACCGAAACAAAAAACCTAGCCATAACATAAACCGCAGCATCGTTTAAGCCATTAGGGCTTACACTGCTGATAATAACCGAATTGACTGCCATAGGCAAAACCATTAACAAGGCACCTGAAAAATGAAATGCCGTATAATTTAATACTACCTTATACAGCCTCTTTGTCAATTTAGAAATTTGAAAATTTATCTTTATGCCCCTTCCTGAAAAATCCACCAACAACATGATTATTGCCGAAGGAATAAACATTAAAGAATATAAAATAAAAAAAGTATCAATACTAATTTTTCTAAAACCATACAAAAGGACAATAATTAATTGAAAAGACCTAAACCCAATTTCTTTTACTATATTGGAGGCTACTGTCCGCTTTAATAAAAACGCATACGCTTCAAACAATAAGACACAAAGAAAGGAAATAGTCAATGGCACTAGCAAATAAAAACGCTCTACTAACAATGGAGAATTTTCACTAAACTTCCAGATGATGACATCCTTAAAAATAAACATGGAAGACAACACCAAACTCAGACCTATTAAAGATGCCACAATAGTAAGAAAAGGCAAATCATTCCTTTCTCTTCCTAAGTGGTGCTTATAAATTGGGAAAAACCTATAAATAGTTAACGCACTTCCAAGGCTGGCAAAAGTGGCAAAAACCGATAATAAATTTGTAAAAACTGCTGTTAAACCATACTGCTCTTGGGTAAGAAAATAGTTAAACAAATAAGTATTCACCGCTCCAATAGCAAAACCCGAATAGATAAATATTAATGATAAAATACCCTGCTTCCTAACTTGACCCATTTTTATAGATTCTGTGTTTCCATTTTTTTAAAATCGGTGTAAAATTAAGCTAAAAAATTTCTTATTCTATTTATTTCAAATAACTATTGTTTTAAAACAAGGCACCCCCCTTACCCATCTCAATCAAAAAATAAAAATTTAGTGCTCGGAATGAGTAAATCTTCCTAAAGATAATTCAAAATATTTTAAAAAATCGATTCCAAGTTTGAAGAAAACATTAAAGAAACACCAAATTAAAAAATAATACTGCTATTGGGGTCATTCCTTTTTTATTTATTAAAATAAAATCTTAATTTTGAATCATTAAAAAAATATAATAAATAATGGGTTTTAATAAAGTGGTAGCCAATGCAGATGAGGCTATAAAAGACATTCAGGATGGAGCCGTGTTAATGGTGGGTGGTTTTGGACTTTGTGGACTTCCGGAAAATTGTATTGATGCCTTAATCAGAAAAGGTACCAAAAACCTAACTTGCATTTCAAATAATGCAGGTGTTGACGATTTCGGCATTGGGTTGATGTTGAAATCAAAACAAGTAAAAAAAATGATTTCTAGCTATGTGGGCGAAAATGCAGAATTTGAGAGACAATTGTTAAGTGGTGAATTAGAAGTGGATCTAGTACCACAAGGCACATTGGCCACTCGTTGTTTAGCTGCAGCCTACGGCATGCCGGCAATCTTCACACCTGCCGGAGTGGGTACAGAAGTGGCAGAAGGCAAAGAAAGCAGGGTTTTCAATGGAAAAGAATATCTAATGGAAATGGCTTTTGATGCTGATTTTTCTATCGTAAAAGCTTGGAAAGGAGATACCAACGGTAACATTATCTTCAATAAAACTGCAAGAAACTTTAATGAGATTATGGCAAAAGCCGGAAAAGTAACCATTGTTGAAGTAGAAGAATTAGTACCTGCTGGAGATTTAGACCCTAATACTATTCATGTCCCGGGCATTTATGTCCACCGGATATTCCAAGGTAAGGATTATGAAAAACGAATTGAGCAAAGAACAATTTCAAAATAATAAAAAATGTGGATGACTATGATGTCATCCACATTTTTTATTATGTATTCTTTTTAAAACTGAACCAAAAGCATCAGATTATAATTGATACCAGCTTGTGGAAAATAGAAATTCTCTGTAACTAAACCTTTATCAAAATAGCTATAGGTATAGCCTTTGCTTTCATATTTTTTATCTAAAACATTATTCACGGCAGCAGTTATTTTAAAATCTTTAACCCCTTTTGTTTTCAAAGGATATGATACTCTAAAATTTAATAGCCCATAAGGAGCAATACTTTTATTTAATTTTTGGGTGTTATCTAAATATTGTCGGGATACCCATTGATGATCCAAATTCAAATCGATAGTATGGTTTTCAAATAATTTAAGTTCTTTTAATTGTAAACCTAATCTGGCCAAGCATGCAGGCGACAAAGCAATATTAGTATTGGAATAATTAAAACTTTGCTGATCGCCCAAATCATAATTATCAATATACTCTGTAAAAGATTTTATTTTATTTTGAGATAAAGTCATATTTCCATTAATTATTAAATTTGTTAGAACATTATAATGACCATTTAACTCCAAGCCCATTCTATAACTTTCAGGAACATTAACTCTGGTATAAGCTCCCACATCATTAATTTTACCGGTAAGAATCAATTGATCTCTGTAATACATATAATAAAAATTAGCTTCAAAATTAAAATTTGGCTTTTCTATACCATAACCCAATTCCAAATCATATAATTTTTCAGGCTTAGGCAATTGCTGAATACCGGCTTCAAAATCATTTCTGTTGGGTTCTTTTTGGGCTACTGCAAAAGATGCAAAGTATTTTGAAGTATTTTTGAAATAACTTATGCCTAACTTAGGGTTAAAAAAATCATAATATTGCTCCACAAAAACATCAGGATTTTTTCGGAATCCTTTTACAGAATAATCTACTCTTCTGTATTGCAAATCAAGTGTAGCATAAAGATTATTAAGAAATTCTTGCTCTACTTTTAAATAAATATTAGCATCAAATTTATTGGCAGGCAAATAATACCATCTATAATTTTCAGGTATTCCGCCTTGTGCTGCCCAGTTTACATTACCAAAATGTAAGGCATCATATTGAAGCAAAGCTCCTCCTAATTGTACGGTACTTTTTTGATTAAAATATTTCAAATTAAAAATACTGCCGTAATAATAATTATCTAAATTTATTTTCCGGGTTAAAGAGCTTCTCAATATTGTATCATTACCTAATATTTGGGGAGGCAAACCATAGCTTGAATACTTTTCATTTATTTTATATTCATCATAATAGCCCCTGCCACGCGTAAGAAACAATGCCGTATTTAAAACTATATTTTTATTAATTTTTTGATTTAAAAATAACTGATAATAATCTTGCTGGTAATTATCGGTTTCGTTTTCATAATAGCTGCCATCTTCTTTTATGCCTAAACCATTAAAAGTTCTATCTGTCTTTAGCAAAGCCTCTGGAACTCCATCCCAGGCTTGCCCGGTCTTTTCTTTACCGGAAAACAGATTGAATTTCAGTTGGGTATTCCCATCTTTACTATTCCAAGAAGTAAGCCATTGCAAGGCTCTTAAATCTGAAGCACTTCTTTGGATATATCCTTTACTTTTAATTTTTGAAAATCTTACTGATGTATTGAAGCCATTTTTTAATTGACCGGTACCAGCTAACACACTATTTCTCAAGGTGCCAAAAGAGCCTAAAGAATTAATAATAGTAAGATTTGGATCAATATCCTGAGCGGTATTATTCAAATTAATGGATGCTCCAAAGGCTCCGGCTCCATTGGTGCTGGATCCCACACCTCTCTGAATTTGAATACTTTGGGTAGAACTGGCAAAATCAGGAAAATTAACATAGAAAACGCCTTGAGATTCCGGGTCATTCACTGGTATTCCATTAAAAGTAATATTGGTTCTGGTGGCATCCGTTCCACGGACACGGATGTCTGTGTATCCTACTCCATTTCCTGCATCCGAATTTGTCAATACAGAAGGGGTTTGCTCCAAGATATAAGGCAAATCTCTGCCATCATTTAATCTTTGAATTTCTTTTTTACCAAGTTTCTTATAACTAAAAGGTGCTCGGGAAGAGAGGCTTAAGGCATTGACTTCAACAGCTTCCAGCTCCTGAAATTGCAAGCTATCATTCTTTTGCTGACCAAAGACTTGAAAGCTTAAACTTGTACCAATAAAAAATGGTGATAAAAACAATAATGGTTTTTTCATATAAAATGAATTATTAAATAAAAAAAACCACTGAGTAGAAAAATAATCTCTAACTAGTATAAAGACATTCATCAATGAGAGTTGACCAATTCCTAACCGGCATTACCCGGTCAAGGTTCAACGAGTGTAATCTCAGCCTGCACGCAGGCACCCCGTGGTGAAGATTTTTTCTTCGTTGGCAAAGGTAAGCATAAATTTATCTAAACCAAGAAACTTCTTTAATATCAGGATCTTTTTTTAACTCCTTTATTAAATCATCAATCTTTGATAGGTTAATATTTTCTAATTTCACTTCTACCAAAAAATCGTTGCCTCTTCTTTCAAAAGTAAAAGATTGGATTTTAAGTTTATCTATTCCTTGTAATCCACTTAACAAATCTCGCTCTTGTGTATCGGTATGACTGATAATTTTCAAGGTCATGTCACCATACTTTTTAAAGTATAATTTTTCTATAGGTTGCAAGCCCCAAAGGATAATGATGGCGATAACAGTGGCAGCACCTGCTGCAAAATACAATCCGCTACCTGTTGCCAAACCTATACCGGCTACCGTCCATAAGCCGGATGCGGTGGTCAATCCTTTAATGGTACCTTGCTTTAAAAATAAAATTGTTCCTGCACCTAAAAAACCGATACCGCTCACCACCTGGGCAGCAATACGGGATGGATCCAAATCGACATTGGGAGTTTTCAAAATATCAAAAAAGCCATAAGCTGAAACAATCATGATGAGGCTGGAACCTACACATACCATCATGTGAGTTCTAAGTCCGGCTGCCCAATGCTTTCTTTCTCGCTCCAGGCCTATCAAAGCACCGAATAAAGAAGCCAAGGCCAGTCTAATCAATATTTCGTTCCATGCCAACATTTAATTCAAGATTGTAATAATTTTTATTTTATTAATTTATTTTTTTCAATTTGTGCCTGCTTTGCACCTTTTAAGAAGTCAGAAGCAAAAATAAAGTTGTTTAACAGCATATCGTCACTATTTACTATCTCCTTATTGCTGCCTTCCCATTGCTTCCTACCTTGATGCATATAAATAATATTATCGCCACTTTCCATCACTGTATTCATGTCATGGGTATTGATAATTGTAGTCATATTATAATCTTTGGTCAGCCTGTTTATCAGGTGATCAATCACCAAAGAGGTTTGAGGGTCAAGTCCGGAGTTAGGTTCATCACAAAAAAGATATTTTGGATTTAAAACGATAGCTCTTGCTAATGCCACTCTTTTCTTCATTCCTCCACTTAATTCAGCAGGGTATTTTTTACCGGCATCTTTCAGTTCCACTTCTTCCAATACTTGCTGCACTCTTTTCAACTTTTTTGAATAATTATCCTTGGTAAACATATTCAATGGGAACATTATATTTTCTGTAACCGTCATACTGTCAAACAATGCAGAACCTTGAAAAAGCATTCCTATTTGCCTTCTAATTTCTTTCAAATCTTCTTCCTCCATTTTTACGATGTCCTGTCCTTCATATATTATTTGACCACTTTCCGGTTTAAACAAGCCTATCATACATTTCATCATCACCGTTTTCCCACTTCCACTTGCTCCAATAATCAAATTATTCTTCCCATTGTACATGGAAAAACTTACATCCTTTAATATTTCTTTACCGTCAAACTGTTTGCAGACGTTTTTAACTTCAATCATTAGTAATAATTATAAAAAAGCGTATTGGAACATTACTCCAATACGCAAATATAAGATGAATTAATAGGATATTAAATAAGAAATACCTAATTTTTAGTATTTTAGGTTAAAGGTTTTTAGCATCTGCTAAAAATTTGGCTAAACCTATATCAGTCAATGGGTGTTTTAGCAAGCCTAAAATAGAATCTAAAGGACAAGTACAAATATCGGCACCCACCTCGGCACAACGAACGATATGCAATGGATTACGGATAGATGCTGCCAACACTTCAGTCATAAAACCTTGAGCATTGTAGATATCAACTATTTGCTTTATCAAGTTGACACCATCCCAGCTGCTATCGTCAATACGACCAATGAAAGGAGATACCATAGTAGCACCAGCTTTTGCTGCCAAAATAGCCTGACCCGCAGAGAAAACTAAAGTACAGTTGGTTTGGATATCATGGTCTGTAAACCATTTGATTGCCTTAACACCATCTTTAGTCATTGGCACTTTTACCACTATATTTTCATGAATAGCTGCCAGTTTTTTCCCTTCTGCAACCATATCTTCAAAATCTACAGAAAGCACCTCTGCACTTACGGGCCCATCAACAATTTTACAAATATCTTTGTAATGTTTCACAATGGCTTTTTCTCCTTTTATTCCTTCTTTAGCCATTAAAGAAGGATTGGTGGTAACACCGTCAAGGATGCCTAAGTCATGTGCTTCCTTTATCTGATCCAAATTGGCAGTATCAATAAAAAATCTCATAATATGATTCTATAATTTTTGTGCAAAGGTAAGATGAAAAGACCCAAAGAAAAAGATAAATATGGAAATTAATTATGGTAATGAACAATTTATTTTCGGTTTTATATTATTTTATCAAATCGATAAGGTCAATTTACAAATATGAAATCCCTTTACTATGGTTTCAAATTCCTTTAAATTATCGCCTCATCTTAATTTTCAATATTCCTTAAACCATTCCTTTCGTACTTTTGCAAACTTTTTATGACAGCAAACAATATCAACCGGACATTTTTAATCATACTCTTAGGCATCTTAGCCGCTTTGGGACCTTTTAGTATAGATATGTATTTACCGGCTTTTCAAAGAATAGAAAAATATTTCCAAACAGACAGCCGGCAGGTGGCCTTTACACTGACGGCCTATTTTGCAGGTATCTCTTTGGGGCAGCTCATCTATGGCCCAATAGTTGATAAATATGGTAGGAAAAAACCATTAATCATTGGGCTTTCCATATATTTATTGGCTTCATTGGCTTGTGCTTTTTCTTTAAATATCGAAATGATGATAGCTATGAGATTGCTTAAGGCTTTAGGAGCTTGTGTGGGCATGGTAGCTTCAAATGCCATCATCAATGATGTTTACGAGAAAGATAAAATGGCTAAAGCTTTTTCTTCTTTAGTGCTGGTGATGGGTGTAGCACCCTTAATTGCCCCGAGTATGGGCAGCCTTTTCTTAGAAAAATTAGACTGGTATTATATTTTTATTTTCTTAGCAGGGTTTTCAGGATTAATTATTGCACTAATAAATTTCTTCTTACCGGAGACTAGTAAATATATGCACAACAATAAGCTAAAAGTAAAGCAAATAAGCACGGATTACTGGAGTATTTTCAAAAACAAAATTTTCCTATTGTACACTTTGATTGGTAGTATTTCAATGGCGGTTTTATTTGCATATATCTCTTCTGCTTCACCTATTTTTCAACAATTTTATCATTTAGACAATGTAACCTTTTCAATAATTTTTGCCATCAATGCTACCGGCTTAATCATTGGCAGTTCTCTAAACGGTTGGCTTACCAAGAAAATCCATTTTTTACGGATAGCAAAAATAGCCATAATACTTCTTTTTTCGTGGACAGCTTTGGTAATGTTTGCATTAATTTTTTTCCCACTTTTACCTTACCCGTTTTTGGTTGCAGGTCTTTTTGTCACTTTATTCATAGTTGGCTTTATTAATCCCAATGCCACAGCAGCCTCTCTTTACCCATTCCAGTCCAATGTAGGAGCTGCTTCTGCTTTAAGCGGTGCCATCAGAATGGGTGTAGCAGCGTTAATAGCTGCCTTTACAGGTATTGTCAATGGTAATCATCCAAAGAGTATGTTCATTACCATTTTCGGATTGGCGGCCTTATGTGCAATATTATTTTATTTCGCACCCAAAATCTCGAAAAGAAAAGAATAAAACATTTTCACAATTGGATATATTTCATTAATAATATCATTATCAACGATTCAAGAAAGTGAAAAAATAAAAAAAATTTCAATAAAAAGCTAAAATATAGTAAAATCTGCTGTAAAGCCAGAATTAAATCAACAAAACTCTTTTGAGGTGGAGTGATTTAATGGCATTATACAATAAATCAACAAAAAAGTAGAATTTCGTTTATTCAAGAATCCTTATTTTTTTTAATTTTCTTTTTAATAAAAATCTTTAGGCTTATCTTTGCACTTTGGGTAAAATTAACACCCAAAAAATTTATTTTATTTATGAGTAATTCTTCCAGCCAAACTGCGGCTACAACAGCTTATTTATTATTAGAAGACGGCACCTTATTTAAAGGAAAACCATTCGGAAAAATTGGAACTTCCGGAGGTGAACTATGTTTTAACACCGGAATGACAGGGTATCAAGAGGTATTTACCGACCCTTCTTATACCGGGCAAATGTTAATAATGAATACTGCTTATATCGGGAATTATGGCGTGAATGACACCGAAATTGAGTCTGATAAAGTGACCATCAAAGGTTTGATTTGTAAAAATATCACTTCTAGATATTCCAGAATGACGGCAACCGGCTCTTTAAGCGACTATTTGATAGAAAACAACATCATTGCTATTCAGGATATAGACACCAGAGCATTGGTTCAACATGTCAGATCTAAAGGAGCCATGAACTGCATTATTTCTTCTGACATTAACGATATAGAAGTTTTAAAACAAAAACTGAACGAAATTCCAAAAATGGAAGGTTTGGATTTGGCTACCGACATCAGTACTAAAGAACCTTATACTTTTGGTGACGAAAATGCTCCCATCAAGATTTCTATTTTAGATTTTGGCATCAAACGTAACATGTTACACAATTTTGAAGAAAGAGGAATCTTTTGCAAGGTATTTCCTTCAAAATCCACTTTTGAAGATTTGAACGCTTTTAATCCTGATGGATTTTTTATTTCAAACGGCCCCGGCGACCCTGCTGCAATGAATTATGCAGTAAAAACAGTTGAAGATATTTTAGAAAGTGGCATCCCTTTATTTGGTATTTGTTTAGGACACCAATTATTGGCTATAACTCATGGCATCAAGACTTTTAAATTACATCATGGACACAGAGGCGTCAATCATCCTGTAAAAAATCTATTAACCGGTCTTTCAGAAATCACTACTCAAAACCATGGCTTCTGCGTTGATTCAGAATCTGCAAAAGCACAATCCGACAAGGTAGAAATAACCCATATCAATTTAAATGATAATACAGTAGAAGGTTTAAGAGTTAAAGGAAAGCCTGCATTTTCAGTTCAATATCATCCGGAGAGCACCCCGGGAACGCATGATTCTCGTTATTTATTTGACAATTTTATCGATTTAATTAAAAAACATAAAGCAAATTAATTTCTTTTAATAAAAGTAAAATGGAAAAAGTTTTAGTAATTGGTGCTGGTGGACAAATTGGTGTGGAATTGACGCTCGCTTTACGAGCAAAATATGGAAATGAAAATGTAATTGCTTCAGATATCAGAGAACCACATATTCTATTAGAAGAAAGTGGTCCTTTTATTCACTTGGATGTATTAAACTCTAATGCTGTTTCCAGAGTTGTTCAAAACGAAAAAATTACACAAATATATTTATTGGCAGCTATACTTTCTGCTACAGGTGAAAAAAATCCTATTTGGGCTTGGGATATTAATATGAAAAGCCTTTTAAACATCTTGGATATCTGTGTGGAATGTAAGGTGGACAAGCTTTACTGGCCAAGCTCTATAGCTGTATTTGGCAATTCGACTCCTAAAGAAGATACTCCTCAAAAGACTATTATCGAACCGGTAACCGTTTATGGAATAAGTAAAAATGCAGGTGAATTATGGTGTCAATACTATAATATGAAATACGGTTTGGATGTACGCAGTCTAAGATATCCGGGATTAATCAGTTGGAAATCTGCTCCTGGCGGAGGGACCACTGATTATGCAATTGAAATATATATTGAAGCTTTAAGAAATAAAACTTACGAATGTTTCTTGTCTGAAAATACTGCTTTACCAATGATGTATATGGACGATGCCATAAGAGCTACCTTAGAATTGATGGATGCTCCTAAGGAAAGTATCAAAAGCAGAATGGCTTACAATTTGTCTGCGATGAGCTTTACACCACAAGAAATAGCAGCTGCTATTAAAAAACACATTCCAGAATTTAGCATCAGTTATAAACCAGACTTTAGGCAACATATAGCAGAAAGCTGGCCTGCAAAAATAGACGATAGTGTGGCACGCCAAGACTGGGGATGGAAACCGGAGTATGATTTGGACAAGATGACCGAAGAAATGCTAAAAATGCTTTCATCTGAAAAGAGAATCTAATTGATTTAACTGTATTTCCATCATTGATAAAGACATGAAGAACAAAACAACTATTTATATTATCAGTATCTTAATGATTATTGTTTCCCTATTTAATTTAACCTTAGATATAGAACAAAAAGGTCATTATTTTGGCAATGGAATTATTTGTGGCATTGGTGCAACGCTACTAATTTTGGAATTCTTAAAATCCAGAAATACTTCAAAATAATCTTATCTGAAATTTCTAAGAAAGCATAATCTATTATTCCAATTAGATTATGCTTTCTTTTTTTAGAACTTGTTGAGAAAATAACAACAAGCCTGATATTGGCAAAAACCTTAACAAAAAAGAACACATAAACCAAAATATCTGACAATGAACTACATACATCAATATTGGTTGGTTTCGCAAACATTTACAGGACTTATTCATTTTACAACTGCGACAATTGGACTCATTTTAGGACTTGGAATTTTGTTTTTAAGGTAGCCCATAAATACTGTCTAAAGTACAAGTTTTTTGAGATGATTTTATGTTTTACACTCTTTTTTTGTAAAGTATCTACTAAGGAAAAAATTAAGGACTTCTTTGCTAAAAATATCATTGTTTTGTAAAAACAACAAAACCACAGCGTAAGTGGCTTTATTGTTTAGCTTCTTTGCCTGATTACGGCAAGTGTTATTAGCAGTATTATTGGTATAACAACATACAGCAAAATATTAAAAGTGTTTTTACTTCCTGCTTCTCCGTATTTCTGATGATACTCCTTTAATAATCGCTTAGTGCGTTCTCTGTTGTAAAAGAACCAAAGCCCAATCCAAACAGGAACAGCAAGAAAAAAATACATTGTTTTATTTCTTCCGTACTCTCCAAAATTAGGCAAGCTAATTAAATTAAGACCTGTTGTATCTCTTATTATTTCTACTATAAGAAGAGCGTGTATAATTATAGTTCCTAGAACATGAGCTGAACCAACTATTCTGCCGTCATTTCCTCTTTTCTCCCAAAACTTATAAAAGAAGCTGTATATAAAATTGTAAATATTCATAGTGTGATCTTTTACCGTCTAAATAATATTGTGTGATGCTCATTCCGTTATGGGTACTTTGAAAATACATATCACCTAAAAAATATGCACCGCCTAAAATCCATCCTGCTATGGGAACAGATGCGCCAATACCGTAGATAGCTGCTTGTATTCCAATATCTGCTGCGTGGTGTGCCTGAAATCCATTAACTGCCCCATCTGCAATTGTCATAATTCCTCCCAAATATATAGTTGCAGTGCTAACACCTTTAACAATTTCCATATATCCTGCACCAGTTGCACCAAGTGCTCTTATGTTGCTAATGTTATTGACTTTCGCCATACTGATGCCTCTTGCTTCTGCAACAGCACCTTGTATCATTATTTCTTTAGTACTCCAACAAATACCAAAAGTTCCACATCCTATGTTTATGTTGTTGAATGTTGGGTCTCCAGTACCATTCCCACTCTGAGCATTATACTCCACCCCACTACCATAAACTGTTCCATTCTTTTCAGAAACATTTATCATTAAAGATTGTAGCATCACGGCAAAGCCTGCTCCTTCCCATTCATGGGCTTTTCCACTCTCATTTTGCCACTCTCCTGATTCTCCATTGTTATAACCAATGGCATTAAACCAAAATTTATAATTCCCTTCTCCTTTATTATGTATGGATGCCCCTTCTCCTAAACCTTCTAAAATAGAATTTAAGATTTGAGATTTCAAAATAAAGGATTCGGTCTCTGCTTTTAAAGAATAACTGGCAAAGTTGTTTTTGTACACGATTTTCATCGGTACAAAGGATTGTTCTAATATATCTAATCTAAGGCAGCCAATAATTGTTGGCTAAAGTAGGAGTTTTTTGAATTACTAAAATCATATTTAATCTCCACTTCCATAAATTTTTTTTACTACTCGTTGTGTAGAATCAAATTCAACATAAGGCATAGTTGACCAACCTATCTTATTTTTTGTAAAGTAATAATAATAATGAACCTTAGAGTCAATTGAATAAGTAATTTGATCTGGTTTTCCTAAAATCATTAATACGGAATCCTTTATTATTCCAATAGTAATCCTGTCAAATTTTTTTCGTTCCTTTTCAAATGTTAATTCCTTATTACTACCTAACATAAACAAAAGTAATAATGTAAAAATAAATATAAATATAAAAATTAATATGTATTTATAACTTCTCCGCATGATACTATTTTTGATAGAAAGAATTAATATAACTTAAAAAATAATTTGAAAGACCTGGATTGACTAAATAAAAAGACTTCTGTTAATCGGGTCACAAGGGAATTTCACCCTTGCGTTCCCACAGAACCGGCTCAGTCGAACGCTTCCTCTTACGATTTGACAGAACGATAATGAGTTCCCTTGTTCCTTAAAATAGCCTATGCTTGTCCCGTTCTTCGGGATATCAGTCCTGCCACCTTAACCCCGAGTGCCGTGTAACCAGTAATCAGGTTGTCCGTTACACTTAATCATGGATACAAACGTAAAATTCATTTTTGACACTGTCTATTGCGCTTACGAGGCTTCATCGAATGGTTCACTGTAGCCTGCCCAGAGCGTAGTCGAAGGTTCAGCTCTGATACACACATCTACAGAAATCTTTGTTTCCGTTTTTACGAATTTATTTTTTATTTATTTTTAAGGTATTCGTGATTTCGCTTTGCTCAATTCCGTATCGCTCAATACCTCTGCTGTTTCCAACAGACGCACCATAAGGTGGTTTTTGGATGTCCTTTTTATTTTTTTTATAGGTATCCAAGATATCGCTTCGCTAAATTGATGAGTTTCCCTGAAAACCTTCATCGAGAGACCTACTCTCATCTATTTTAAAGTTACAAACGTTTTTCAACGTTTTCAAGGCACACACGAGTTGCAAATTGGCGATGGGGCCGACTTTTAGCACAAATATTGAATGGGATTACTACCGTTCAACCTTGCACATAAGCTCAAAAGTAGCACTTCACCGGCTCTATTGCCAATTTGTTTGTTAAAGCGACACCTTCGGTGAGCGTTCTCTCCAACCGTTTTAATTAGATTCAAAACTA
>DAOMPL010000025.1:0-43882 GCA_035444785.1 Edaphocola sp. | reverse complement strand
CCCAACCAAGAGCTTTCCAAAAAGGGTCTATGAAATCCCGTCTGGTTTGGGTTTCATTATAATCTGCCTTTTTGTAAAATTCTTTTTGTTCGTCAAATCTTTGAACCAACGATTTTATTTTTTCAAGTGCCGCTTCTTTTGTCATTTCACGAAAATACAAAATATCTTTGTCTAATCTAAGGTCAATTTTATTACCGGTCGTTTTGTATCTGCATGTTCATTTTAATACGGTCATCCGTTAGCATTGCCACCAAATCAAATACGTGAAGAAAGGTTTATCAAAAATATTTTTGAGAAAATTTTAAAATCTATATCCAAAATGGAATCCAAAATTTACCATCCCATCTATACCGTCAGAAAACACCTGTCCTGTAAATTTATCTTTTTCTCTATTGATATAACTTGGTCCGGCACCAAACTCAAAACCTAAATTAATATTTTCAGTAATATTGAATTGAAGATATTGATTGATTAAAAGTCCGGTTGAAAATCTATTACTTTTACTATAAGTTACTAATCCTGTTTGGTAATCCCAATTGCTGCGGGTAAAATTTCCTGAATTAAAGAAAATTGAAGTCCCTAAGGCATAAGTGACTTTTCTCTGCCCCCAAGGATAGATTTTTACACCGGGATTAAACATGATGGTAGCATCATAGTCATTAGAAAAATCTGTACTTAATCCTAAGTGTAATGGCAACTGCACACCTACCAAACCTTTTTGGTCCATAATACGTTCGTAGGCAACCCCAAACCCTACTCCTCCATAGGTGAAAGTACTTAATGGGTAAAATTTAATATTATTTCTTCCCCAATTTTCATGTTTGTTCTGGGCAAAAGAAGAAAAGCTCAATCCTGTTGCTAACAGCCCCAAACTTACGATTTTTAATAGTTTCATGTTTTTTAATTGTTTTTATTTTCTTTATAACGGAATAAAATTATATTTAGTATTAAGACGTTTGTTTTTGCAAACATCTTAGATACATAGGAATAGTATTTTGCAAACCTAAATACAAAGCATCAGATATTAAAGCATGCCCTATAGACACTTCTAATAGATTAGGAATACTTGAGGCAAAAAATGCCAAATTATTTAAATCCAAATCATGACCGGCATTTAAGCCTAATTGCTCTTGTGCTGCTACCTTAGCTGCAAGAATATAATCTTTTATGGCTTCATCTCTATTGATAAAATAGTTTTTGGCATAAGATTCTGTGTAGAGCTCAATGCGGTCGGTGCCACAAGCTTTGGCCCCTTTAACCATTTCAGCTACCGGATCTACAAAGATGGAAACCCTAATACCTTCTTTTTTAAAAATAGAAATTATTTCTTCTAAGAATTGTTGCTCTTTAATGGTATCCCATCCATGGTTAGAAGTCAATTGATTAGTAGCATCCGGCACCAGAGTAACTTGGGTGGGTTTATTGTCTAATACCAATTGAACAAATTTATCTTCTTTAGGATTCCCTTCAATATTAAACTCAGTTGTAAGATATTGTTTCAGTTCATACACATCTGCATATTTAATATGCCTTTCATCAGGGCGTGGATGCACGGTGATGCCCTGAGCTCCAAAGCGTTCACAGTCCAAAGCTACTTTTAAAAGATTAGGGTTGTCCCCACCACGACTATTGCGCAAAGTGGCTATTTTATTGATATTTACCGAAAGTCGGCAATTATGTTCTAAAGACATTTTAATAAAATTTGTTTAAATAAGGATAGCGTTGCTCATAAAGTTCTTTCACTTTATTGAGCAAGTCTTCTCTTAGTTTTTCAATATTAGTTAATTCCAATGCAGAAATAAACAATGCATTGCCATGAGTCAGATTGTCCCATTTTCGATACAAGTCTTTTAGCAAACTTTGTTTCACATCTTCAGAAAGATATTCGTCAAATGTTTGGGTGATATACTGATCCATTTTGTTGAATATCAAAATGATGGGTTTGTCAAAAGCATGAATATCCTGCAAGGTTTTATCCACTACGCTTAACTGGTCTTCATATTGTGGATGAGAAATATCCACCACATGCAATAAAATATCGGCTTCTCTCACCTCATCTAAAGTGGACTTAAAGCTTTCTACCAAATGGTGGGGGAGCTTGCGAATAAAACCTACAGTATCACTTAACAAAAAAGGTGTTTGTTCAAACACTACTTTTCTGGTAGTGGTTTCCAAAGTAGCAAATAATTTATTTTCTGCAAACACATCCGACTTGCTAATGACCCTCATCAAAGTGCTTTTGCCAACATTGGTATAACCCACAAGGGCTACTCTAATCAATTCTCCTCTTTGCTGTCTTTGTGTTTGGGCTTGCTTGTCTATCTCTGCCAATCTTTTACGCAGCAAGCTGATTTTATCTTTTACGATACGGCGGTCGGTTTCAATCTCTGTTTCGCCCGGCCCTCTGGAACCGATACCACCCCCTTGACGTTCCAAATGAGTCCACATCCCTCTCAATCGGGGGAGGATATATTGGTATTGAGCCAGCTCCACTTGGGTTTTGGCTTGAGCCGTTTTGGCTCTTTTTGCAAAAATATCCAGAATCAAGTCGGAGCGGTCTATTACTTTTACACCTACTACTTTTTGAATATTTGAAATTTGAGCACCTGATAATTCATCATCAAATATCACTAATTCAATATGCTTCATTTTCACATAAGCATTCACTTCTTCCAACTTGCCTTTACCAATAAAAGTTTTATTATCGGGGTGGGGCAAGCGTTGCATAAACTTTTTAACTGTAATGGCACCTGCCGTTTCAGCCAAAAATTCCAATTCGGTAAGATACTCTACCACTTGAGTCTCTGTCTGATTATCTTGAATCAGCCCAATTAAAATGGCTTTCACCTCTTGGTCTATTATATTTTTATTCTCTATCAAATTTGAATCTTTAAAAGATGAATTTATTTTTTGCAAATTTAACCTTAATATTGATAAATCAATAGTTGAATTGAATATTCTTTATTTGAAAAAGGAAAAATCAAAAAGCATGGTGATAAATAGTATTTTTTTTACTTAATGGTATTTTTTTAACCTGCTTTTCAAATTTATTTCCCGGGATAAAAAAAGAAAAGCAATACATGCCATAACAACAAAGGCTACCAACAGTGCAATGAATGGTGTCCATTGTAAAACATCTATCAATAGCTTATTCAATACAAAAGCTACCAATCCAAATACTAATATTTTTTTTAGCCAGTCTTTTAAAGGTAAGATTTGATACCATCTGGATTCTAGTATTTTTTGGTGATGACTCATATAAAATATAGCCTGAATTAAGGTGGCTACAACAAAACTTAGAGGGATGCCCTTTAATCCTAAAAAATAATAACAAGGACCTACCAAAATCAACAGAGAAACAATATCTACCAAGGCTCCTAAATTAATAATTTTCCCTTTTTCTTTTTTTCTAAATAAAATAGTAAAATTGAAAGCTCTGAAAGGCAGCATTAACAAACTCATTAAAAAAATAGGAACAGATTCAAAATACTTATCAGAAAAATAGAATACAATAAATTCATTTCTAAAAAATACAAAGAAAAAGAAAACAGGAAACACTACTGTACTCAATGCTATTCCACTTCTATTTAAAATTTTGACTATGCTTTCTTTACTTTCATTCTCATCATTAAACTGCAATAATGCAGCACTACTTACCGCTGAAAATATTATTGGAATAAAAGGAATTGGATAGGTACCGTTGATATAAACTGCCGAGGTGGTAGCTGGTGCTATCAATGAAATGATAAATTTATCTGAATAGGAAAAGAAAATTTGAATTAAATCAAAAATAAAAAGATGCGTCCATAGCCTTAAAGCTCGTTGCTGATTAATAGCTTCTTGATGAACTATTTGAATAGATTCTTTCATCACAATTATTGAAGCTAGCACTTTTAACAGGCTAAGAACCGTAAGCATTAGTACTAATAATTCAAATTGATTGGAATAGTTTTGCAACCAATAATAATGGATAGCAATAAATCCTAAAAAATAAATGAAATTTATAAGAAGCATTATTTTAAAACGCCTAAATAAAATTAGAAAACTATCAGAGATTAAGCTCAGCGAATTTAACACAAGAAAACAACCTGCAGCAATCCAATTAACACCTACCCTTTGTTGCATTCCTCCAAATATTAAAGCACTCAATACAATTAAACCAAAGAGGAATAACAACTTTGATGGAGTCAAATTTTTAATTATTTGAATAATTTTTTCTGGAGAATAAGAGAAAATATAAGAAGCTATCCCCAAACCACTAATGGCAAAAAGAGTATTAAACTGAGTCCAAAAGTTTTGATAGACACCATACTGTTCTTTAGGAAGATAGTGGGCAAACAAATAGGTAGTAACCACTATACCTAAAGTGATAAAAAGACGGTTAAAAAAAATTAATGCAGACGCTTTATACATAAAATCATATTAACTTTCACTAATCTCTCCACATTTTTCCTTTTCCAAATATCTTAAAACCTTAGCAGGATTACCCGCCAAAATACAATAACCCTCTTCAAAACTCTTGGTCACCACTGCACCGGCACCCACTATGGTATAATCTCCTAAAACTACTTCGGGAAGGATTACAGAATGAGAACCCAGCCAACAATGCTTACCTATCCGAATAGGATTTGAGGCTGTCATTTTTGAATTTATATAAACATCATGGTTTGCAGATATCAAACTCACATTGGGACCAATATTGGTAAAATCACCAATATAAATATAGTTGGCAGCATTAATATAATTATTGGGAGAATCACCAGGGAAAGTTTCTTTACCAGCAATCAACCTATTACCGGAACGAATAGTACTTGTAAAATGCACCGGCCATTTCACATCGGCATTTTGCCTTAGGATTTTTCTAAAAAGAAAATCTGTCAGATAAAAGCTAATTGGATATTCCGTCCTCCAACCCATTATCTTCCTTAACCATTTATTCATTGGCAACACAAATAATTATTTTTTCAACACTGAAAACCCTACACAATTTTCAACCTTAGTTTTTTGATTATAAAACACTACATAAACCCCATCATGCTTTGCCCGAAAATGCTCCTTAATAATATTGATGCTTCCTTTAGCCAATTTCTGCTTTGATTTTAAGATATGTTCGTTTTGTCCTGCCATGACATACATCTGATAGTTTTTGGCATGCTTGCCTAAAACATACCTGATTTCATACTCCTCGCCAGCCTTGCATTCTAAACGAATGTATTTAAAAACATTCGGGAAAATATTACCAGAAAAAAAAGATTCCATTTTATAGTCCTTATCCTGTAAATTTTGATTTTCATTTACTAAAAGATTATGCACCATCACATCTGTACAACTTTCTGTTGCATTCACACTTTCTTTTGGATGATGTTCTTGCGAAAATCCTATTTGAGAACTCATTGTTATTATCGAAAGCAAAAAAAAGCCTAATCGTTTCATAAACTTGGGTATTAATTAGCGAAAATACTTAATTTTGCAGTATAAGTTTAATTTTCGTGTCAGGAATTTATATCCACGTCCCTTTTTGCCGTCAGGCTTGTAATTATTGTAATTTTCACTTCTCTACCTCTTTGAAATTAAAAGACAATATGGTGGATGCCTTGGTGGCTGAATTATTTCAAAGAAAAGAATATATTAACACAAAAATTGAAACCGTTTATTTTGGTGGCGGCACGCCTTCTTTGCTCACCGAAAAAGACTTGGATAAAATTTGGGAAGCTATTTATAAAAATTATTCTACAGATAATTTACTAGAATGCACTCTGGAGGCTAACCCGGATGATATCAACAAAGAATATCTAAAAACCTTACACCAGTTCCCAATCGACCGGCTCAGCATAGGCATACAATCTTTCAAAGAGTCGGATTTGAAGTATATGAATAGAGCTCATTCTGCTTCAGAAACTGAAAAGGCGGTTAAACTTGCACAAGATGCCGGTTTTGAAAACATTACTATCGACCTGATTTATGGCACGCCCGGACTCAGCAATCAGGAATGGAAAAACCATCTGCAAAAAGCCATAGATTGGGATATTCCACATATTTCTTCTTATGCCTTAACCATAGAGGAAAAAACTAAATTGGCTCATGATATTAGAATGGGTAAAAGCCCGGCACCTTCAAATGAACTAACGGCACAGCAATTTGAAATTATGGTAGCAACCCTTTGCGAAAATGGCTTTGAACATTATGAAATTTCAAATTTTGCAAAGCATCAAAAATATGCGGTACACAATACTAATTATTGGAAAGGTGTACCTTATTTAGGCATTGGCCCCTCTGCCCATTCCTATAATGGAGACAGCAGGCAATGGAATATTGCAAATAATGCTTTATATATTAAAGGGATGAATGAACAACAACCCAATTTTGAAGTGGAGCAATTGAGCATTGAAAATAAAATGAATGAAAGCTTGTTAATAGGATTAAGAACAATGTGGGGGGTCAATTTGGATGAATTTGAAACTCATTTTGGTGAAGAAAATAAAATTCAACTTTATGACAAACTAAATTCGGTAAATAAGTGTCTTTATCAAATTGAAAACAATAAACTTTTATTAACGGCAGCCGGAAAGCTTTTTGCCGACCATATTGCTTCAGAATTATTTTTTTAAACATATCTATTTTTCAACAAAACAATGAAATCACGATTTACGCTATTAGCAGTTTTACTTTTTGTATTTGGACAAAGCCATGCCAAAAAGGTGAAAGCCTTATTTATTGGAAACAGTTATACTTATGTGAATAATCTTCCGGAGTTGGTTAAGCAAATGGCAGCTACCGGAGGCGATACTTTAGAGTATGAAAGTAGCACACCCGGAGGTTATACTTTACAGCAACATACCACCAATTCGACCACACTTAATCTTATTCAAAATGGCAATTGGGATTTCGTTATCCTGCAAGAGCAAAGCCAGTTGCCCTCTTTCCCCGATCAGGATGTTGCCAATATGGTCTATCCTTATGCCAAAGCCTTAGACAGCATTATTAAATTAAACAATCCTTGTGCCACTACTTTGTTTTATATGACTTGGGGTAGAAAAAATGGTGATAGCCAAAACTGTCCTAACTTTCCTCCTTTATGCACCTATCAAGGCATGGATAGTCTTTTGCAATTGAGATATACCAATATGGCAGACCAAAATCATGCTGCCATTTCTCCGGTTGCCGTTGTGTGGAGAGCATTAAGAAACAGCAACCCTAATATTGATTTATATTCTTCTGATGAAAGCCATCCAAGCTTGAGTGGCTCTTTTGCTGCAGCTTGTTCTTTTTACAGTGTAATGTTTGAAAAATCTCCGGCTTCTAACAGCTTTAATTCCACATTAAATACCAATACTGCACAAATTATTAAAACTAAAGCCACTGAAATTGTTTATGATAGTTTGTCTTTTTGGAATAGATTTTTAATCCAACCCAAAGCAAATTTCACCAGCAGTATTAATCAAGCCATGGTAAGCTTCACGAATCTTTCTGAAAATGCAACTAAATTTACCTGGGATTTTGGAGATGGTAATCAAGATACAATAGAACAGCCCAGTCATACCTATACTAATTCTGGTGCTTATACCGTAACATTAATTGCACAAGATACCCCTTGCTTAAAATCAGATACTTTTGTTCAAAATATTAGTGTTACCGTTAATCCTTCAAATATTAATAATACTAACATTAAATCCGGGTTGAAACTTTACCCGAATCCATCTAACCAATATCTTAATTTTAACCCTATACAAAATATTTCAAAATATGAGATTGTCGATGTTTTAGGCAAAACAGTAGCTGTTCATAATTTCTTAGTGCCGGAGACCTTGAACCGCATTAACATTCAGAACCTATATTCAGGATTATATTTACTGAAGCTAGAAAAAAGTGGTCAAATTTGGTTAGGAAATTTTATCAAGAAATAAAAAAAAATAAAAAATATTCTATTTTCTAAAATATATATTTATCTTTGTAAAAGAATAAAGAAATAACAATAAAATGTTTCAAGTTTTAAATACTAATTGGTGGTGGCATTCGTACAAAGAGACGAGTGTTAATCAAGGTATTTATTAATAATTTGAATAGATAATATACTTTAAAGTTAAAAAAACCGTCTCAAGAATTTTTGAGATGGTTTTTTTATTCCCAAAATTATTCTTTAACCTAAAAATATAAACAACATGAAAAGAAAAAAATTTTTCCTCAGCGAAGAAGAAATGCCAAGAAACTGGTATAACATTATGGCAGATTTACCCAATAAGCCATTGCCTCCATTGCATCCCGCTACCGGTCAGCCCATTGGTCCTGATGCATTAAGCCCATTGTTCCCTATGGAACTAATCCTTCAAGAAGTGTCTGCCGAGCGGTATATTGAGATTCCGGAAGCAGTACTTGACAAGTATAAAATTTACAGACCCTCACCATTGATTAGAGCTTTTGAGTTGGAAAAGGCATTGGACACTCCTGCAAAGATTTTTTTTAAATATGAAGGCGTTTCTCCCAGTGGTTCTCATAAAACCAATACTGCCATAGCACAAGCCTATTACAATGCTTTGGCAGGCACCAAAAAAATCACTACAGAAACCGGTGCAGGGCAATGGGGATCAGCACTGTCCTATGCCTGTTCTTTATTCGATATTGAATGTGAGGTATATATGGTAAAGGTAAGTTATCATCAAAAGCCTTACCGAAAAATAATGATGAATACTTTTGGGGCAAAAGTATATCCATCTCCCAGTGACCGAACAGAATCCGGCAGGAAAATCATTAGCCAACATCCTGATTCAAATGGAAGTTTAGGAGTAGCTATTTCTGAAGCCGTTGAAATGGCAGTAAAGGATGAAACCACCAAATACGCTTTAGGTTCCGTACTCAACCATGTGTTGTTACATCAAACCATCATAGGCGAAGAGGCACTCAAACAATTTGAAATGGCTGACTGCTATCCGGATATTGTAATTGCTCCTTTAGGAGGTGGATCCAACTTTGCCGGCATAGCTTTTCCTTTTCTGAAAAACAAATTACAAGGCAAGCAGGATATTAAAGCCATTGCCGTAGAGGCAGCATCTTGTCCCAAACTCACCAGAGGAAAATTTATGTATGATTTTGGGGATACAGAAGGCTTCACCCCTCTATTGCCTATGTACACTTTGGGACACAACTTTGAGCCGGAGCCTATCCATGCAGGCGGTTTAAGGTATCATGGGGCCAGTGTTTTGGTTTCACAATTGCTTAAAGATGGTTTAATAGAAGCTGCCGCTATAGACCAGATTGAATGTTTCAAAGCCGGTGAGCTTTTTGCAAAAACAGAAGGTATCCTTCCTGCTCCGGAATCCAATCATGCCATTGCACAAGTCATCAGAGAAGCAAAAGATTGCAAGGAACAAGGCATTGCCAAAACCATACTTTTTAACCTTTCAGGACATGGTTTTTTTGATATGGCCGCCTATGACGATTACAATAACAACAAATTGGTCAATCATCAGTTAAGTGAAGAAGAAATTGAGAATAGTCTGAAAACCATAAATGCTTTTCAACCTTAACAAGACCTACCTATGAGAAAAAAAGCTGACCAATAGGTCAGCTTTTGATTTATTTTTAAAATCATTAATATTTTATGCCTAAAGTTAATGCCACTACATTTCTATTATTTTTATAGGCGGCATCGTAAAAAGTAACTCCTGGAATATTTAAGCTGTAGGGTATATCTTTATAGTTGTTTTGACTATAAGTATAAGTGAAATCAAGACTTACTCCCGAACCTATTTGATAGCCTATTCCTAAAGAATAATCCATGGTCTCGCCACCCATATTATTGACATTATCCTGATAAGGATTGCCATAATAGGCAACTCCGACTCTTAAAGCAAAGTCACGGTTTAAACGAGCCTCAGCACCTAAGCGGGCATTGATAGCCGTTTTAAAGTTGTTTCTAATAAAATCATTCTGTGCTCTCGCTGCCTGACTATTGCCTACGCCTCCACCACTATAACGAATACGCATAGTATTAAATGGAACAACTTCAACATCTCCGGTGATAAATCCTGAATTGCCAAAAAAACCTGTGGCACTCACTATTCCTCGCATAGGAGTAGTAATAGTATAGTCGGAACGATAAAGACTTTGAGGACTTACATCATAAGTAGTGCCATTATCTAAATTGTTGACTACATTATAGTCCACCAAATCTGTCATAGATGCAGCGGTTGGAGTATGTATGCTGGCACCAAAACGAAAAGCGGGACTTGCAGCATAAATAACACCAAACTTTCCATTGATACCTACCCCCGAGCTTTGCAAGTTTTCTCTAAAAGTAAAAGAATTAAATCCATTAGTAATGGAACCGGTATTATCAGCTTCTAAGAAATCATTGGTTCTATTAAATTTATAAGTTGTGATGCCTAAGGTACCTCCTATCATAAACTTATCATCATAATTTCCGGCTATGCTTAAAGTGTATTCATTTACAGCCCCCTTAGTCTCTTTGTATTGGGTTTGTTTTAAGGTGCCTCCTTCTGCAATTACATTATGGTAAGGGACAGATTTAAAATCATTGGTCAATAAGTAGCTTTGATAGCCTAAAAAGCCTAAAGGGCCACCACTTTCATTAACTCCATAATTTTGAGCATCAAAAGCCATTAATTCAGAAAAAGAACTTTGGTTATTAATGCCTTGAATGGTAGAATTAGTATTAAAATCTGCTAATTTATTTACACCTACTGCAAAGGTAAGCCCTTTCCAACCACTTCTTTCACTATTACTTTGATTAAGTACCATTGCTAAACTTCTTAATTTAAAGGCGGTATTGTTATCATGGGCAGTTTGACCAATATATTTACCGGAAGTGTTATTTAGACTTAAATAAGGAGTAACAATAATTTGATTTTGTCTATATACTCCAAGACCGGCAGGGTTTACACTGGCAGCCGAATAGTCTGCACCTAAGGAGCCAGCAGCTCCACCTATGGCTAAGGTTCTTGCTGTAGTACCCGTTTTCAAGCTACTGTATCTTAATACGTCTGAAAAATCTTGAGCATTGGTATTGTTTCCTAAAAAAGTAAAACTACTGATTAATAATACCGGAAATAATTTTTTCTTATTCATAACAATTGAATTATTCTTACAAAAATACTACTTCTACTAATAAGATAGGTCTTAAAAGTATAAGTGGTAAATGTTTAGACTGAAATCATCCTAAAAGTTTAAAATATTAAGCAAAAAAAAGGTGCAATAATAAAATTACACCTCTTTATCATTTTTTAGGACGAAAACTTATTTAGCCATTTCCAATAAAGCCTGAACATTAGGCATTTCATTGGGATATTCTTTTCCTTCTAATTTTTTTCTCACTTCTGAAAAGGCATTTAAAGTAAGCTCAATATCTTCATCGGTATGCACCGCTGTTGGGATCAATCTTAATATAATTTGTCCTTTTGGAATCACAGGATATACCACCACAGAACAGAAGATATTATAATTTTCACGCAAATCGACAATCATGTTTAATGCTTGTTCCAATTCTCCATGCATCACCACCGGTGTTACAGGAGTATTAGTAGTACCAATGTCAAAACCTCTTTCTCTTAACCCGTTTTGAAGTTTATGCACATTTTCCCACAACTTCTCTCTAAATTCAGGATGCCCTTTTATCAATTCCATTCTTTTCAAGCCCCCTACAACCATTGGCATGGGTAAAGATTTGGCAAAAATCTGAGAACGCATATTATAACGTAAATAATAAACGATTTCCTTGTCAGCAGCAATAAAACCGCCTACACCGGCAAGAGATTTGGCAAAGGTTCCAAAATAAACATCAATATCTTCAATACAGTCTTGCTCTTCACCTATCCCTTTTCCATTGGCTCCCATAGTTCCAAATCCGTGAGCATCATCTACATATAGTCTGAAATCGTATTTAGCTTTTAAAGCAGCAATGTCTTTAATTTTTCCTTGGTTGCCATTCATTCCGAATACACCTTCGGTGATTACTAAAATACCACCTTCAGTTCCCTCTAAATATTTAGTAGCTCTTTGTAATTGTTTTTCGCAATCGGCTACATCATTATGGTTAAACTTATAACGCATTCCGGAATGCAATCTTAATCCATCCAAAATACAAGCGTGGCTTTCTGCATCATATACAATTACATCATGACGAGATACTAAAGTATCAATGGCAGACACCATCCCTTGATAACCGAAGTTCAAAAGGATAGCATCTTCTTTTCCAACGAAATCGGCAAATTCACGCTCCAGTTTATCATGATTGTCAGAGTTACCACTCATCATTCTAGCACCCATAGGGTAGGCCAATCCGTATGCTGCAGTAGCCTCGGTATCTGCCTTTCTCACTTCCGGGTGATTGGCTAAACCTAAGTAATTGTTTAAGCTCCAAACAATTTTTTCTTTCCCATTGAACATCATGCGGTTACTGATTTCTCCTTCTAATTTAGGAAAAGCAAAATATTCATGAGCCATGTCTTGATATTGACCGATAGGCCCTCTATCTCGTTTGATTTTGGCAAAAATATCCATTAAAATATAAATTTGATATTATTAAATACACAATAATTTGGCAAAGGTACACATTTTTATTATCACTAAATCCCAATTTTTAAAACATAATATATATTTTTCAATATTTAACTTATCCATCATCTTCACTTTTTCAATATGCAGAAATGTAGTGCAGCAACATAAATTTTATATTTTCTTCAATAAACTTACAGAAAAGCTAGAAAAAATCAAAATGTTTAAAAATCATTCTTAATCTTCTTCACTTTTGTGGATTCAAGCAATCTTGAATATAATTTTTAGGAGCTGCTTCTAATTTTTTACTTCTTTTTTAAACTATAAAGCTACCTTTGTGTTGTTAAGCAAAGATAATGGAAGACATAAATAGCTTTACAGCAATAGATTTTGAAACTGCCTGTGGTGCCTATAATAGTATTTGCCAAATAGGTTTGGTAAGGGTGGAAAAGGGAATGGTGGTGCATACGATTAACCAATTGGTACAACCGCCTAACAATTTTTATCATTGGGGCAATGTTAGAGTTCATGGTATAAAAAAGGCAGACACTGCCAATATGCCTACTTTTGATAAGTTATGGCATTTAATGGAGCCCTTTGTCACCAATGATTTAGTAGTCGCCCATAATGCTGCTTTTGATGTAAAATGCCTTAAAAGCACTTTAGCCTTTTATGAGATGGTCATACCTCCATTTAACCATGCCTGTACCTATAAAATTTATAAATCAGGATTGAAAAAATTGAGTGAAAAATACCAAATTGCTCTTAATCATCATGATGCTTTGAGTGATGCCATGGCTTGTGCACAACTTTACCTGAATTATTTATGCAAAGAACCTAAATTATTACTCCAACCCTAAAAACAGAGCATGAAAATTATTTTATTTGGTATCCCCAATTGCAATACCGTAAAAAAAACAATAGATTGGTTCAATACAAAAGAAATCTCTTTTGAATTTCATAATTTCAAGAAAGACGGCATTACCAAAAGTAGATTAAAGGATTGGACTAACCAGACACAATGGGAAAATTTAGTGAATAAAAAAAGTGCAACTTGGCGTAATTTAGACCAATCGGAAAAAGATAATTTGAAAAATGCCAATACAGCCATTGAATTACTTTCCATTTATCCTACATTGATAAAAAGACCGGTAATCACACAAGATGGAAAAATAAAAAGTATTGGTTTTGATGAAGCAATCTTAAATCAGATTTTTTTAGCTCCTTAAAATAAAAAATGATAATACTATCAATGGCTAAAAATCAAATAAAAAGTATTATTTCTTATTCATTTTTCCTTAAAGGTGATTAAAGCATAAATATATTATTAAAAAATTTTTATCCTTTTTTAATATTTTTAACTAATTTAGGCAGTTATTTGAACAAAACACATAATAATTATATGGCAACAGCTACATTAAGTCCTCAAAAAGGGCACCCTAAAGGTTTATACCTTTTGTTTTTTACAGAAATGTGGGAGCGTTTCAGCTATTATGGAATGCGTGCAATCCTGATTCTTTATTTAACCAAAAAATATTTTGAAGGTGGCTTGGGCATGGATGCCTCTAATGCTACCCTTCTTTATGGATATTTCACAGGATTGGTTTACTTTACCCCACTAATTGGAGGATGGCTTGCCGATAAATATTTAGGCAAACGATTGTCTATCACCATCGGTGGTGTTACCATGATGATAGGCCAGTTTGTGTTGTTTGGGATGCCCAATATGACCGGTTTGTATATCGGACTTTTACTCTTGATTATTGGTAATGGGTTTTTCAAACCAAATATTTCTACATTGGTAGGAGGTCTTTATAAAGATGGTGACGAAAGAAGAGATTCTGCTTTCTCTATTTTCTATATGGGCATTAACTTGGGTGCATTGATGGCACCCTTCATAATAGGTTACTTTACGGACAGCTTATTTAAAACTACCAATGCCGATGGAACTATTTCTTATGGATATCGTTGGGGTTTCTTAGCTTCAGGAGTAGGCATGCTTTTGGGTCAATTATTATTTAATTCACTTGCTCAAAAATATTTGGGTGATTTGGGTAAAAAACCCTTATCCAAAGAAAATGCTTTGGTTTCAAAAGAAGAGGCAGAAGCAGAGGCAGTGCTTAATCCAGATCCAACCAGTACAGTTGCAGAGGTAGAAAAGAACTTAGAACATAGCAAATCCATAAATCCACTTACCGGTGAGACATTGAAACCGGCAGAAGAAAAACAAAGGATTTCTGTAATTTTTATTTTATTTGCATTTGCTGTGTTCTTCTGGGCAGGATTTGAACAAGCCGGCTCTTCTTTATCCTTATATACCGATAAATTTATTGATAGATCCATAGGAGGTTTCGAAATTCCAACTTCTTGGTTTCAATCTGTAAATCCAATATTCATTGTTACCTTGGCTCCATTATTTGCTATTTTTTGGTCTTCAAAATTTGGTAAAAAGCTTACCACTCCAGTAAAAATGGGGGTAGGTATGATTATCCTTGGTTTAGGATTCTTGTTTATGCTGGGTGCAGTAGGTCAGCGTACCGCTCAAGGAAACATTGCCGATGAAGCCAATAAAGCAGCGTTAATGTGGTTAATTATGACCTATTTATTGCATACTATTGGCGAATTATGTTTGTCTCCGGTAGGGCTATCGGTAGTAACCAAGCTTGCCCCTCCAAAACTAGCCTCTATCCTTATGGCGGTTTGGATGCTTTCTTCTTCAGTAGCCAATTTTATTGGGGGATATTTAGCATCTACCGTAGAAAAATTGGGTGCAGGAGAAGTGTTTACTTATATAGCCGGATTCGTAATGGTATGTGGTGTACTATTAATCCTATTGAATAAGTTTATTGTAAAAATGATGCACGGCGTGCGTTAGATTTTTTTATACTCAAAAACAATTATCATGAGTAATATAACCGAACATCCTTTAGGTGAAGAAGAAGCCTTTGAAGGTGAAATCTTTAAACAAGACAAAACAAAAATAGATCCCGAATTGGAGGCTATTCACGATTTCAAAGGTAAGTACCCTAAGCAATTATGGTCTTTATTCCTTTCTGAAATGTGGGAACGTTTTTGTTTCTATGGGATGAGAGGGATGTTAGTGGTATTCATGATTACCAATCTTCCAGGATTAGATGGGGTGTCAAAAATGCCAGAGAGAGATGCGAATTTGCAATATGGCTCTATTCAAGCATTCGTTTATGCCTTTACCTTTATTGGAGGCTTATTTGCAGATAAGATTTTAGGGTTTCGAAAATCTTTATTCTGGGGAGGCTTGCTTATGATTACGGGTAGTATTATTCTTGCCATTGACCCTAAAGCTTTTTTCTTTTTAGGAATAAGTTTTACCGTAGTAGGAACAGGGTTTTTTAAACCTAATATTTCTACAATGGTAGGGCAGCTCTATCGGGATGGTGATGTAAGGAGAGATGCAGGATTCTCCCTTTTCTACTCCGGAATCAACATAGGAGCATTATTAGGAGGTTATGCCTGTATTACCATTGGACAAAGCAATCATCCTTGGTCTTGGAACTTAGCTTTTGGGTTAGCTGCTATTGTAATGACCATCAGCTTGGTGACCTTTATTTTTACTAAAAGGCATTTAGGTCCTATAGGATTGTCTCCTTTTAAAGATGCTGCTGATGGAAAAAAAGCAAAAGCCAAATGGTTTGAATTAATTGTATTCATCGGTTCTTTAGCGGTAATTCCTTTGATTATGACCATGGTGAAAAGACCCGAATATACCGATTATTTTATGTACACCATTGGACCTTTAACGCTATTGTATTTATTCTATGAGATGAGTAAACATAATATGGTAGAGAAGAAAAAGCTGATTGCTGCATTAATCTTTATTGTATTCTCTATCTTATTTTGGGCGTTTTTTGAACAAGCAGGAGGCTCTTTAAGTATTTTTGCCAACAGCAATTTAGATGACAAAATCTTAGGATTCTTAAAAGTAAATCCGGTTGGGGTTAACAATTCTGCTAATTCTTTATTTGTAATCATTTTTGCTCCATTAGTGGGAATCTTATGGTTGGCAATGGCAAAACGTAAGATAGAACCCAATACAGTAGTGAAATTTGGACTGGGTTTTGTATTCTTAGGATTGGCATATTTTATTTTCTTTTCTACCCGATTCTTTGCCAATGCTCAAGGTATTGCTAATTTGAATGTGTTTACCTCTGCCTATTTAATTGTTACCTTAGGAGAACTTTGTTTATCTCCGATTGGTTTGTCCATTATGACCAAACTCTCACCTGTAAGGTTGCAAGGGGTGATGATGGGTATGTGGTTTTTGGCAAGTGCTTATGGGCAATATGTGGCAGGACTTATTGGTGCAGGGATGGCAGATGCCAGCAGTGGAGGGTCATTGCCGGAAAAGTTGATTACTTATACCGAAAGTTTTAAGCAATTAGGTATTTATGCCATCATTGCAGGTGGAGTTTTAATTATTATTTCTCCTATGGTTAGGAAACTGATGGGAGATGTAAAGTAATTGTAAAATTTTTATTGTTTTCAAAATCGTCATTATGTTTCCTAATGACGATTTTGTATTTTTGGAAAAATAATTTTTTCAAATGGTTACTCTTCCAGAAAATGAATGCCCGGCATTCTTTATTCCTTATCTAAATATTGTAGAAGATGATATTTTAAAAGAATTAGAAAGTCAAACAAAAAGCTATGTTGAATTTCTAAAAAAAATTCCAAATGAAAAAGAACTGTTTCGATATGCTCCCGGCAAATGGTCTGTAAAAGAAGTTATTGGTCACAACACCGATACCGAAAGGTTAAAACTCTATGCTGCATTGCGTGTAGCCCGAAATGACCAAACACCTGTACCGGGTTTTGATGAAGATGCTTATGTGTTAGCTACCGATTTTAATTCAAAACCTATAGAAGATTTAATCGAAGATTTTGAGATTATGCGTAAAGGAACGATTTCTTTTTTTAAATCACTTTCAGAAGAAGAATTAAAACGTATTGGTAATTCTTCAGGTAAACCTACCAGTGTACGTGCTTTGTTTTACTTTATCATAGGTCATATCAGACACCATGAAAATATATTAAAAGAAAGATATTTTTAAAGGACCTAGTAATAAGATAAATATTGTATTAAAGCCAAGAAAGCTTTAAAAGTTTAATTCCAATCTCAATATTGAGATTGGAATTAATTTATTTAATCTTAGTTAAAAATTCTTCCTTTAATGCCTCATCCTTTTTATAGGGATCGTTGAGGTAAAGTATATTGTGGATAGTGCTGTCAGAATTAACTGTAAAATATGCAATATAAACATTGATAGTATCAGTAGGAATTAGCTTAGTTCTATTTTTCTTTATCAAATTATTGATTGAATCAATCCCAACACCTTTATTTTCTAAAATAAGTGCTGCTAAATCTCTTGGATTTTTTACTCTAACACATCCATGTGACAGGTACCTTACTTTATTACCAAAAACGTATCTTCCGGGTGTGTCATGCAGGTAAATATCCCATTTATTGGGGAGGTTAAATTTCACATATCCTAAAGCTGCTGAAGGACCCGGGGCCTGACGCACCACAAATTGACGGTAATTACTTGAATTTACCATGCTATTCGGTACTCTTTTCCCACCTTTATACACTTCATATCTTGAGGGTATTCTACCATTATATTCATTTTTGATAATAGACATAGGTACGCCCCAAGGTGGACAAAGAACAATATTTTGTAAAGGTTTCATTAAAGAGGGCGTCCTTGTGGTTTTAGAACCAACCACCGTCCTGTTATGAAATAAATTATTGCCATCTTTATAGTAATCAATTTCGGCTTGAGGAATACTTACCCATATATATTGGCTGTCAAAACTTTTTGGGAGCCATCGCATGCGTTCCAAGTTAATACTTAATAACTGCATATAATGGTCAGGTTGCTGTCTTAAAACATTTAAAAGTTCCTCATCCACCTTGCCGGTTGCTGAAAGATGATTTAAATATTGATAGGTTTTAATCAAATTAGAATCGTTTTCATCACTATTGATTTCTTTATGTATAATTTCTGGTATTACAGTATTATTTCCACTATTTAATTCCGTCTTAAAGGACAGATACGCAGAGTCTGTTTTTAAGGTATTCCATTTTTCAAATCCTTTTCTCATTAAAGCATAACGAGGATTTTGAGGCCTGTAGCAATCTAATATATCTTTGTCGCCTAAACTATCCAAATTTAATAAGGCATCCAAGTTAAACACAGAATCATTAGGGATATGCCATTCTTTGTCCACAACCATTGGATTTATTACTCCATATTGCAAATCTTTTGCAGCTTTGGCAATACTTTGAGTCAATAATATATCAAACCTTACCGCTGCATCCTCATTGTCATTTAAAAGACTGGTATCTTGTTGAAGCTGATTTAAATGGTAATGTTCAGGATACAAACCATCATTTTGAATTGCTGTAATTGCTTTTAAAGCATTTCTACCTTTGTCTGAAAGTTTGTATGCTTCCATCCAAAAAGGTTTAAAATTGTTTTTTTCATACAATTCATAAACAAGCCTTGGTAAATTGTTTATAGAGTCTATGGAGTCGTTGGTATTATTTGGGTTAGTTTGCTCCAGTTCTTGTTTAATTTTATCTGAACTTATTTCTGAAGAAAAAATAGAAGAAATGAAGCCTCCTGCATTTCCTGTTTGATCAGATTTACAAGAAAAAGCCCCTATGGTCAGGGCAAAGGATAAGGTAATTCCCCATAATTTATGCTTATTTATTTCCATGATAATTTGATTGTTATTTTCACATTTAGAGGTTTATTATACAAAGATTAATTTTTTTATAATTCTTTCAAAATTTCACAACCTAAATTTATCTTATTGGTTAGTTAATGTTGCCTTTTACTTTTGTATGCTATGGTCATGAACAAGATTTAAACATGGTAATTTTTCAAATAATCTAATAGATACAGTATCTTTGCAACTCTTAAACAAAAAATATCAACATATATTATTTAAAAAGATGGCACAATTTTCAACTTTCAATTTTAATGGAAAGAAAGCATTAGTAAGAGTAGATTTTAATGTTCCCATTAAAAATGGTAAAATTACCGATGATACCCGTATCAAAGCTGCATTACCCACATTGAATAAAATATTAAATGATGGTGGTAGTTTAATTATTATGAGCCATTGGGGAAGACCAATTAAAGACATGGTGAAAAAGCCTGAATTAACACCGGCAGATTTTTCATTAAGCAGAATAGTAGAGCATCTTTCTTTATTGCTCAACAGACCTGTAATATTTACTGATGATGCCATTGGTACTGCAACAGCGGATAAGGTGGCAAGCTTAGAGCTGGGTCAGGTGCTTCTTTTAGAAAACTTACGTTTCCATAAAGAAGAAGAAAAAGGGGATGAAAATTTTGCAAAAGTATTATCTACTTATGGCGATGTATATGTGAACGATGCTTTTGGAACGGCTCATAGAGCTCATGCATCTACTGCCGTTATTGCTCAATATTTTGACAAAGAAAATAAAATGTTCGGTTTACTTATGGAAGCAGAAGTAAATGCTGCTACCAAAGTCCTTTCCCAATCTGAAAAACCATTCACCGCAATAATAGGTGGAGCCAAGGTGTCAGACAAGATACTTATTATTGAAAACTTATTAAATCGTGCCACTGATATTATTATTGGTGGTGGTATGGCTTATACTTTTGCAAAAGCATTGGGAGGCCATATTGGTAATTCTTTATGTGAGGATGACCGCTTGGAAATGGCAAAAGAAATTTTGACTTTGGCTAAAGCTAAAGGAGTAAGTATTCATTTACCGGAAGATAGCAAGATTGCCAATAAGTTTGCTAATGACGCTGAGACCCAAAGTTGCGACAATAATAATATTCCGGAAGGTTGGATGGGCTTGGATATTGGAACCAAGGCACAACAACAGTTTTCAAACGTTATCTTAAAATCAAAAACTATTTTATGGAATGGTCCAATGGGAGTTTTTGAAATGGATAATTTCCAAAAAGGAACTCAAACAATTGCCGAGGCGGTAGCAGCCGCTACTCAACAAAATGCCTTCTCCTTAGTAGGTGGAGGAGATAGTGTTGCAGCTGTTAATAAATTTGGGTTTAATGATAAGGTAAGCTATGTTTCCACTGGAGGTGGTGCCTTATTAGAATTTTTTGAAGGAAAAACCTTACCGGGCATTGCAGCTATAGAAGCATAAATTTTTATAAAAAAAGAGCGGTGGTTGAAATTAACCACCGCTCTTTTTATTTAAAATTTCAAATTAAAATGCAACTCTGTAACCTACAGAAACATTCCAATACTTGTTATTGGTAGTTGTATTAGAAGCATTGCTAAGATTACCTAAGCCCAAGTTATATTGAGCTCTTACAAAAATATTGAAAGGAGTAACATAGCCGACACCAAACTTAGCACCATAATCCAAAGCATTAGTTTCGGTTAATTTGCTACCAAATTTAATATCATTTTTGGTAGAACCTAATGAAGATTCAATAGTTGTTTTTCCAGAAAGGGCATATCCTACATAAGGACCTACTTCTGCAAAAAGAGCACCTGCTTTGTTCATGTCATAATTAAAACCAAGGGTTACAGGCACTTGGATATAGTCATATCTAGCGGTACTCGTAATACCTAATAATTGACTTTTAATACCAGTTCCAGAATAAAAAATACCAGGTCTTAGATATACATTATCAGTTAGGTCATATTTTAAACCCAGACCGGCACTTAAAGTCATCATACCGTCACCTTTACTGGTAGTATTACCGGTTTTTGTTTGAACACTTCCGAAGTTAACTCCAACTTCTGGTTCGATAGATTGTGCATTGGCACCTAAAGATAGCATGGTAGCAGCTGAAACTGCAATTAGCACTTTTTTCATTTTTTTTGTTTTTATGAATTTATGTTATTATTAAAATGATTTGCTCTTTTGACTAAAAAACAAGTGCAAAGTTTAATTTATTTTTTTTCATAAATGATTAAAAAACAGAATTTAACAACAAGTTTACAATGCTATTCGATAGCCCAATGAGATATTAAAATATCTATTTGTCATTGATGTATTATTAGCATTGCTACCATTTGCCAATCCTAAATTATATTGTCCTTTTACAAAAATATTAAATGGTGCAATGTATCCTAAACCAAACTTCAATCCATAATCAAAAGGATTGTACTGGTTTGTTTTTTTTCCTAATTCAATTGGAGCATTTGCACTACCAACGGTTTGAGTTGCACTTACTGCATAGCCTAAATAGGCACCTAATTCGGTAAAGTAAGTTCCATCATATCCACCATCACCTACAGGGAAATCATAGCCCAACATTAAAGGTAATTGAACATAATCAACTTTAGTGATTAAGGTTAAATTAGCTTTTCTTTCAGAAAATCCGGTTGTGGTATAATGAAGTCCTGGTTTTAGGTAAAGCTGTTCTGCTACATAAGGTTTCCAGTTGACACCAAAATTCCAAGTCAACAAGCCATTACTGTTGGTAACATTATTTCCTATTTTTTGGCGAATACTACCTATATTTACTCCTACTTCCGGGTCAATAGATTGGGCATTAGTACCTAAACTAAATAAAGAGCCCATTAGGACTGAAAACAATATTCTTTTCATTACAGTATTAATATTAAGAATTTTATAAAAATTTCCAAATTTAAGCAAAGGTATTTAAGTTTCTGTATTCTTATCTAAATATTTTTCAACGATAAATCTTGGTCTTTGTTTCACCTCTTTATATATTTTCGCAATATATTCGCCTAAGAGTCCAATACATAATAATTGAATTCCTCCTAAAAAGTATATAGGTAAAACTGTAGAAGCCCATCCGACTGTGGTGTCCTTGAAAAGGTAGGCAAATAAAGCATAGGCAGAAAGGATAATAGTTAGGAAGAAGACCAAAAAACCCATAGTCGTCACAAAACGAAGAGGCTGGATGCTTAAACTACTAATACCATTCCAGGCTAAAGAAAGCATTTTTTTTAAATTATATTTACTTTCACCGGCAAAACGTTCACTTCTGGCATAATATACTTTTTCGGTAGGAAAGCCAATCATTGGAATCATTCCTCTTAAATAAATATTTTGCTCTTTAAAATCTCTAAATACTTCCAATGATTTTTGACTCATAAGCCTAAAATCAGCATGATTATATACAGATTCCACCCCTAAAACAGAAAGGAATTTATAAAACATCATAGCCGTTTTTCTTTTAAAATAAGTATCGGTTTGTCGGTCATCTCTTACACCATAAACAATCTCGGCACCTTCCATATATTTCAAAACCATTTCCTTTATGGCATTCAAATCATCTTGAAGGTCTGCATCTACAGAAACAACAATATCGGTTTGGGTAGCATAATAAAGCCCTCCTAATAAAGCATTTTGATGCCCAAAATTCCGAGAAAGTTTCAAGCCCTTAAAATATGAATTCGATTGGCATAATTCTTGAATCTGTTGCCAAGTGGTATCCTTACTACCATCATCTACCAATAATACATAACTATCGGCAGTAATTAAAGTATCGCTTATATAGGATTGTAATAATTCTATTAGCCTTTGTGAGGTTTCAGGTAATACTTCCTGTTCATTATAACAAGGAATAACTATTGCTAAAGAGGGTATGCTACGTTGTTGATTCACATTCTTGAAAATAATTGCAAATATCGTGAATTATTCTCAGTTTCTCATTATGAAAATAATACAATAATAAAAGCCTCAACAAGAATATTGAAGAGGCTTATTTGAATTATTAATTGTAATTGTTCTGTTCCTATCTTGTAATCTCTACAATTTTGGTAGCATCCAAGTTTGCATTTCGAATTGTCAAGTTTCTAGCAATATTTTTAGCGATATTGGTAAAGGCTTCTAATGAAACTTTTTCATCATTTAAAACAGCAGGAAAACCTTTGTCACCACCCTCTCTAATACTTTGAACGATAGGCACTTCTCCTAAAAATGGGATATCAAACTCTTCTGACATTTTTTTACCACCATCTTTACCAAAGATATAATATTTATTTTCGGGTAATTCGGCAGGGGTGAAATATGCCATATTCTCAACTATTCCTAATATTGGGACATTCACATTGGCATTATTAAACATCATTACTCCTTTTTTAGCATCAGCCATGGCTACTGGTTGAGGCGTGGTTACAATTACAGCTCCGGTTACCGGTAAAGTTTGAACCAGTGTCAAATGGATATCTCCGGTACCTGGAGGCAAATCTACAACCAAATAATCCAACTCTTCCCAATAAACATCATTGATAAATTGTCTTAGGGCAGAGGTAGCCATAGGGCCTCTCCATATAACTGCCTGTTTTTCATCTACCAAGAATCCAATGGACATGATTTTTACACCAAAACGTTCTATAGGCACTATCATTCCTTTGCCATTTACATCCTTCATCATAGGTCTTTCTCCTAATACACCAAACATGATAGGTGCAGATGGTCCATAAATATCGGCATCTAAATAGCCTACTTTTGCACCTTCTTTAGCTAATGCAATAGCCAAATTAGTAGCTACGGTAGATTTTCCTACGCCACCTTTACCTGATGCCACTGCAATAATATTTTTCACATTTGGCAAGGTTGGATTGCCATCTTTATTCCTTCCAACTACTCTGGCTGTCATATTAATCACAGGTTCATAATCTTCGCCTATATGTTTTTTAATGGCATTAAAAGAATCATTATGTAATTGTTCTTTTAAGGGGCATGCAGGAGTTGTTAATTCAACAGAGAAATAAATTTTCTTTCCTTCTATTTTAACATCCTTAATCATATTAAGGGTAACAAGGTCTCTCTTGAAGTCGGGATCTATCACATGAGATAATGCTTTGAGCACATCAGCTTCTGTAACCATAATTTTATAGAAAATTGTTATTATTTGGCAAAGGTACAATAGTTAATTTAATAAAAGAGGTATCTTAATGGTCATTTTTAAAAATTTTAGACATTTTTGTCTTAAATTAAAGATTGAAAGGTATTTTTTAACTTTTATGTTAAAAAATTGGCAAATAGTACAATAAATTTTAACTTTGCAGGATAACCTAAGCCTATAAAACAAGATTATGTTGAAAAACTTTTCTATTGTCCCAAGATGGATAATATTTTCGATTGATATTGCATGTGTTAACATTGCAATGCTTATTGGCTTCTTAATAAGATTTAACTTTAACTTACTTGCTCTTACCAATAATATAGATTTGGGTAAGGTAATCGTTTATGTTATTGCTGTAAATGCTGCCATCATGCTTATCTTAAAAACGTATAGCGGCATTGTTCGTTATACCACCATTGAAGATGGGAAAAGGATTCTTATTTTGGTTTTTTTCTCAAGTGTAGCATTTTTCATTATTAGTCAATTTGAGTTGAGACAAAATGGTTATTTACTCTTTCCAAGAGGTGCCATAGCTGCTTATTTTTTAGGGGCAAACTTTTTATTAATCGCATATAGAGTAATAATTAAGACAATATTTCAAAATTTTCTTAGTGATAATAAAAAGAAGACAAAGGCTATACTTTTTAATGCGGATAGAGAGGCTATTTTAGCGATGCAAATGTTAGGTAATAATCCAAATTCAAATATTAAAGTAATAGCATTTTTAGAAGAAGACCAAAAACTAATTGGAAAAAAAATAGAGGCAATACCGGTGTACAGCTTATCTGAATCAAATATTGAAAAATTAAAAAAAGAAGGTGCTGAGTTGTTTATTATTGCAAATTCAAATCTAAATAAAGACAACTTGAACTTAATAGTAGATAAATGTTTAGCATTAGATATTAAAGTACAACAAGTGCCTCCAAGTGACAAATGGATTAATAATGAACTAGATGCCGGACAATTAAAGAATATTAAAATTGACCAGTTACTCGACAGGGAGGTTATTCATATTAAAAATGAAAAAGTAGCATCAGAAATTAGAGGTAAAAAGATTTTGGTTACCGGAGCTGCCGGTTCCATTGGTAGTGAGATAGTAAGGCAACTTTTGAAGTATGAGCCTGCAATTATCTTACTATGTGACAATGCCGAAACACCTTTGCACGAACTCATGCTCACTTTTAAACCTAATGCTCCCGTTAAATCTTTTATTGGTGACATTAAAGACAGTGTGCGTATGGAGCAAATTTTTGAAATTTATGAACCTGAAATTATTTACCATGCAGCAGCCTACAAACATGTACCTTTAATGGAGGAACATCCAACTACTGCTATATTAAACAATGTTTTGGGGACAAAAAACATGGCAGAACTTGCAGTTAATTATAATGTTGAGAAGTTTGTAATGATATCAACAGACAAGGCGGTAAATCCTACCAATGCCATGGGAGCCTCTAAGAGGATAGCAGAAATATTTATTCAATCCTACCATAATTATTTAAAGAAAAACACAAACGATAGAGCTATTACTACTAAATTTATCACTACAAGATTTGGAAATGTTTTAGGATCGAATGGCTCTGTAATTCCACGTTTTCAAAAACAATTGGAAGAAGGAGAACCATTAACCGTTACTCATCCTGATATTACCAGATACTTTATGACCATTCCAGAGGCCTGCCAGTTAGTGTTAGAGGCAGGGACTATGGGTAAAGGAGGTGAAATTTTTGTTTTTGATATGGGGAAACCCGTTCGCATTGCAGACCTAGCTTATAAAATGATCCGATTGGCTGGACGAGTGCCAAAAGTAAATGCTTCTATTGTGTTTACCGGCTTACGTCCAGGCGAAAAACTTTACGAAGAATTATTAAACAACTCTGAAAACACACTGCCTACTTACCACAACAAAATTTTGATTGCAAAGGTAAGAGAGTATGAATTTGCCTGGGTTCAAAAAGAGATGAATGACCTTGTAAGAATAGCAGGAAAACATATAGTAATAGATACCGTGAAAAAGATGAAAGAAATAGTGCCTGAATACATCAGTCAAAACTCTCAATTTTCAAATTTAGACAACTAAAATATTTTCATAGAAAAGTTTCTTATACTTTCTTTTTGATTTTTAAACATCTCTATTATCTTTGTAAGATTATTAAATCATAAAAGATATGAAATTATTTATAACCACAGCATGTTTAGCACTTTTTTCAGCATTCCAAACAAATGCACAAATTAATATAGGTATAGAAGGAGGAGCGAGTTTTAATAATATGACCCAAAAAATAAATGGATCTTATAGAAACAATCAAGGGCAGGTGGGTTATAATGGGGGCTTTTCAGTAAATATTCCTTTACAATACGGAAGTCATTTCCATATCAAAACAGGTCTTCTTTTTGATGCTAATTCCGGATCGGAGAGTAATTATTCCAGTCAAAGTGCTACAGGTTCCGGTGTTCCTATTTATGAAGAAGATTATAGAAAATATAGAGTCAATTCATTAATGTTGCCTGCATATTTGGTATATAAAACCGGAGACCCCATCTACGACCATAACCATTTATTTGTCGGAATTGGTGCCGCTTTTGCCTATACTGTAGGAGGTCAATTTCATCAGATATATACTAATAGATTAAATGGCAACCCTAGAACTAGAGATAATAATGGCGCTCCATTAAGAATAGGTACCGGCCATTTTAAAGATTATTATGATTTTAATTTAGGTTTAGGTGCTACAATAGGTTGTGAATTTAGTAATGGAATGTATGCCAAAGCTCATTATACACAATTCGTTATCAATACCAATCCCTTAAAAAATTCAAATAATGTTTTTTATGCTAGCCAAGCAGGTCTTTCCATAGGCTATTATTTTCATACGTTCAAGAGCAACAAGCAATAAAAAATTAATCAAAATATTAAAAAAACATTAAGGTCTTTTAGGTTTTAATGTTTTTTTTGGCTTATAGCAAATTTAATTTAATATAGGTTTAACAAGCATCAATGAATTCTATTGATATAAAAACTTAATACTAAAGTGATTTTTGTATATTTGCACCCTTATACCAATAAAATTTTTGGAAAGCAACGCTTAAGATGGATATAGTAACAACAATAAAACAATCCTACATACCCCAACATATTGCAATTATCATGGATGGTAATGGAAGATGGGCCAAGGAAAGGGACGAGAGCCGTATCGTTGGTCATAGTGAAGGTGTAAATTCGGTAAGAGCAGTTGTGGAAGCCTGTTCTGAAATTGGAGTAAAGTTTTTAACCCTTTATGCTTTTTCTGCCGAAAACTGGAATAGGCCTAAAAATGAAGTTGATGCATTAATGGAACTTTTGGTAAGAACCATTAGAAAGGAAGCAGACCATCTTAAAAAAAACAATGTCAAATTAGAACTTATTGGAAATATATCCGACCTACCAGAAATATGCCAAAAAGAACTTGAAGAAGGTATGGAAATAACAGGTGATTGCTCCGGACTTACTTTAATCTTGGCACTTAGCTATAGCTCTCAGATGGAGATAGTGGAGGCGACAAGAAAAATTGCCGAAAGAGTGAAAGTAGGCATTTTTAATCCGGAAGATATTACGCCTGAGCTTTTCTCACAATTTTTATACACCCATAATTACCCTAATCCTGAACTCTTAATCAGAACAAGTGGAGAATACCGTATTAGTAATTTCCTATTGTATCAAATCGCATACAGTGAATTTTATTTCACGAATACCCTTTGGCCCGATTTTAGAAAAGAAGAATTATTTGAAGCTGTAAAAAGTTATCAACAAAGAGAACGCAGGTTTGGAAAAACCAGTGAACAAGTAAAAGAAGAGGAAGGAAAATAATTTTATTGATAGTTTTACGTTAATTAAGAAAAAAACCATTTTAATGGAATTTAAATATTTGAAGTTTTTTATTTTTAGTGCAGTATTGTCATCAGGAATCTCAGCAGACAATGTATGGGCACAATCCACTTCACCCAATAACCAAAATCTAAAATTAGATTTTGGAGAAAATAACCTTACAGGTACTTATATTATTGAACAAGTAAGTGTAAGAGGTGCAAAATTTGCAGATACAGCAACATTGAAAGCAGTTTCCGGTTTGCAAAAAGGTATGATGGTCACTTTTCCTTACGACGCCAATATTTCTAGAGCTATGAATGTACTTTGGAATCAAGGTATGTTTGGCAGTGTAGATATTGCTATTGACAAAGTTGATGATCAAAAAATATACTTGGCAATAGAAGTAGAAGAAAGACCTCGACTTACTAATTTTACCTTTACCGGCATCAATAAAACACAAGAGCAGGAAATAAAAACCAAAACCGGTCTAATGGCAAACAGGATGATTACCGATGCCATGAAACAAGATATTACCGAAAGGATAAAAATATATTTTGCAGAAAAAGGTTTTAATAATGCAACGGTTAACATTATTGAAACGGCCGACCCAAGACTTAAAAATGCTGCCAGCCTAAAAATAATGGTGCATAAAGGTCAAAAGGTTAAAATAAATCTTATAAATTTTGAAGGAAACGAACAATTTACACAAGCTAAATTAAAACGAACAATGAAAGGTACCAAAGAGATGGCTATCCTTTCTTTGTATCCTGCTAATAAGTTTACCGTTTACCAAAAACCGGACAGAACCTTTAAAACCTATTTCAATAATGGAGGGATGCTCTCCCTTTCTAAAACTTTAGACCATCTAAACCCATATTTCAGATACGGCATCTTCTCAGCTTCCAAATTTGATGAGAAAAAATACAATGATGATAAATCCAATATCATCAGCCTTTACAATACAGAAGGTTTTAGAGATGCCCAAATTACTCAAGATACCGTTTATAAAATCGAAAACGGACATTTAAATGTTGAACTCAAATTAGAAGAAGGCAACAAATATTATTTTGGAAACATTGACTGGAAAGGAAATACACTCTATAGTGATTCATTATTAAGTGAATTGTTAGCCATAAAAAAAGGAGATGTTTATAATAAAGAGTTATTAAGTAATAGAATACAAGGTCGTGCTACCGTTGAAGGAGGTATCGATGTAGGAAGTATCTATTTAAATAATGGATATTTAGGGTATAGAGCAGAGGCAGTAGAAAAAGAAATCAGAAATGATACCATAGATTTTGATATTATCGTTAATGAGGGACCACAGTTTAGAGTAAAAAACATCAATATTATTGGCAATGACAAGACCAATGATTATGTATTGAGAAGAGAAATGTACATCTACCCGGGTAGTATCTACAACCAATCGGATTTGATACGCTCCATCCGACAAATATCACAATTAGGTTTTATCGATCCCCAAAAAGTATCACCGGAACCTAAGGTAAACCAGCAAGACAAAACGGTGGATATAGATTTTAGAATTGCCGAAAAATCAAACGACCAATTAGAACTATCTGCCGGTTATGGTGGCGGCATAGGTTTCACAGGAACTTTAGGGCTAACCTTTAACAATTTTTCTTTGAAAAATATGTTTAAGCCTTCTGCTTGGGCTCCTTTACCTATGGGAGATGGTCAGAAACTTTCTATTCGTTACCAATCCAGTGGCTTGTGGTACAACTCTTTAAGCTTTAGTTTTACAGAACCTTGGGTTGGAGGTAAAAAACCAATAGCCTTGAATATTGGTATCAACTACGGTCGTTATGCCACTGCAGGTTATGGCATGAGTATTTATAATAAAGAAGTAACACCTAACGATTTTTATATTAGAAACTGGGGTGGTAGTGCTTCTTTAAGTAAAAGATTATTATGGCCGGACAATAACTTTGTAGCTTCAATTGGTATAGAGTTTATGAACTTTAAATTAAAAGATTATCAGTTATTACCGGTAGAGGTTCCGGAATATAGAAATGGCTATTCTAATAATTTGGCACTAAGATTGTCTATTGCCCGAAATACTTTAGACCAACCATTGTTCCCTAAATCCGGCTCCAGCATATCTTTTAGTGCTACTTTCACACCGCCTGTTTCTTTATTTAATGATAAAGATTATAGTAATATTACTGCAAGAGAAAGATACCATTGGGTAGAATATCATAAATATAAATTTAATGCAGACTGGTACCAGAAAATTGCCGGAGAATTTGTGTTAAGACTTTCTGCTAAGATGGGCTTTATGGGCATGTATAATACAAAATTAGGATTCTCTCCATTTGAACGCTTCCAAGTAGGTGGTGATGGACTTTCCGGGTTCAACTATTTTGCAGGTAAAGATATTGTTTCCTTAAGAGGTTATGATGTTTTCTCTACCAATGGAGAGCCAAACAGCTATACCATTTTCAATAAATATACAGCAGAAGTACGCTATCCTTTCTCTCTAAACCCAACAGCTACCATTTTTGGATTGGCATTTTTTGAAGCAGGCAATGGATACAATAGTATTAAAGATTATAATCCTTTAAAATTGTATCGCTCTGTGGGTTTAGGGGTTAGAGTATTCTTACCGATGTTTGGATTATTAGGTTTGGACTACGGTATTGGTATAGACAATATGTATCAGTCTAACGGAGTGCGTAATCCTCTAAGTCAGGCAGCTAGATTTACCTTTATGTTGGGTCAAGAGCCACAATAGGAATAATAAAAAAAGAATAGCAGAACAAGAAATAAAAGAAAAAAGAAAAATGAAAATCAGTAAATTTCTGACTTCCTCCATAATTGGGATAGTGACTGTTTCTACAATGAATTCCTGTAGAAATATAAGGATTGATGAACACAAAGATTGGGGAAAGGTTTTTGAAAAATACGGTATTCAAAACGGAGCTTTTGAATATTACGACAACAATACAGAAAGAGCCCATTATTATAATAAAGAGCTTTGCTCGGAAAGGCTTATGCCGGCATCCACATTTAAGATATTTAATTCTTTGGTAGCTTTAGAGACCAATGTGGCATTGGATGAAAATATGGTGATTAAATATGATGGCGTAAAGAAGTTTTACCGTCATGGACACCTTTTAAGTGGAAAAGATACGGCTATGGGCTTTAATCTTCCGGCTTGGAATAAAGACATGACCATGGCAGAAGCCTTCAAGGTGAGCAATGTTCCTTTTTATCAAGAAATAGCTAGAAGAATAGGTAAGCAAAAAATGCAGGAATATTTGGATACTGTGAAGTATGGCAATATGAAAATAGGGGAGCAAGTGGATAATTTTTGGTTGAACGACACTTTAAAAATTTCTCCTGATGAACAAGTAGGATTAATGAAAGATTTGTACCATGACCAATTACCATTCTCTGCACGCAGCCAAAGAATCGTTAAGGGCATGATGCTGCAAGAAACAGCAAAAGATTATAAACTTTATTACAAGACAGGATTGGGTTACGATTCTAAATCCGGAAATGATGTGGTTTGGATAGTGGGTTTTGCAGAAACTATACATAGGTTAAAGAATCCTAAGACCGAAAACATAGACCCGATTCCGCATCCTTATTTCTTTACGCTATGTTATTTAGTACCGGAAAACACTAAGGATGTAACCATTACACGTTTAAAAGTCCTTAGAGATTTCTTTACGATTTCCAAGATTCATGATTATTCTAAGGAGCAATAGGCATGAAAATTTTATAACCACGAAAGATATTTTTACCACGAAAGGCACGAATGACACGAAATTTGTTTTTTGTGCCTTTCGTGTGTTAAGTGCTTAGTTGAACGAAATTTACAATACCAATCTTTTTATATATACTTTCGGATAATCTCCAAAATTAACCAATAATCCCAATTTCATTTTGGTTGCTTTTAGGTAATTGATTACTTGTGCTTCATGCTCTGGTGCAGTTTGTTTTACCGCTTTAAGCTCTACAATTATTTTATCGTAACATATTATATCAGGTTTGTATTTTTGTTGCAGTAATTCTCCTTTATAAGAAAGGTTTAACTCGGGTTGGGCAATAAAAGGAATATCCCGGAAGCGTAATTCTTTTTCTAAACATCCTTGATATACAGCTTCTAGAAAGCCACAACCCATTTCGTGATACACATCGAAAATAGCACCTTGAATGGCGTAAGATTCTTCTTTATAGATTATTAGGTCATTCATATTATATTTTTTCAACCACGAAAGATATGAAATTATTTTTTTACCACAAATGTTCTTTTACCACAAAAGATTTTTTTTTAACTCGAAAGTTCTTTTACCACGAAAGGCACGTATGACCCAAAATTAAATTTTTCCTGCTTTTCGTGTATTTCGTGTATTTCGTGGTTAATTTTTGAAAGCCTAACAAAAAAGGTAAGATGCTAAAACCCTACCTTTTTATAAATACTCTTATATTTTTAATTTTACATCTTTCCCACTACTCTTTCAATTGCAGCCAAGGCTAAATCGATTTCTTCGGCTGTGACTACCAATTGTGGTCGGAAACGGACTGACTGTGTACCGGAAGATAAAATTAAAACACGCTCCTCCTTCATTAAATTACCTACTACTTTATCTCTTAATTCACCAGAAGGCAAATCAAAAGCACATAGCAAGCCTCTACCACGAGCATTAGAAATCAGATTAGGGAATTTATTTTGAAGAGCTTGCAAACCGCTTAATAATCTTTCTCCTTGCTGACGAACATTATCCAACAAATTGTCTTTTTCAAAAATCTCCAAGATTAATTTTAACCTTAAATAATCGATAAAATTACCTCCAAATGTAGAGTTGATTCTGGAAGATTCTGTAAATACATGATGTGCTACCTCGTTCATTTTTTCTTTGCTGGCTAAGATACCACATACTTGGGTTTTCTTACCAAAACTAATAATATCGGGAGTAACACCCAATAGCTGATAAGCCCACATCTTACCGGTAATACCCATACCTACTTGTACCTCATCAAAAATTAAAAGTATCTCATTCTGATCACAAATAGCTCTTAACTGTTGCAAGAATTCTTTTCTGAATTGGTTGTCACCACCCTCACATTGAATAGGTTCAATAATTATGCAGGCAACTTTGTCACCATGTTTTTGAATAGCCTCATTGATTTGTGCAATTGCTTTTTCTTCTAAAGCAACGGTTGTTTTAAGGTTATCTTCGGTAATAGGGAATTGTAATTTCGGATTTACTATTCTTGGCCAGTCAAATTTTGGAAAGTATTGGTATTTTCTAGGGTCGGCGGTATTGGTCAAAGATAGCGTATAACCTGAACGGCCATGGAATGCCTGCTCAAAATGAATCACTACACTGCCTTCATCTTTAGAGTTTTTCAACCAATTTTTACGGGTTTTCCAGTCGAATGCTGCTTTTAGTGCGTTTTCTACGGCCAATGCCCCACCATCGATAAAGAAGCAGTAAGATAATTCTTTAGGGATAGCCACTCTTTCAAACACTTGCATAAACTCGGCATATTCCTCAAAATAAACATCACTTAAAGTAGGTTTAAAGGTAGTGTATTTTCCCAACCAAGCTTCATGCTCCAAGATATAGGGGTGGTTATAACCCACTGCCGAAGAGGCAAACATCGAGAACATGTCTAATATTTCATTCCCGGAGAGTTTATCCACTATATAAGAACCATAAGATTTTTCAAAGTCCATCACCAAATTGTACCCATCTGCCAAGATATGTTTTCCTAAAATTTCGTTTACTTTATTGGCTTCCATAAAATATTTATTTTTTTTATTTTTTTTATTTTATTGAATGATTTTTGGGCAGCAGATTAAAAAAAGTATTAAAATGCCACAATGTACAAAGGTAGTCTTTTTATTAGCTAGAGCGTTTGAAAATTTGTTTAATTTTTGTAAGAAGATGGCTATCTTATCAAAAATTCAATAGCTCTAGGAAAATAAAAATGTTCTAATTGATGAATTTTTTTAGCCAAAGTTTCTGCAGTGTCTTCTGAACCTACAGTACAGCAGGCTTGAAGAATTGTATTACCTTCATCATAATGTTCATTAATATAATGAATAGTAATGCCTGATTCTTTTTCATTATTATCAATTACTGCTTGGTGCACGTGATGGCCATACATACCCTTTCCACCATATTTGGGTAAGAGTGCAGGATGAATATTGATAATCTTATTAGGAAATCCTTTTACAACAGCCTCCGGTATTTTTAATAAAAATCCGGCAAGGATAATCCAGTCGGGCTTTAATTGTTTTAGTTCACCTAAAAAATCATCATTTAAAATGGCTTTTCTATCTGTCCAAATTAAAGGGATACCTTCTTTTTCGGCAATTTGGGTTACACCAGCTTTAGGGTTATTGCAAACTATGGCTACAGGGCGAATTTTTTCTTTATCTTTAAAATAATCTAAAATAGCTTGAACATTAGAGCCGGCACCCGATGCAAAAAGGATAATATTTTTCATCCGGCAAAAATAGTCATTATATTAAAATGTAATTTTAATAATTCTGAATATTATTGTATCTGATAATAACCTTTTCAAAATGTTGAAATGCCTGATGTTTTAAGACTTCTTTTCAAACAAGCATTTTAGTTATGGTTTTTATTGGGAAGCTTAGTGAACCTACTTCGTTTTTAAATGTAAAAATGTTTGCTTTTTACTTTATTATTGCTACTATTCATATTAAATTTTTCTAGACTTTTATTCTAAATAGCTTAAATCCTACCGGCATTTCCATGACTTACACAATATTTACTTTATTTTTGCCGGATGATAGCTCAAAAAGATTTAAGGATAATATTTTTAGGAACACCGGATTTTGCAGTAGCCTCGTTGAAAGCAATGGTAGATGCAGGTTATAATATTGTTGCTGTGGTGACGGCACCTGATAAGCCGGCAGGTAGAGGGCAGCATTTAAGACCCTCTGCTGTAAAAGAATATGCTTTGCTACAAAATCTACCTATCCTTCAACCGGAGCGATTAAAAAATAAAGAGTTTTTATCTGAACTTAAATCGTTTCAAGCAGACTTACAAGTGGTTGTGGCCTTTCGTATGCTGCCGGAAGCCGTTTGGAATATGCCACCAATGGGCACTTTTAATGTACACGGCTCTTTGTTACCTTATTACCGTGGTGCTGCTCCCATAAACTGGGCCATCATCAATGGCGAAACCGAAACGGGGGTTACTACCTTTAAATTACAACATGAAATTGATACCGGAGATATATTATTACAACATAAAGAACCCATACTGCCAGAGGACAATATGGGTACGATGTATGAAAAATTAATGAAAGCCGGAGCACAGTTGCTTTTACAAACATTGGAAACGCTGAGAAAAGATGCATTAAGCCCTATACCCCAATCTAGTTTAGATAAAGAGACTCATGCACCTAAAATTTATAAAGAACACTGTTTAATTCATTGGGAAAACAAAGCTGAAGCAATACATAATCTTATCAGAGGACTTTCCCCTATCCCTACAGCCTATACTTTTTTAAAGGAGAAGCAACTTAAAATATATATTTCCCGATTTGTTTTAGAAAATACGGAAAACACTCCCGGAAGTGTTGATAGTGATGGTAAAAGTTTTCTTCGATTTGCCTGTTCCAATGGCTGGTTGTATGCTTTAGATCTTCAATATGAAGGTAAAAAAAGGATGCCGGTAGAAGATTTTTTGAGAGGTTTCAGATTTTAAGATATTCCTATAATTTAATTTGTATTTTTACGTTATTATGATAATGCAGCAAAAAAATATTTTTAAACAAATTTCATTTTTAATTCCGGCAATATTGGTGGTAGTTCTTGGATATATCAGTATTAACCTAACTGCTTGCCGTAAGCTCTCTAAGACCCGCCAGCAGGGATCAATAGCCTTTTCTGTGGATACCTTAATGTTTGATACCGTATTCACTGCTCAAGCCACCTCTACCAGAATGGTAAAGATTTACAATAAAGAAAAAGAAAGAATAAATATCACTTCCATTCGCCTTTTTCGGGGAAACAGTTCGCCCTATTTTATCAATGTAAATGGCAAATCCGGCAAAGAAGTTCATGATATTACCATCGAAGGTAACGACAGTATTTATGTTTTTGCTTCAGTATTTATTAACCCTGAAAACCAGAATGAGCCCTTTATTGTTGAAGATCAAATTATTGCAACTGTAGGCAACCAAGATAATAAATTAGAAGTTTTGGGTTATGGTCAAGATGCTGTTTATATAACTGACAGCGTTCTGACTACACAAACCTGGACTAAGGACAAGCCTTATGTCATCGTGAAAAATGCTTGGGTAGATGAGGGGCAGACCTTAACCTTACAGCCGGGAACCAGAGTATATGTACATGCCGATTCCAGGCTTTTTGTTGCCGGGAGCTTAAACATTAATGGTACAAAGCAAGACAGCGTGGTGTTTCAAGGAGACCGAATAGACAGGAGAATATATTTTGACCCAGAAGATTTTAATAATGGTGTAGGTGGAGAGTGGGGCGGATTATACTTTACCCAAACCAGTTATAATAACCATATTAATTATGCTATTTTTAAAAACGGAGGAGCTGTTACTTATTTATTTGATACCATACCGGTGATGGCAGCCACCATCCAGGTGGATAAAGACACTGTGGGAGGCAACCCTAAACTTATTATGACCAATAGCATTATCCGCAATTCCGGTGGTTATGGACTGCTGTCTTTTGGTGGAAGTATTAAAGCAGAAAATAGTTTGTTCTTTGGCAGTGTGTATGAAAATATTGCTTTTATTGAAGGCGGTAAATATGAAATATTGGGTTGCACCATTACCGGATTTACACCAAGAGCTAGTAGTGCTACCGAGAAGCATTATTGCATAGCCGCTACCGATTTTTTCAAAGCAGGCAACCAGCCGGCAATATGGAATAAATTGACCGCTACTTTTAGAAATTGCATTATTTATGGAAATGGTCAGGACGAATTATTTTTAAATAGTATTGAAAATGCCCCGTCTTTGCCCAATGTTTTAGTAGAAAATTGTTTAATCCGAAAAACTAAAGACTTTCCGGCTTGGGCAAATATTGCCAATTCAAATATCTTCAACCAAGACCCGGAATTTGAAAAGACCTCCGGAAATAATTATGCAATAGCTTCTGATGATTATCATTTAAAAGCCAGTTCACCTGCAAAAGGTGCTGGGGCCTCATTTTCAGGAATGTTACCACTTGATATGGATGGCAATCCAAGAGCTAACCCTCCGAGTATTGGATGTTTTGAATAATAGTATAAAAAGCGTGTAATAACCCTAAAATAATTGAATTGCACTCCTGATGAATACTTCGAAATCATTTTCATTATAGAAAAATTTCAATTTTTGGAGTAAGCCAACTAAATAGGCTTTATCCATTTGGGCTTTTATAAGCTTATTAATTGACCCTATCATTGCCCCATCCTTGAAATAACAACTGTTTTTTTATAGGTATCAAAATGGCAAAGAGGATATCTTAAATTTTATTTTATTTTAATTTTAAGATATTTAAGTCAAAAAAATTAAATTAATAGCTTCAAACTATGTATTTTCGCATTTTACAACTTTTGACGGAAATACAGCATTTAATACTTTAATCTGCCAAAAAACTAAAATATGATAAAAAAACTACTATTAAGTTTGCTTTTGTTAGGATTTCTTTCCCCGGTAGGAGCACAATATAAAAATGAAAAGATTACGGTTGGAGCTTTAGTGCCGGAATTGAATTTTAATAATCCTGAAGGGAAAGCCATTAGCCTAAAAAAAGCAAATAAAGACCGTTATATCTTAATTGACTTTTGGGCTAGCTGGTGCGGTCCTTGTCGTAGAGCCAACCCTATATTGGTAAAATTTTACAAAGATTATTCTACAAAAAAATTCAAAGGAGCCAAAAAAGGCTTTGATATCTTTAGTGTATCTTTAGATAAAGATGCCGCCGCTTGGAAAAAGGGAATAGCAGATGACAGCCTTTATTGGAGCAATCATGTGAGCGACCTCAAAGGATGGAAATCTGACGCTGCCGAGGCTTATGGTGTAATGTTTATTCCACAAGCTTTTTTGATAGACCCTAAAGGCAAAGTTATTGGTGCTTATTTGACTGCCGATCAGGCTATCCCAGATATTGAAAAATTAGTAGATAATACTAAAGGTAAACGTAAGAAATTTTTAGGAATTTTCTAATTTTTGTTTAGTGGACAAAATACTTATCATAACAGCTCCTTCCGGTTCAGGAAAATCTACCATCATCAAAAGTTTGCTGGAACAGTTTCCGCAACTTAAGTTTTCTATCTCAGCTTGTACCCGGTCAGCTAGGGAAGGCGAAGAGCATGGAAAAGATTATTACTTTATTTCTCCGGAAGATTTTAAACAAAAAATCATTAATAATGAGTTTGTTGAATGGGAGATGGTGTATGAAGACAAGTATTATGGCACTTTAAAAAGTGAATTGGATAGGATTTGGGCAGATGGCAATATACCGTTGTTCGATATAGACGTTAAAGGGGCATTACATGTAACCCGAATGTATGGAAACAATACCTTATCTATTTTTATCAAAGCTCCTAATGAGGCCACCTTAAGAGAAAGATTACTCAAAAGAGGTACAGATGATGCTCAAGCCATTGAAGAGCGACTCAAAAAAGCAAATGAAGAGTTGGCATGTGCTCCCAAGTTTGACCATATCGTTGTCAATGATAAGCTAGAAACAGCTATTCAAGAAATCACCAATATCATTAAAAATTTCATTTAATCTTTCAAAATAAAAATAAAAGCGCATGAGTATTGCAGAAAGCATCACCCTGCTGAATCCTGCTGACCCACAACTTTGGATCAGCTTACTGACCCTTACATTTCTTGAAATCGTTTTAGGGATTGACAATATCATTTTTATCTCTATCATCACCGGAAAACTACCAGAATCTAAACAAAGAGGTGCCAGAAATATTGGCCTCTTAGCAGCTTTGGTCTTTAGGGTGATTCTTTTGCTAATGATAACTTGGATTATCGGACTCAAAGAGCCTGTATTAACATTAGGTTGGATGGACGACCCCCATACCAATGAAGCGATTGCACTCAGCTGGAAAGATATTATTCTGCTTTGTGGTGGTATCTTCTTAGTGGGCAAAAGTACTATTGAAATTCATCATAAGATGAGAGGCCATGAAGTTGTTGCTTCCGGCAGTAAAAAATCAAAAGTAAGTCAAAATATTGCTTCTATTATTCTTCAGATTATTTTGATAGATGCTGTTTTCTCTATTGATTCTATCTTAACGGCTGTTGGATTGGTAGAAAATGTGATGGTGATGATTATAGCAGTTATCATTTCAATGATAATTATGATGCTGTTCTCAGGAGCTATCAGTAGAATTATCAATAAGCATCCAACCTTACAAATGTTGGCATTAAGTTTCTTAGTAGTTATCGGAGTAGTTTTGATAGCAGAAGGCTTGCACCAGCATGTAAGTAAAAGCATCATTTATTCTTGTTTGGCATTTAGTTTAATGGTAGAAATGTTGAATATTAAAGTAAGAGGCAAAGAAGAAGCTAAAAAGATAGCTTAAACAACCTTTTAATTCTTATATGAAATGGCAGACTGAATAGTCTGCCATTTTAATAATAATTTAATCCATCTAATTTCTAATGACTATAAGTATATAAAGCATATTGATATTAAAATCATATTTTTAATTTGCCTTAACACGAAAATTTGTAAATTTGTAGCTGTTAAAATTTTTAATCATTTAAAACATTAATATTTATGTCACACACACTTCCGGCATTACCTTATGCCTTTGACGCTTTAGAACCCCATTTGGATGCTTTAACCATGGAAATACACCATGACCGCCACCATAAAGGCTACGTGGACAATTTGAATAAAGCCATCGAAGGTACGGATGCCGCTAACTTGTCATTAGAAGATTTAATGGCCAATATTTCTAAATACCCAGCCGGTGTTCGTAACAATGGCGGTGGACATTATAACCACTCTTTGTTTTGGCAAGTATTAGGAAATAATGGCTCAAAGCCATCTGAAAAATTAGCTCAAGCAATTGAGGCTTATGGTGGATTGGATAAATTGAAAGCAGATGTTTCTGCTGCGGGTGCTACTCGTTTTGGTAGTGGCTGGGCTTGGGTTATCGTTAAAGACGGAAAATTAGAAGTGTGCTCCACTCCTAACCAAGACAATCCTTTAATGGACGTAGCCGAAGTTAAAGGCACACCTATTTTTGGTGTCGATGTTTGGGAACACGCTTATTATTTGAAATATCAAAACAAACGTCCTGATTATCTTTCTGCCGTTTGGAATGTGACCAATTGGGATGAAGTAAGTAATAGATATGAAGCAGCACTTTAATAAGTAGCAATTATATTTTTGAGTAAGGGTTCTGCTATGCAAAACCCTTATTTTTTTATTTGAAAATATTCAAACAAAAAAATATACCACTCCCTATGGATTATTTTGTCAAGCAAGGGTCAAAACATTGCCATTTTGTCATCTATTATGCACAAAATCAGACAATTAGGCATTTGCATTTGTTAAAAATGGAATAATTTTCAGTTCCTTAAAAAAGGAATTGCATTTGAAGCATAACTTTATAAAGTAAAAAGTAAAAAACATTTTCAAAATGAATATTAATAATTTCACCATTAAGGCCCAGGAGTTGTTACAACAGGCACAACAAATAGCCTTTAATAATCAAAATCCCAATATCGAAACGCAACATTTATTAAAAGCTATGCTTTCAGATAAAGAGGGCTCGATAGAATATATCCTTAAAAAAAGCAATGGAAATATCAATCTGATTGAAAAAAGATTAGATGAGAGCATTTCCAAAATACCAAAAATTACCAATGGAGATTCGGCACAAAACATCAGCAGGGAAGTAAATAATGCCATGCTGAAAACAGCTAATATCCTATCCCTATTTGGCGACGAATTTGTAAGTCCTGAGCATTTGCTGATCGCCTTAATTCAAGGTAATGATGAAACCGCTACCATTTTAAAGGAGGGAGGACTCAGCGAAAAAGATTTAATTGCGGCCATAAAAGAGCTAAGAAAAGGAGAAACCGTAAGCTCTCAAACATCGGATTCTAGTTATAATAATATTGAAAAATATTCAAAGAACTTAAATCAATTAGCCAGAGAAGGCAAACTAGACCCGGTAATAGGCAGAGATGAAGAAATAAGAAGGACTTTACATATCCTTTCCAGAAGAACAAAAAATAATCCAATTCTTATTGGAGAACCAGGTGTAGGTAAAACAGCTATTATCGAGGGCTTGGCTCATAGAATCATCAATGGTGATGTACCCGATAATTTGAAAAGTAAAGTGATTTATGCTTTGGATATGGGACTTCTAATTGCCGGAGCAAAATACAAGGGAGAGTTTGAAGAGCGATTGAAAGGAGTAATCAAAGAGGTAACAGAAAGTGAAGGAGAAATTATCCTGTTTATTGACGAAATCCACACCTTGGTAGGTGCCGGAGGAGGCGAGGGTGCCATGGATGCCGCCAACATCCTTAAACCGGCATTAGCCAGAGGAGAACTAAGAGCTATTGGAGCTACCACATTAAACGAGTATCAAAAATATTTTGAAAAAGATAAGGCTCTAGAAAGACGTTTTCAAAAGGTAATGGTGGACGAACCCAGCGTAGAAGATTCCATCTCTATTCTAAGAGGGTTAAAAGACAAATATGAAACCCATCATCATGTTAGGATTAAAGATGAGGCGATAATTGCTGCGGTGGAACTATCCAACCGTTATATTACCGACCGTTTTCTTCCCGATAAAGCAATTGACCTTATAGATGAAAGTGCCGCCAAATTAAAATTAGAATTAAATTCTATGCCAGAAGAATTGGATGAGTTGGAAAGAAAAATAAGACAACTGGAAATTGAAAGAGAGGCAATAAAAAGAGAGAATGATGAAGACAAATTAAAAACATTAAATTCAAATATTGCCAATCTGCAAGTAGAAAGAGATACTCTAAAAGCTAAATGGCAAAACGAAAAAGATATGGTCTCCAAAATTCAAGATTCAAAAACCAAAATAGAGTCTTTAAAATTAGAGGCTGAGCGTGCAGAGAGAGAAGGCGATTACGGTAAAGTGGCAGAAATCAGATACGGAAAACTTAAACAAGAGGAAGAAGACCTAAAAAAACATGAAGAGGATTTGCATAATTTAGGGGATGAGAAAAGATTATTAAAAGAAGAAGTGGATGCGGAGGATATCGCAGAAAATGTAGCCAGAGCTACAGGCATACCGGTTCAAAGAATGGTGCAAAGTGAGAAAGATAAATTATTACACTTGGAAGATGAATTGCATCAAAGGGTTATAGGGCAAGATGAGGCTATCACAGCCGTAGCAGATGCCATTCGCCGTTCCAGAGCCGGCTTGCAGGACGAGAAAAAACCTATAGGTTCTTTCATATTCTTAGGTTCTACCGGAGTAGGAAAGACAGAGCTGGCAAAGGCTTTGGCCCAGTCCTTATTTGACGATGAAAGTATGATGACCCGTATAGACATGAGCGAATATCAAGAGAAACACAGCGTAAGCCGATTGGTGGGTGCTCCTCCGGGATATGTGGGCTATGACGAAGGAGGTCAATTGACAGAAGCAGTAAGGAGAAAACCCTATTCTGTAGTGCTTTTGGATGAAATAGAAAAAGCCCATCCGGATGTTTTTAATATCATGCTACAAGTTTTGGATGATGGTCGTCTGACCGACAATAAAGGCAGAGTGGTCAATTTTAAAAACACAATTATCATTATGACCAGCAATTTAGGTTCTGATATCATTCAAGAAAAATTTGAAGGCTTAACCGGAACCAATGATGCCCACTTTGAGCATGTATTTGAAAAAACAAAAACAGAAATCAACCTTTTGCTTCGTCAAACTTTAAGACCGGAATTCTTAAACAGAATAGATGAGGTTATCCTCTTTCATCCTTTAATGAGAAATGAAATTAAAGGTATCATCAAAATGCAGTTTAACGATCTGAAAGAAAGGGTAGCACAACAAGGAATTGACTTGGAATTTACAGATTATGCTTTGGATTACTTTGCAGAACAAGGTTTCGACCCACAATTTGGAGCCAGGCCTTTGAAAAGATTGATTCAAAAAGACATCATCAATCTATTAAGTAAACGAATCATTGCGGGTGATGTGGACAAGGAAAAACCTTTACTAGTAGATGTGTTTGATGGAGTTGTGGTATTAAGAAATACCGATAAAGAAGAATAGGCAATAATTTAAAAAAGATGTAAAAAAAGATGCAATGGAAAATCTCTATTGCATCTTTTTTTTAAGAATCAATTTGTAATTTCCAATTAACGGTCTTTACAAGCAATGACCTTTTTTGAATTCTTAATAATGCTAGACAAATAGGTAAACAATTGGGTTTTAGGTTCCGGCTTTGGATCAATTTTTTATATTATGCTCCCTATTATCATTCAAACATCTAATAAACGGGATTTTTTGAGATTTTCTGTTTTATTGTAAGATTAATAAAGATTATATAAACTTCCACTCCCTTTCAATAATTTGATTTGTAGCTTACCGTTTTACAAATTTAAAAGCTCCTAAATAAGTATTATTTTCAAACACTTTG
>DAOMPL010000024.1:0-45864 GCA_035444785.1 Edaphocola sp. | reverse complement strand
TGTTTATCTGTTTTTTTTGAAAATAACTCCCTATTTCTTTAGGGTTTGGGTTTAATAATTATTTTGAGATTGTAATTTTCAAGAGGAATTAGCGGGCTGCCAGAACGGTAGCCCGTTTATTTTTTTGGGTTGTACAGTGCTTATAGCTTCACCGCCTTGAAAGTAGAATTTCTATCCTCGCCTCATCTACTGCTGAACATAAGCTAAATTTTCTAAAAGATGGAGGCTGTCCTCACGGACAGCCTCCATCCTCTTAAAAAGATAGCTTTAACTTCTAATGTTTCACAAACTTAAAGTTTTGGATTACCATTTCCTTATTTACAATCACTAACTGGTATTGTCCTGCACTTAAGCTAGCTACATTTAGGGTATTTATTCCGTTAGATGTAACTGTTTTTCTTTGCATTTCCTGTCCAAGAACATTGTAAATAATCAAAGTCTGTCCTTCATGTACACCTTCCACGGTTAATTCTTCATTTGCCGGGTTAGGATAAATACGGATAGCGGTCAAGTCGTTGAACACCAAACTACGTACTTCGCTAAAGGTTGATTGACCATCGAAATCCATTTGTTTCAATCTGTAATAATTCACACCTTGATGAGGCTTAACATCTGTAAAGTCATAGTTCAACACTTCTTGACTATTTCCGTTATCAGCCTTACTATTTACAAATCCTAAAGCTGACCAATTTTTGGCATCCTTGCTTCTTTCAACTTGGAATCCTTTATTGTTATTTTCTAAAGTAGTGATCCAAGTTAATAAGCTTTGACGATTTTGCTTTGTGGCATCAAAGTTTAACAAACTGATAGGTAATGCTCCTGTAGTATAGATATGGTAATTTGCTGGTGTACTAACAATACCGGCAGCATCTACCAAACTATATGTGAAGCCGTAAGGATTGGTTCCCTGACCATTACCAGAACCTTCTTGAGCATAAATTACTAATTTATCATAATCAAAATTAGGGATAGAGGTCGGAGTAGTAATTTCAACCGGTCCATTTCCATCATTAAAATCATAATATACTTTAGTATTTGAGTTTATGGTTTCAATACGGAAAGTTTTATTATTTCCGGTAGTATTACAAGAGCCGGCAACTGCACAATCTTCAGGGTCAGATCCTGACAAAGAGCCCTTGTTGGCATAACCTCCATCAAGATTAGTAGAACTCATTTTAATCGTTCTATAACCAGCCTCAATAGGATAAGTACTAGGCGGATTATTAACCTGACTAAAGGCAGACTTTGGAGTATTTAAATATTGCTTAAGATCGGCAGTAGGAGTTTGTTCGATACCAAAATTAATATTGTTGACATCTTCATCTGTAACCGTAAACTCATTAACCCCATCAATTGTTCCATGATTGTCATTGTCTCCATTTGCCTGATTTTCACCGGTAGAAATCCAACCTGTTGGAATAGAGGAAGCCATAAGATTAGAGCCTTTTGTTTGTTCACTCTCAGTTAACACTACTTTAAATGCTCCACCTGCAACATTTCCAAAACGATAAGTACCATCATTTTGTACCGGTACAGATTGTAAAACCACACCTGATGCATCCGTTAAATTGGCATAAATTGGTGTTGAGGTATTCACATTGGTTCCTGTATTTGCTACACCTCCGGTTTCACTGATATTATTATCGGTAACTCCATCAGCATCGTGATAAACATTTCCGGAAATCATTACACCACTGGTCAACATATGAATAGTTGCCTGTGCACACAATGGTTGTGGCTGGACAGTGGTGACATCACAGATTTCATAAACTACATTATCCTCGCCTACATAATCAGTAGGTGGTGTGTATTTATAGGTTCCGTCTGAGAAGAACTCTACTGTACCACCTTGCTCTGTAGTCTTTGTTACCACTGAGGTCTTAGGTCCATTTGGATCTATCATTACAGGATTGCCATTCACATCTTTGATACTGATAGGGTCATTATTCAAATCGCTATCATTGTTCTTAAAGTTTCCATCTACCGGTGTATTCACCTTGGTATAGGAAAAGTCGTCTCCTGCAATAGGTGGGTCATTCTTAGATCCGTTTTGATCTCTCAATACTGTAATCACTACCGTAGCATTATCTGTAGCCACAGGTATGCCATTGTCAGTAATGGTATAGTCATAAGACACCGTGCCTTTGAAAGTACCTGTAGGAGTAAAGGTAAAGGCACCATCACTGTTTTGTTGCAATGTACCGGCATTAGCCACCCAATTACCTTCCTCATCGTAGCCACCAATAGTATGACTAGTACCGACAGAGCCGGTAGCATCTAATGTACCATCTCCATCACTATCGTATTTATAAGAAGTTACCGTAAAGTTATCACCTTGTGGGTCTGCATCATTTACTGTAATATTTGCAGAAACAGGACTGCCTAGAGTAAAATATTCATCATTATTGGCAATTACGCTATTTCCATTGACATCGGTTGGAATCGGAGACACGGTAATATCCAAGTATGCCGTATCACATACCGAAGGTGTACCATTATCACAAATATTATACGGTACGGATATATTTCCTACAAAATCCAAAGCAGGTGTATAAGTATATGTACCATCATTGTTGAATGTCAAAGTTCCTGCATTGTTCACCGCATTGCCATTAGCATCTGTGCCTTTTACAGTAGCTCCACTAGTAATTACATTGCCACTACCATCCTGATTCAAGAAAGAACCAAATGCCTGAGTGTTTCCTTCTAAATCAAAATCATTAGTAGTTACATCGCCACTTACTGGAGTATTAATCCACGTAGAATTCTCGTCGTTAATCGCATTGGTAGTATTTTTTACTCCAACCACAATTGCATCATCTTCATTATTAGTATTATCCGAATCAGGTTGACTACTACCGGTAATTGTTGCAATATTAGTTAATGGTCCTGTTATAGTCACCAATGCTGTAATTTCTAAAGTTTGAATCTCAGCATTATCTAATCTTGAGATTTCCCAATTTCCATTACCAGAAGTATATACTCCTGCTGTAGCAGTATGAGAAACATAGCTCAAACCCGTTGGTAATACATCGGTAACCACAACGTTTTCAGTAGCTGTCGGTCCATTATTGGTCACTGTAATAGTAAACTGTATTTGCTGACCAACATAAGCAGTGTCTTTATTCACGGTCTTATTTACAGCTAAATCAGCTCTTCCTAATCCAAACAAATGAGAACACATTCCACCTAATACATTGCTGTAAGAACTTGCAAAGTAAGAAGGACTCGTAGGATTGGTTATATTGTAGTTTGGAATATTATCATCCAATTTTAAAATGAAATTTTCATCTGTATAGTATTTAATCTGTACATTATCAAACTCTACATATTCCGAAGAAGCAAATCCAGCATCTGAAGACTCTAAAAATCTGATAATAGTATTAGCAGACATATAGCTAGTAATGTCAAAACTAACATCTGTAGCTCCATAAGCATCTTGTCCATCATATCGGGCGATAGTTGTATATGGGCCATTTACAGCATTACTAATTTGTACTTCTACCCAGTCATTAGTTAAGCTACTAAATGCATTTTTGTTAAAGTCGTAAGTCAATACTGCCTTAATAGCACCTGTAAGATTTGCTGTCCTTCTAGCTCCGGCTTGAGAAGCAGCTCCATTACCTGCTATCCTCAATTTATTACCCATGACTATAATGCTTCCGGAATTAAATCCGTTAGATTCATTAATTTCAGCCCAGTTACCTGACCAATTGACCGTACCATTATTCCCTGTTCCTGAACCATTGGTACTGAATTCATCTCTGATTGTATTATTTTGAGTAATATCAAATTTAAAATTACCTAAATTATCAGTATTTTGAGTAGCTATTAACACATCTACACCTGCATTATAAACACCATTATTATTATTATCTTTATATAGTTGAACCGGTATAGTAGCTATGCCTTCCTCTCCTGCATCGGGTGTTGCATCGATATTGACATCTGAAAACACTGTACCTTTTATGCTTTCAGTCTGAGTATCATCTGAACAATTGACTCTTACATATACAGTAGTAGTAGCACAAACATTATCATCAGGAGCTTGAGCACAAATTCGGTATTCAAAAGTATCAATACCGATAAATCCAACATTAGGGGAATAAGTAATCGTATAATCTGGATTCACTACAATAGACCCGTTTTGAGGTTGTAATAATCCTGTAGTACTGATAGAAGCAGGGTCTTTTACTACCAAAAATCCAAAATCATTTTGCTGTACATCTATATTAATAGGTGTATTTTGAGTAGTAACTCTACGGTCTTCTCCCGCCATCATCATTTTTTCTTTACACAAAGCCTCCACACGATACCCTACGTCAAGTGCAGGAGCACCCGTAGGTGTACCTGATTCTGGCTCTTGTCCCCAAACAATAGAGATAGGTGTCCCATCACAAGTAAAAACTGCCATTCCCGAATTGTTATGATCTGGATCCTTAATTTTTAATCCTTGCAATGCAGTTAAGCTAAAAGAAGCATCATAATAAGCACCACAAGGGCTTTGGGTACCTCCACTAGTAATATTGCCATTATACTTTACATAAACAGTAGTTGCAGTAGTTGCCGTTACCCATACAGGATTAGTATTTGTAGTAGGTGGGTTTGCACTTGAACCCGGTGCCCAACCTAATATTCCAAAATCTGTTAAAGCAGCCATCGGAGTCATATTATAAGCCCAGTCATAAGTGGATGCAGTATTATCATCATCTACTACCACTACAGCTGTAAAAGGTTGATCTCCATTAGATTTGAATTTTGTTCCTGAAGTTTCATCCAGATTGAACCAATTTGTACCCTTAGCAGGTACAGTAATCGTGCCTGTAGTTGGGCTACCTGCAGAGCGTGTCCAAGTTATGGTAATAGCACTACTACCAGGATTAACGAAATAGGCATAGGCCGGAGCATTAGAATTTTTAGAATACACAGGAGTAATATATTCACTACCGTAATACTGAGACGGGAAAACGGGAATATTTCTAGTACCGTAGTTATCTATTCCACCAAATACAAGGTTAACCCCTACATCTTTATTTGATTTTACGATAGCACCAGACTTGATATCGTTTGATTTATTAACATCATTACTAGAATTTCCAGGAGTTGAACCAGTACCATTATAAAACCAAACTTCGCCTTCGTTGAGCGTTGGAGAAGTAAAGTCAGTAGTGCCATCTGCATTCAAATCTAATTCGACTATGGTTCCATCCTCTGCAGCATTTACAAAAAGACCTGTATATCTAAATACTGCTGTATTGCTTCCTCTATTCACATCTTCTCCAAATGGCAAGACAAATAACTGGCCGTATTTTGAAACATCAGCAATATTTGTTTTCACATTTTGCAAACCAAAATTAGACTGGCCTCCTGTTACTTTTGTGATAGATACATTGAAAGAAGAGTAAACTTTGTCCTTACCATCAAATGTCAAAACACTATTAGTTCTATTCCAAGGGAAAGTATTGTCTAATTCGATATAAGCACCAGCAGGAATGATATCATTAGCATATCCTGGTGCGACACCATTGGATAAGTCTCCATCTCCCCATATTCTTGTTGTGGACTGGGTAGGCTCTTTAATATTGGCTTCATAGCCATCTTCCCAATGGTCATATATAATCACTGTACCCGGATAAGGAACAACGATACTGGTGATGTTCCTAGCATCATTACCAGTACCATCTTGACTTGCAGCACTCTTTAACGATTGTTGTAATTGTGTTGTATTCTCCGGAAATGGCATATAATATACCTTAGACTTATTGGCAATAGCACAGGCATCTTGATTATTAATAGCAATATCTAATATTACAGTTGCTTGTTTACAAATCACAGGAGCATTAGAACACACCTGATAGGTAAAGCTTATATTACCAGAAAAGTTACCAATAGGTAAATAAGTAAAACTACCATTTCCATTATTTTGCAAAGTACCCATAGATGGTGGCGTTACCACTGTAACTGACGCTGAATTGATATCACATAAATCATTACCCAACACATTAAAGGTTACTGGCACTCCTTGCAATGCTTGCACGGTATCGTTATTTGCAATCAACCTATCCACTGTCACAGTATGGGTAGCACTTACAGGACCACTACATCCTGTGGCTGTCGCTGTAATTACAGAAGTCCCAGACCAAGTAGCAGCATAAGTAACCGCCCCGGTATTAGTATTGATACTATTTCCACCTGTAATACTTGCAGCATCCAATGAGTAGGTAAGCCCTGTATTATTAGTAGCAATAGCGGTATAAGTAATTGTACCAGCTGCACTACAACGTTGAGAATTTGTTCCTAAAACAAAGACGGGTGTCTCCACAGTAGGTGTAACAGTTACAGTATGCGTAGCAGTTTTATCTGTACAACCATAGGCACTTGCAGTAGCTGTAATAGTAGAAGTTCCAGACCAACCGGCATCATAATTGACCGTACCGGTAGTAGCATTTATCGTATTACCTGCTGCCAAACTAGCAGCATCTAAGGTATAAACAATGGTTGCAGCGTTGGCAGCAGTAGCAGAATAAGTTACCGAACCTGCACCTTGACATCTTGAAGAAGTAGCACCTAAAGCAAAAGCTACATTTCCTAAATTACAAGCCGGCATTTCTCTCAAGGCAAATGCGTAGCCCACTTTATATCCAGAACCAGAAAAGTTTGTATTTACTGCAGTATTAGAAACTGCAGCAGGTTTAACAGAAGTTACGCCTGAAATTGAAATTTGTTTATTATTAGTTAACTCAACTTGTCCATTACCATGAGTAAAATTACCATTAGAATTAAACCCGGCTAATAAATAAACTAATTGACCTGTCACCGTACTCGGTACGGTCAAAGAAACATTTCCCTTCCAACTGTTGATGGATGCATCACTTCCAAATGGATTATTATAATCTACACCGGAAAAAGTAGTTGCCATAACAATAGAGCGTGTAGAACCACTAAAGTTCACAGTTACACTCTGACTTCCGGCTGTAGGGTTTGCCAAATAGAAGACATAAATCCGTACACCACTTGAATTGGTAATTACCGATTTTTGTGTCAGACTAGCTGCACCAAAGCTTGCTCCTGTCACATTCACACTTGAGCTATTCACAACTACGCTTACAACCATCAATTGATTGCTTCCTGATGGACTGTTATAAGTTACAGATTTACTTGAAGTATAAACTGTACTACTCACTGCTGAAGTGGAATAAGTAATAGCTGCATTGGCAGTATAAAGGCCTAAAAAAAAGACCATACTCATACAAAGTGCAAGTTTTCTAAAAAAACTTCGTGTTTTAAATTTAAATAGATTTTCTTTCATTTCCATTCTTTTTTATTTTACATTTTACATTTTAAAATATTTCTTATCATAAATATATTATTCTTATAATAGATTTTAAATTCATCTTTGATTTTCACTAATACATAAGCAACCTCCTTTTATATTTTTTAAACTGTTAGTTTATACCAATTATTTCAATTGATAATTTCCAATTCTATTAACAATTGGCTGACAAAAGTATATAGAAACTCAATTTTTTTTTAAAAGCACTATTGTCCTTTTCATGAAAATTGTTATATAAAAAACAAACATAACTTTTTTAATTTCAAGGGATTACTCTAAAAATCTTGTTGAAATTTACAATGGTCAACATTAACTCCAAAAAACTAAATGAGCACAACCTCTACTATATAATATCAATAAAAATCATTATCTTATTCCTAAGGATTCTACCCAACTAATTGCCACATCTAAAAGTTTTAAAACCCGATCTCATTTCCTTCTTTTATTAATTTTTCAATAAATACGGAGGGTGACAATTGGGTATGCTCTTTAAAAACTTTAGAGAATTTACTATGCGAGGAAAACCCACATTCTTCTGCCAAGGCAGCTATTTTATAATCCAAATATTTTTCATCTGTAATTAATTTTGAAGTAATATATTTTATTCTTAATTCGTTAATATATTTATTAAAATCTTTTGCCTTATGCTCATGGATCATATAGGAAAGGTATTTGGTATTGGTATCTAATTTACTAGCAACGCTCGCCAAAGAGCATTGAGGCTTTAAATATCCCTTTCCTTTTTCAAATCTTTCCAAACCGGACAATAATTGTTGTTGAGTGGCCTTTGGAATAGCCAAGCCACCTTCACCTTCTGCCAATTCCGCTACTACATCTTCAACTTGCTTCTCATCCTCTTCAGTAACAAAACCTATTTCATCTTCTAAAATATTATTATTATCTTTCTCAATTAAGGCGAAAGGTCTTTTCAAATTAAACAAGGCTTGTTCTTGTTTAAATTGATTAATAATTTCCTTAAACCTCAATTCGGATTGAAGTCTTTGCTTTTTTAAATAAAAATATAAGCCTAGGGTAAAACTGGACAATAAAACAATAAAAATCAAAAAAATCGTAATTCGAGCATTATTTTTTTCCTGCATCCCATTCATTTCCAGAATAATATTATTTGAAACGGATTGAATCATAATATTATGTCGGCGAATTAAATCATTATAAGCCACTTCATAATCCAATGCTTTTGAGGCATTCCCGGTATTCTTATAATATACAGAAAGCATCTTTTTTGTTTCTAATTGAAGATAGAAATTAGAAGAAAGTTGGGCAACATCTTCAGCAATAAGGAAATATTTCTTAGCAGTATCCAATACATTTTGCTGTAGCGAAATCTTTCCTAAATATAGATTTAAAAAGCCATTTACTTGATTTTCCTTATCATTTAAGATCCGAACGCCTTCCAAAAACAAAAGTTTGGCAGCCTCTAAATCCCCTTGAGCAAATAAAGCAATGCCTTGTAAATACAATGAAGTGGCTGCATTTACGGGCAACTGTTGTTGTGGGGAAAGAAGACTAGAAATACTATCGGCTTTTTGAGCCCAGGATAAGACTTCATCAAAATGGTTTTTTTCAGAAGCGACAAAAGCTTTTTCCTGAAAAATATAAAGAGCAATGAGTTTATCCTTCAACTGAAGATTTAATTGCTCTGCCTGCAATAAATAGATTTCACTGTAATTATACAGACCTATTTGTCTAAAAGTAGTTGCTAAAAAGCCTAAGCTCCTTATTTGCCAATCAACATTCTTAAGCTCCTTTGATATTTTTAGTGCTTGAAGAGCATCTTCAATAGCATTTTCAGTATCCCCCTTGCTTTCTTTAAGCGTAGCCAGCAAAAGAAATACTTTCATTTCCTGCTCTTTTTCTTTTACAGAATGCAATAAAGCATCTGCAGAGAGAATAGCACTATCCTTATCTACAGAAGCCAATTCTGTTGCAATCCGGAGATATTCTTCTTTAAATTCATTTGCCTTACAGGGTAAACAAAATAAAAGAAAAAATACTCCAAATAAACAAAAAAATAAACTTTTCTTATTTAAGCATATCATTCGATACATATCCATGCCTTTTTAAGGCAATTTATTAAGGTGGGTTCTAAAAATTCATTTTTTCATTTCAATTTATAAAAAAAAGATACGTCAGTTAGAAAAGCGTAGAACCCTTTAACGTTTTTCTTAAAACTTGATGCTAAAGTATAAGTTATATTGGTTTATTTGATATTTATATTTTTCTATCTATCTACCTGTTCGTTAAATAAAAAACATCTATGACTGTCTCAATATTTGCTTATCGCGACAAATAGAATAGGTTTGGTTAATACATCCAATAATACTCAAGTCTTAACCATTTTGCATTTTTATCTAAAAAAAATATAATTATTTAAATATCAACAAGTTAATTCTTAATAGTATCCTCCATTAATTACTTTCGATTTTAAGTTCTTATGCAAAAACATCCTTTTTATCTTTACCAACAAATCATATAATTAAAAATCAATATTTTGCATGTTGAGCAAAATTAACTGCTCTCAATGAATAACCAATAAATAACCAATAAATAACTTTACTTTAACAAAAATAAACTAAAATATGCAAGCCTACCTAAGGTTTAAAAACTAATTGTAGATTAGCACTTAGGATTAATCTAAAATTTAATAATAGTTAATACAATATATGATACCACAAAAATTCCTAAATTTGAACCTTTTATAAATAACTACCAATGACCCCAAAAATCAAAATCCGTCCAGCATATTCAGAAGATTGTGCCCAAATGATGTTGCTCATAAAAGAATTAGCAATTTATGAAAAGGCTCCGGATGCCGTGACCGTAAGCCTGGAAGAGTTTATTGATGCCGGATTTGGCAACCAAGCTATTTGGAAGGCATTTGTAGCCGAACAAGATGACACCATCATAGGGCTTTCCTTATTCTACCCCAGATATTCTACGTGGAAAGGTAAGAAATTATATCTGGAAGATATCGTGGTAAAAGAATCGTTTAGAGGTAAGAAAATTGGTCATCAACTTTTTCAAGCTACCTTGGATTATGCCAAAGAAAATGGCTATCACAGCTTGTTTTGGCAGGTATTGGATTGGAATGAAACAGCTATCAATTTTTATAAAAAATTTGGAGCTAGCTTCGACAAGGAGTGGTTGAATGGCACAATAGATTTCTAAATGCTTAACAGTCACCTATTACAAAATCAAACACACTTATTGCTAGAAATTATATAAATTTGCCACTTATCTATTTAAATACATCAAAAAATATATGTTACCTATAAGCTTGTTTAGACAACCAGAGGAGAAAGCACGCATTATCAGCGGATTGAAAAAGAAAAATTTTGCACATCCTGAATATGTTGAAGAAATAATTTCTTTAGACGAAAATAAAAGGAAGGTGCAGCAAGAAAGTGAGCAACTGACCGCCAACTTAAACAAGGCTTCCAAATCCATTGGAATGTTGATAGGGCAAGGCAAACAAGAAGAAGCAGCAGCCGCAAAACAAGAAGTAGCTGCCATCAAAATACAGGCAGAGGCACTACAATCAAGTCTTAACTTGCTTGAAAAAGAATTAGAGGATAAATTAATCAGCCTTCCCAACCTACCCCATAGCTCTGTGCCGGAAGGCAAAACACCTGAAGATAATGAGGAGGTTCGCTCTTGGGGCAATATTCCTGAATTGGCAGAAAATGCGATGCCACACTGGGAGCTTTGCGAAAAATACGATATTATCGATTTCGAACTAGGAAATAAAATTACCGGAAGTGGTTTTCCAGTATATAAAGGAAAGGGTGCCAGACTACAAAGAGCCTTAATCCAATATTTTTTAGATTATAATGTGGATGCAGGTTTCCTAGAGATACAACCTCCTATCATGGTAAATGAAGACACCGCTTATGGTACCGGACAGTTGCCAGACAAGGAAGGGCAAATGTACTATGCCAATGCAGATAATTTTTATATGATTCCAACTGCCGAAGTGCCTGTAACCAATATTTACCGCAACGACATTTTAAAAGAAGAACAATTACCGGTAAAGTTCACTGCTTATACGCCCTGCTTCCGTAGAGAGGCCGGCAGTTATGGTAAAGATGTGAGAGGCTTAAACCGTCTGCATCAGTTTGACAAAGTAGAAATTGTACAGTTGGTAAAACCGGAAACTTCTTATGAAATATTAGAAGATATGGTAAACCATGTAGCCCAATTATTGGAATCATTAGAATTACCTTACCGCATCTTACGCTTATGTGGTGGTGATATGAGCTTTACCTCGGCACTTACTTATGACTTTGAAGTGTATAGTGCTGCACAAAAGCGTTGGTTAGAGGTAAGCTCTGTATCCAACTTTGAAAACTACCAGACCAACAGAATGAAAATTCGTTATAAAAATGCAGATGGCAAAACAGAATTAGTACACTCCTTAAATGGTAGCTCTTTGGCCCTGCCAAGGATAGTTGCCAGTCTTTTGGAAAACAACCAAACAGAAAATGGCATTAAATTACCTGCAATATTGAAAAAATATTTACCTTTCGAAATGATTTAATATTTTTTATTATGATACAAAGAATTCAAAGTATTTGGCTTTTATTGGCAGCAATTGTTATTTCTGCATTGTTTTATGTAGATGTTTATTCGGTAAAAACACCTTCTGTCTTAAACATGCCACCTGAAATTGTAAATGATTATAATAATATTAGTGCCATAAAAAATAATTTTATTGCAGTAGGCATCGTCAGCTTGAGCGTTATTTTAAGCCTGACTTCCATTTTCTTTTTCAAGAATCAAAAACGGCAAAAAGGTCTAATTTGGATTAATATTTTATTGCTTATTGGCTTGATGTTTTTACTTTATATTAATTTGAATAATTTTTGGACTAATTATCCTGATAATGGTGGCCATATTTGGATAGGATTATTCCTGCCGGTCATCACCGTCTTTTTGTTAATTTTAGCATTAAGAGGCATCAGCAAAGACCAAAAAATATTAAAATCATTAGATAGAATGCGGTAATAAGAAAAAAGAGTAGCACTTAGAGCTACTCTTTTTTCATTTTATTGTTTTAAATTTGGCTCAAATTAGATGAGGAAGATAACATTTATTGATACCGAAATAGAGCCAAACAGCAAAGCTATCATTGATATTGGCAGTATCCATGACGATGGTACTATATTTCATTCCCCATCTATAAAAGATTTTACAGCCTTTCTTAAAGAATCTGAATTTATTTGTGGTCATAATATCATCAACCATGATTTAAAATATTTAACTGCAATTTTTCAACAAAGAGACAGCTCCAATAATAATATTATAGACACCTTATACCTCTCTCCTTTATTATTTCCGGAAAAGCCCTATCATGCCTTGTTGAAGGACGATAAGCTTCAAACTGACGAGGTGAACAACCCTTTAAACGATGCCATAAAAGCTAAGGATTTATTTTATGATGAACTCGCGGCTTTCCATCAATTGGAAGCCCCCTTGAAAGCCATATATTATTTACTGCTTGGACAAAAAAAAGAATTTAATAGCTTTTTCAAATGGATAAATTATAATACTAATGAAAAAGAAACAGAACTATTAATCCGTCAGGTATTCCAAAGAAAAATCTGTGAGCATGTCCGGTTAAACACTATCATTGCCGAGCATCCCATAGCATTAGCCTATAGTTTAGCCATCATCCAATGTAACAACAGATATTCTATTACGCCTCCTTGGGTTTTAAAAAGTTTTCCTAAGGTAGATAATCTCATGTTCCTATTAAGAAACAAGCCCTGCTTAACGGGCTGCCCCTATTGCCATCAGGCATTAGACATACACAAGGCCTTAAAAACCTATTTTGGATATGATGCCTACAGAACCTATGAAGGGAAGCCCTTACAAGAAAATGCCGTACAAGCAGCAATAGACAACAAATCCATCTTGGCAATTTTCCCTACCGGTGGGGGCAAATCTATAACCTTTCAGGTGCCGGCATTAATGAGTGGCGAAAGTGTAAAAGGGCTCACGGTGGTTATCTCTCCCTTACAATCTTTAATGAAAGACCAGGTGGACAATTTGGAGCGGGTAGGCATCACCGAGGCAGCAACGATTAATGGACTTCTGGACCCAATAGAAAGAGCAAAATCTTTTGAAAGAGTGCAAAATGGATCAGCTTCTTTATTATATATTTCCCCTGAATCCTTACGCTCTAAAACGATTGAGAAATTGCTTTTAGGCAGAAAAATAGTTCGTTTTGTGATAGATGAAGCCCACTGTTTCTCTTCTTGGGGGCAAGATTTCAGGGTCGATTATTTATATATCGGAGATTTTATTGCAAAGCTTCAAGAAAAGAAAAATCTGGAAGAAAACATTCCTGTATCCTGCTTTACAGCCACAGCAAAGCAAAAAGTGATAGAAGATATTGCCGGATATTTCCAAGAGAAATTAAACATCAGGCTTTCAATATTTCCATCAAAAGCCGGAAGAACCAACCTTCACTATAAAGTGTTTATCAAAGAAAATGATGAGGAAAAATACAATCTTCTGAGGGATTTGATAGACGTTAAGAACTGCCCGACTATCATTTATGTTTCAAGGACAAGGCGAGCCACACAACTGGCAGAAAGGTTAAATGCCGACGGCTATAATGCCCGTGCTTTTCATGGAAGAATGGAAAGTAAGGAGAAGACAGAAAACCAAAATGCTTTTATTTTAGGGGCAGTTCAAATTATGGTGGCGACCTCTGCTTTCGGCATGGGCGTTGATAAAAAGGATGTGGGTAATGTGATTCATTATGAAATTTCAGACTCACTGGAAAACTATGTGCAAGAGGCCGGCAGGGCAGGTAGGGATGAGCATTTGGATGCCGATTGCTCTATTCTCTTTAATGAAGAAGACTTGAATAAACATTTTATTTTGCTCAATCAAACCAAGTTAAATCTTCAAGAAATCCAACAAATTTGGAGTGCCATAAAAACCATAACCAAATTTAAAAATAGTATCCAAAGATCAGCATTAGAAATAGCAAGAGCCGCCGGATGGGATGACAACATGAAGGAAATTGAAACCAGAGTAATCACTGCCATAGCGGCATTAGAAGACTCCGGCTATCTTAAAAGAAACCAAAACATGCCCAAGATTTTTGCCAGTAGCATCATGTCAAAAAACATTCAAGAGGCCTCTGAAAAAATAATGCACTCTTTCCGCTTTAGCGAAGAACAAAAAATAACTGCAATTAGAATCGTAAAGGCTTTATTGTCAAGTAAAAACAAAAGTCAGTTGACAGAGGATGATGCCGAATCCAGAATAGATTATTTATCAGATAATTTAGGAGTTGAAATAAAAAATATCATTACCATTATTCATCTTTTAAGAGAAGAGAAAATATTGGCAGATGCAAAAGATTTACAAGCTTTTATCAACAAAGGAGACAGTAAGAAAAATGCTATCAAGATAACTGAAAACTTTGGAATGATTGAAAACTTCCTAATTCCTCTTTTTGAAGAATCCGAAAAGACTTTCCATCTCAAAAAACTTAATGAGCTGGCAACCACACAAGGCATTTTGGAGGTATCTCCAAATAAAATAAAAACTATTTTCAATTTTTGGGCTATTAAAAATTGGATTAAAAAGCACAATAAAGACTTCTCTAATAATCATATAGCTGCTATGGCATGCCAACCGGTCGAAAGTTTGCAACTAAAAATTGAGACACAACACATCCTGGCAAAATTTATAGTAGAATATTTATTTGAAAAAGGATTAAAGTCAGAAAAAACCAACTCCAATGATGAAATATTGGTAGCATTTTCAATTTTGGAGTTACAAGAAGCCTTCAACCAACAATATCACCTGCTAAAAATAAATACTGACATTGACAATTTTGAAAATGCTTTGTTCTATTTGTCCAGAATTGGGGCTTTAAAAATAGAAGGTGGTTTTTTGATTACTTATAACCGACTGACGATAGATCGATTAGAGCAAAACTCAAGAGTAAAATACAAAGAACAAGATTATCAAAAGCTCAACCAGTTTTACGAGCACAAAAAGCAACAAATACATATCGTAGGAGAATATGCCAACAAAATGGTTGCCGACTATGAAGGAGCATTAAAATTTGTAGATGATTATTTCCAACTCAATTTTTCTTCATTTTTAAAGAAATATTTCCCGGGAAGCAGAACCTTGGAAATCAGCAGAAACATTACTCCGGCAAAATACAAACTGTTGTTTAATACGCTGTCTCCCACACAAAGACAAATTATTGATGATAGTAAATCAAAATATATTGTAGTGGCTGCCGGTCCAGGAAGTGGCAAAACAAAAGTACTTGTTCATAAGCTGGCCTCATTATTATTGATGGAAGACGTAAAGCATGAACAATTATTAATGCTTACCTTTTCAAGAGCTGCCGCAACAGAGTTTAAAAAAAGATTGATGGATCTGATAGGCAATGCGGCTCATTATGTAGCAATAAAAACTTTTCACTCTTATTGTTTCGACCTGTTGGGCAAAGTAGGTACAATAGACCAGTCTGATAATATCCTGAAAAACACCGTTAATAAAATAAATACTAATGAGGTAGAAGTAAGCAGGATAACAAAAACAGTATTGGTGATAGACGAGGCTCAGGACATGGACAAAGACGAATTTGAGCTGATTAAAGTCTTGATGGCTAAAAATGAAAATATGAGAGTGATTGCGGTGGGTGACGATGACCAAAACATATACGAGTGGCGGGGTGCAAGCTCTAAGTACATGAATAGTTTTATCACAGAATACCAAGCAAAAAAATATGAATTAACCACCAATTACAGAAGCAAAAACAATCTGGTGAACTTTTCTAACCAATTTGTGAAACAAATCAATAATCGCATAAAGATACAGGAGATAGCAGCTCATCAAATAGAAAATGGCAGCATCAAAATAGTGAAATATTCCAATTACAATCTGATTACCCCATTGGCAGCAGCTATTCTTTCTGCTGACCTAACCGGCACAACCTGTGTTTTGACCCAAGACAATGAAGAGGCATTTCAGGTGGCAGGCCTCTTACGGCATTTAGGATTACCGGCTAAGCTTATTCAAAACAATGAAGGATTTAATTTAATAAATTTATCAGAGTTAAGATTTTTTTTACATGAAATAAATCAATTTGACGAAGCATACACCATCAGCCCAGCCGTATGGAATAATGCCAAAAAGCAATTTTTTGAACGCTATAAAAACAGCACCCAGTTTGAAGTATGCAAAAACTTAATTAAAGATTTTGAAGCAGGTAACAACAAAATAAAATACAAATCAGACCTTGAAGTGTTTATTAGAGAGTCTAAAATTGAAGATTTTATTAAAGAGAAAAGCGATACCATCTTAGTCTCTACCATCCATAAAGCTAAAGGTAAAGAGTTTGACAATGTTTTCTTGTTATTGGAAAATTTTGACAATACCGATGACCGTAAAAAACGACAACTTTATGTGGCAATGACCAGGGCCAAAAACTGTTTAAACATACATTTGAATGATAGTTTCTTAGACCATATCCAAGTTCAGGAAATTGAAAGAATTGAAAATAAAAACCATTTCCTCCCTCCTGATACTATCACCATCCAATTAACACATAGGGATTTGTACTTAGGTTATTTTGAATATGTTCAGAATAGAATATACTCACTCACCAGTGGTGATAGCCTAAAATGTAAAGGTGATGCTTGCTATAACGAAAATGATGAAATGGTTTTAAAATTTTCTAATAGCTTTTTAAGCCGCTTAGTTACGCTGCAAAACAGGGGCTTTGTAGTGCAACAAGTAAAGGTTAATTATATTCTTTACTGGAAAAATGAAGAAAAGAACAAAGTAGTGCAAATTGTCCTTCCGGAAATAGTTTTAGTAAAGGGTGAGGGATAAAAAAAACAACACTATCTTTATGACAGTGTTGTTTTTCAGGATTTAAAAAATTCCGTATATTAATTCAGCGGTTTTCTGGCTCTTTGACCCTTTTTGTCATCACCAAAACTTCCTTTGGGTTTGTGTTCACTTTTTTTACCATAGCCTCCACTGCCATAACTTCCTTTACCATCTTTCCCTCTGCTGGAGCTTCTTCCACCTTTATCAAAATTACCACTTCCACTTTTTGCAAAAGAAGGTTTGCTATCGGCTTCTTCTACCCTCACCTTGCGGCCATTGTATTTTCTGGAAGTAATATTATCCATGATAAAATCAACAGCATCGGCAGGCACATTAAAGAAGCTGCTTAACTCTCTAACGGTTACCCTGCCTATTAATTTTTGGTCCAAGTCGGTTTGCTCGGTTACAAATTGTAATAATTTAGGCGTATTCAAACCGTCTTTAGTACCCAAATTGATAAATAAACGAACAGAACCACCGGCACCACGCTCTGCCTTGCTCTTCTCGGCATAGCCAGAGTTTAAGTCGGGAGCATTCTCATAACTCACTATGGTATCTTTCAATTGCAACCACAATAAACGTTGTATTAATTCATCCTTATCGATAGCCTCAAAACGCTCATTGATTGATTTTTTTATCTTGTCGCTAAAATGCACTTCCCCTTCCACATTTTCAAGCTTTTCCATGAAGTAATATAAGCGTTTTCTCACTACTTCATTACCATCAGGAATATCTGTTTTTGTGAATTTAGTTTTTGCTATTCTTTCAACGGCTCTTAACTTTCCTATCTCTCTTGGCGTAACAATAGACATACAGATACCGGATTTTCCGGCTCTGGCAGTACGACCACTTCTATGGGTATAAACCTCTACATCCTCCGGCAATTCGTAATTGATTACGTGAGAGATGTCGTTTACATCAATACCTCGGGCAGCAACGTCTGTAGCGATAATAGCCTGTAAAGTTTTTCTTTTAAAGCGTTCCATTACTTTGGTACGCATTTTTTGATCCATGTCACCGTGCAATGGTGCCACATGATAGCCTTCTCTCATCAACTTTTCAGATACTTCTTGAGCATCTAATTTGGTACGGGTAAAAATGATACCATAAATATCCGGAGCAAAGTCTAATAATCTTTTTAGGGTATCGTAACGTTGATGGGCATTGGTAACAAAATATTGGTGGTCAATATTTTCATTTGTAATGTTTTCAGCAGCTACGGCTACCTCTGTAATATTTTTCATAAAACGTTTGGCTATGCGTCTTACGTCATTATTCATGGTAGCGGAGAATAGCCAGCAGGCTTCCTTAGCTTCGGCATTCTTTAAAATAAGCTCGATATCTTCTCTGAAACCCATGTTCAACATTTCATCGGCTTCATCTAAAACGATGGTTTTTACATCATCAAGATGTATCACACCTTTGTCCATCAAATCCATCAGCCTTCCTGGAGTGGCTACAATAATTTGCGGACCATATTTAACTTCTCTTATTTGAGCACTAATGGGTGCTCCGCCATACACTGCTACTACGCCAGCTCCTTTTAGAAACTGGCTGTACTTCACCATTTCGTCTTTGATTTGCATACAAAGCTCTCTGGTGGGGCTCAAGATTAATGCCTGAGTTACTCTTGAAGAAACATCTATACGGTTCAATAATGGCAAGCCAAAGGCTGCAGTTTTACCGGTTCCTGTTTGTGCCAGGGCGGTAATGTCTGTGTTTTCTCGAACCAAAAGGGGAATTGTCTTTTCTTGAATGGGGGATGGAGTTTCAAATCCAATTGCTTTTACAGCGGCTACCAACTCTTCTTTTAATCCGAATTGTTCGAATTGATTCATAAATTTATTAAGATAATCGGCAAAGGTACGTCAATATTATTGTAATATAGACAATTGATTTTTTGACACCCCATTTACTTAACGATTATCTAACCGAGACCCCTACTTAAACTTCTAAAAAATAGAGATTTATAATATATTTAGTATCAATTTATTTTAACAACTTCTCTAAGGTTGATTTCAATTCTTCTCCTCTTAAGCCTTGTGCAATCACTTTGCCCGAAGGGTCTAATAAGAAGTTGGAAGGGATAGATTCTATACCATATAAATCTACCACAGGAGATTTCCATCCGCTAAGGTCACTCACCTGAGTCCAATTAAGAAAGTCGCTTTCTATAGCTTGCTCCCATTTTGTTTTATCGGTATCTAAGGAAATGCCTAAGATATCAAAATTTTTATCTTTAAACGCTTGATAGGCGGCAACTACATTTGGATTCTCTTTTCGACATGGAGGACACCAAGAGGCCCAAAAGTCCACCAAAACATACTTTCCTTTAAACCTATCCAAACCAACAACCTTACCATTAAAATCTTTCAAAGAAAAATTGGGGGCCAAATCATTAATCTTAATTTTAGAAATCTGCGTATTATCCTTGATATTATTACGAAGTAGTTGTTTGAATTTTTCTGACAATGCCTGTTTGCCAAATCGTTTATCAAAAGAAGCAAATACTTTTTCAATCTCTGTTTTACTGCTCAAGAAGCTACCATTGTCCACATTTTGGGTAAATATCACCGACATTATGGCTACCGGTAAGAACTTGGTGGTATCTGCATAAGATTTCAAAAAGTTTAAGTAAGTCTGGTCACTGTCTTTCAAAGCCTGTTCTGAAACTTTAATTAAGGAATCGTTTGCCTTTGGGTCTTGCTGTAATTTAGCTAGGGCAATGTGCATTTCAGTAGCTTGGCGATCAAAAATATCCAAATGATCTTTTAATTTTTTTAAGCTGGCAGAACCTTGAGAACCCTCAATAGTATAATTGGTTTCGGCATCTTTCCAGTTGGCATTTATTTTAATATGGTTGCAATCGTTCACCAAAAACAATGCTCTATTACCTAAACGAATCCTAAACAACTTTTGACTCTTGTCGCTATAGGCAGCAAGCTTAAAAGCACCATCCTTGTTGCTTCTGGTAGAATCGATAACCTTAACCTCATTATCGAGACCCAGCTCATCCATAATTATTAATTCGTTCTCAGGCATTCCGTTAATTTTCCCGGAAACTTCAAACATTTCATCACCCTTATCCTTACAAGAATAAAAGCTAACAAAAATAAAAACAAAAGGTAAGAATAAAAGTTTTCTCATTCTAAAGATAAATGTACAAAAGCAAATGTACACCCTTCAAACTTAATGTTATTTTAAATATTTGCTAAAAGTAAATAAAAGGTATTATCAAGTTTGCTCCTTAGGGAAGTTAAAGCCGGAATTTTCATTGTTTTTTCACAGAGCGTTGTATTAAATTTTTATACTATGACGGAATTGGTTGGTGAGGGCAACAACCAAAGGGGAAAAATTTCTATTTTATTTTGATGTTGTTCCATTATTAGTTAACTTTGCCGAATGGATACAATTAGAGAAATTGTGTTTTACAAAAGTTATTTTGACGACTTTTTCGAAACCTTAACTGATAAAGTAAAGGACAAAATTGACGAAGTGCTTTTTATGATGACCATTCTTGAACGTGTTCCGACCAAATTTTTTAAAAGTATTGAGGGTGTAAAAGGACTATTTGAAATTCGAGTTGAATATGAAAGTAATATTTACAGGATATTTTGCTGTTTTGACCAAGGAAATTTAGTTGTTCTTTTTAACGGATTTCAAAAGAAAACTCAAAAAACACCAACAAAAGAACTGAAAAAAGCAGAAAGAATAATGGACGAATATTTTATCGAACAAAAAAGAAAAAATAATGGAAACAAAAAATAAAAATATCAAAACTTTCGCCCAACATCTTGACAAAAGATATGGAAAAATTGGTACAAAAGAAAGAACCGACTTTGAAATTAAAGCCAAATCATTTGCGATTGGAGAGTTGATTAAAGAAGAAAGAAAATTGGCTAAAATGACACAGGAACAACTTGCCGAAAAAATTGGAGCGAAGAAAAGTTTTATTTCAAGAATAGAAAATGGACACAGCGACATCCAACTTTCGACACTTTATAAACTTATCGAATTTGGACTTGGACGAAAAATAAACTTTACAATACAATAAAAAAACTGCCACCACCAAATAAATTGGCAATAAAGCCGGTGAAATCAAAAATAGCTTTATTGGTAACGTTTTATTTCTATTACCTTACATTTTTTCTTTGATATTTTTATTTCTCCTCCGCCTCCCCTTATCAAAGTATCTTTAGGCAAATATTGCACGATAAAAACAGTATCGCTTTCTGTTATCTCTCTGTTCAATATCTCAAGTTCATAACCCGTTTTTTTCATGGTACAATCTGCCATACTTTTAACCTCATTTAGGTCACATTTTTCAGTATAACGGTCGCACATCATTAACTCTTTCTTAGTTGAACAACAAAGGAAACAAATTGATAAAAGAATAGATAATAGTATTGACTGCATGTTATTTTTTAATTTTTTTGACCAACCAAACCAATGGAGATAAAAAGGATAAACATTAAATCTCATAGAGCTTCCGTCTTCTTTTCCTAATATGGTGGTGATAATTTGTTTCATTTAATTATTTCCTTTGTTTTTTACTTTGAGATTCTTTTATCTTCTGTTTGTATAAAGAATCTAAACCCAATAGTTCTTTACTATCGATGAAATACAGAGTTTTGGGAGTTCGTAATTTTTTATATCCATCATAAATTTTTTTAGATGCATTGGGAAGATTGAAATGAAAAAAGTAAAGCAATCATCCTATTAGTAATTTCTTATTAATTAAACCATTAACTTGAAAGGTACTGAACCTGTCTTTACAGTTCAACTGAACTCAAAGATAAGTTAAAATATTGTAATTCAAAATAATGAATATTTATTTTAAAGGTGAGAATAAAAATTAGATGGGTATATTTCACCGATTGTTCCCCTCATTTTACCGATTTTTTCTTTAAAACTAATCCCACTTTAAGGAACTTTGCTTCAAAATCCCCCATACTGGGTGAAAAAAATTAAAATACTCAACGCTAACTTTGTAAAATAATACTTTATTATGAAAACATATCAATTATTACTGGTCGGCTCTTTAGCCTTATCTCCATCAATAATCTATGCCCAAGACCAAAATCCCTTAAATGCAATTACCCAAAAAGTGTCGCAAACGTTTACCGTGAGTGGGAAAATTACGGATAACTCTGGAATTACCGGCTTAGAAATGGCAAATGTAATCTTGGTGGACAAAACCAACCTCAAAAAGCAATATGTCAGCTATACAGAAGAAGATGGAACCTTTTCTATACAAGATGTTCCTGCCGGAACTTACACACTTACTGTATATTACATTGGCTTTAAAGACTTCAAAAAAGAGGTTAGCATTAGTAACCAACATTTCCATCTTGGCGATATCGCATTAGGAGAAAATGTTACCCAATTAAAAGAAGTAGTAGTTACCGATTTTAAAAAAGTGATAGAACAAAGACCGGACGGTATCAATTATAATGTAGAAAACGACAAATCTGCCAACGGCACCTCTGCCACAGAAGTCCTAAGAAAAGTGCCCATGGTAACGGTGGATATGGAAGGCAATGTGAGCCTTAGAGGCAGCAGCAATATCAAAGTTTTAATTGATGGCAAACCTTCTGAACTAATAGCATCCTCACCTAAAGATGCACTTAGAATGATACCATCCGAAAACATAAAAAATATTGAAGTGATTACCAGTCCCGGAGCCAAATATGATGGTGAAGGAGCCTCAGGCGTGATTAATATTGTAACTAAAAAGAAAATTAAAGGAGGCTGGAGTGGCACCATCTTTGCCGGACCCAGCTATAATTTTGACGAGAACTTACTCAATGGTCATTTAGGCACCAGTATCAATTACCGTAAAGGAAAATTAGGACTTAATACCAGCCTGGGTATCGGGAGATGGTCCATGGTTTTAAGATCGGATGGCACCAGAACCGATTTTATCGACCCCTCAAATCCTACTACCCTTCAAACACATTCTGTAATGGAAATGGGTGGATTCTTTAATTGGGGTAAGGTTGGTATGGATTACCAAATAGACTCTTTATCTTCTTTTCAAGCAAGCATCAATTATAATCCCGGAAACTGGAAACAAAACAACAGCCTTAAAAGCGATTATGCTTCTTTAGGCACTTATTATGATAGAACCACAAACCAAAATGCACCAAGAAATAATTATGGTTTCAATACTGCTTATTCTAAAAAATCAAAGAACAAACCCGGCAGAACCATGGATTTATTGGCAGCTTACACCATTAACCAATCCAATGCGGGCTATACCAGTGATAATACTGACAGAAACACAGGATTGATTAATTACAGCGAGTTAAGCGACAATACCAAGAAAGATAATGAACTTACCTTTCAGGCTGATTTTGTGGAACCGCTAAAAAAGAAAGGACAAAAATTTGAATATGGATTAAAGGCCATTGACCGCTCCATAAATAGCGAGTTTAGCATTAAAGGGAAATATGCCGGACAGGATGATTACAGCATCTTGCCCAACCGCTCCGGAGCATTAAGCTATAACCAGTTTGTAGGTGCCGCTTATGGTCAATTGAGCACACCCCTTGCCGAAAAATTAAATATGGTGGCAGGTGCAAGATATGAAGGCACTTATATCAATGGAGACAATAAAGCAAATGGAGGTGCATTCAAATTGCCAATGTTCCATAATTTCCTGCCAAACCTTATTTTCATGTATGATTTGGGAAATTTCAACAAATTAAAATTGTCTTACAACAAAAGGATCACTAGACCTTCTATTGATTTCATCAATCCGTATATAGATTATAGCGACCCCATGAATTTGAAACAAGGTAATCCTCATTTGGATCCTGAAAGAACCCATAATATGGAGTTAGGTTACAGTACCTTTGTAGGACGTTCCAGCATCAATATAAATCTTTTCCATAGAATTACTAATAATGCCATAGATCAAACCACCCATGTGGATAGCAATGGTATAAGCAGGACCACTTTTGGAAATATTTCTAAAGCCAATATTACAGGAGCCGATGTTTTTGGTGGAGTGACTTTGTTCAGAAAATTGATGTTGAATATTAATGGAAGTGTTTATTATAAAAACTTACATAGCCCTAGCCTCAACAAAAGTAACACCGGATTTGAGTTTACCGGAAATGTCTATGGCAATTACCAAATTAACAACAGTTGGAGTATCAATGGTTTTGCCATGTATAGAGGTAATCAGGTGATGCTGCAAGGCGTTCAAGGTGGATGGTATTACTATTTCTTAGGAGCACAAAAAAGCATTTTAAAGGGTAAAGCACAAATAGGTATAGCTGCTGAAAACTTTTTAACGGCGAATATGAAAGTACCTACCCGCTTTGAATATGAAAATGCACGTCAAGATGTCAATACCTATTTTAGTGGTAGAGGTATCCGATTGAGCTTTAACTGGAGCTTTGGTAAAATGCAATATGAGAAAGATAAGACTATCAAAAACGATGACTTAAAGCAAGACAATAGCGGACAGATGGGCGGTGGAATGCAAGGTGGTGGTGGTAAATAGAGCTATCATAAATACAAAAAAGGATACAGACTTTGGAAGCTGTATCCTTTTTTTAATACTATTCAAATTCTACTTTTACTTTTTCTATCCTCAGTTTGTCCACAGAAAGTACCGTAAAGTCAAACTGTTCATAACTGATAATTTCATTTACTTTAGGAAACTTACCGGCAAGTTCTAATACCAATCCAGCCACAGAATCGCTCTCGCCTCGTGCATCGGCAAAAACCCCCAATGGTGTATCCATTATCCTACACATATCATTTATCAACATTCTACCTTCAAAGATAAAAGCATTATCATTGATTCTTCTAAAATTAAATGCTTGTTCGTCAAATTCGTCCTTGATATCGCCAACTATTTCTTGCATCAAATCGCCTAGCGTAATAATGCCGGCAGTGCCACCAAATTCATCTACAACGACAGCAAAATGAACTTTACCTTTTTTAAAGTCGTTCAATAAATCATTAATCAATTTATGTTGATGGATAAAATATGCCGGTCTGATAAGCGTATGCCAATCAAAATGGTTTTCGTCTAAGTAAGGAATAACATCTTTTGCGTGAATAACACCAATTATTTCATCAATATTATTGCTATAAACCGGAAGTCGAGATTGTGAAGATTCTAATATTTTTTCTTTCATTTTTTTAGCATCCCAACTTTCCCGGACGGCAATAATATCTATCCGGGGCACCATTATCTGCTTAACACTGACATTGCCAAACTTTAAAACCCCTTTAAATATTTCAACTTCTTCTTTGGTTGCAGGACGACCAATATTGGCTTCTAATACGTTTTCTAAATCTTTAAGGTTGTCCCAATACAAAAGGCTTTTGGTTCTTTTTTCTTCTTTGTCTTTTTCAGAATCTACCCAAAACTGGCTGACCCCTTTAAAGGTAAGGTACAGCACATTAACCACCGGAACAGAAAATGCCGTCATCTTTATATTACTATATTTAGAATAAACTTTGGGCAAGACCTCGATAAAGAGCAGCAGGATAATTAGGCCAATTAGCAAAGCACTCAATTTAAAAACAAATGGGTTTAATGTTTCATCTTTAACAGAATTAGCCAAAAAATTAAATAAAAAAATAAATAATATAGACAAAGAATATTTGGATACTCTCAAGCTAGCCAAGAGCAATTCTGCGTCTTCTAAAATCGAAATAATAAGTCTGGAATTGGTATCATCCTTAGTTTTTAATTCATCTATATCTTTCATTTTCAAGCTAAAAAACCCAACTTCGGCACCGGCGGCTATTGAAGCCAAAAAAAGAACAAATAACAACAGTATCACCAATACAGAAATTGAAGATGGTGCTGCTAATAAAAATATTTGGTTAAAAATTATCATAAAACGAAACAGTACTTGGCAAGAAACTTTACAAAGATTCCAACAAAGCTACAAAAAAACAAAAAATGATTACTTAAAAGGGTAAAACTTCATCTGAAGAGCTGTCTTCGGCCCCACTCAAATACTCATCCACAGACCCGGACTTGTAGCCATTTTGCTCTCCATCTTTGCGTTTGTCCAACATTACGAGGTTCTCTGCTATGATTTCAGTTTGGAATCTTTTGTTCTTGTCTTTATCCTCCCAGCTTCTGGTATGCAATCTTCCTTCAATATAAACCAAACTTCCTTTATGCAAATACTTTCTCGCTAATTCTGCCAATCCTCTCCACAAAACTATGGTATGCCATTCTGTTTCAGATACGACATTACCATTTTTTTCCTTTCTCATTTCTGTGGTAGCTAAAGGAAATTTTGCTACAGGAATATCTCCTTCTATATGCTGAACATCCGGATCCTTACCTAAATTACCAATCAAAATAACTTTATTAATTCCTCTCATAATAATATTTTTTGTTTAAAATAGAAGTGTGTTTTTTATTTCAGATAATAAAAATAATGTATTTCTTTTAAAAAAGAAAGAATTGTCCTAGGAAATGCAAATTTTTTTAATGCTTCAATGGGCACCCACATTCCTTTTGTATTTAAAAAATCAGGCACCTCATTGATTTTTACAATAGAAAAAGTGCTATTAATGATTTGGTGTGTCAATTTTTGTTTAGTTTCAAATACTTTAGGAGCAAGGCTTTCAACACATTTCAAACTCTTTAACCTTGTTTGTAATACTTCAAATTCTTCTTGGTAAAACTCAAAAAGACCTTGCCAAATATCCTTTTCTTCTCTTTTTTTGATAAAAACTTTTTCTTCAAAAATAAAGACCCAATAGTCAAAAGTACGATGCTTAACAATTATCTTTTTCGACTTTACAGGAAAACATTCTACTGCAACTTGATGGTAGGCCTTACAATATTTATTTAAAGGACAATGTTGGCAATCAGGTTTTTTGGGTGTGCAAACGGTAGCACCCAAGTCCATGATAGCCTGGTTAAATTCAGCAGGATGGGCAGGGTCAAAAACTTGTTGTATTAAATATTGGAATTTCTTTTTTCCCTCGGTGGTATCTATTGGGGTTGCTGTAGCAAAAAACCGGGACAAAACCCTATAGACATTGCCATCAATTACAGGAACAGCCTCGCCAAAGGCAAAGGAGGCAATAGCTGCGGCAGTATAAGCTCCCACACCTTTAAGCTTTAATAATTCTTTATAATTATCGGGAAAATTTCCTTTTAAGTTTTCAGAAATAAATTTTGCAGTATAAATGAGGTTACGGCATCTGGAATAATAACCCAATCCCTGCCAAAGAAGAAAAACCTCCTCCTCTGGTGCCTGAGCCAAATCATGAACTGTTGGATATTGTTCAATAAATTTCAAATAATAAGGTAAGCCTTGCTCCAGCCGTGTTTGTTGTAGCATAATTTCCGAAAGCCATATTTTATAGGGGTCTGTTGCTCCCCTCCAAGGTACGGCTCTGCTATTGTCATTTTGGTTCCAGGCCAATAATTGTTTTGCAAAAAAGTTATTTTTCATTTCTACTAAAAATAAAAGCTGCCTCTCCTAAAAGGGCAGCTTTTATTCTTTTTTAATGGATTATTTTAAAAGTTCCAATTTGCGGTTGACAACACCATTATCGGTTTTTATTTTGATATTGTACATACCTGCGGGTAAATGACTGCCTAATTGCATTTGGTATTTACCGGCTTGTTTTTGCATTTTCTTATTCTCAAAAACTTGTTGTCCTAAAAGATTGAAAATACCAATTTCCGAAATATCCACATTGCCTTCAGTTTCAATATTTACTACCTGACCATCTGTAGGATTGGGATAAATTTTTATCTTAATGTTATGATCAACATTATTAATACCTACCCCAATAATAGATACTTGTAAGCTATCTGTTTTTTCCCCGCAAATACTATGAGTAGTTACTTTCACCCAATAGTTACCATTTCCAGGGAAGCTATGGGTTTGAGTAGGATTACTTTGTTGTAACAATGGCGGTGTTCCATCACCAAAATCCCAGTCATAGTTTACTGCATATTGCGGATTAACAACATTAAATTTAAAACTTAAAGGAGCAGTAGCTAAAGAGGTTATACCTTCGGTTTCCGGCATATTTCCGTTTACTATTATTGCAACGGTATCAACCGTCAAACAACCTTCAGGGCTGGTAACATAGGCTATATAGTTGCCGGAAGCATTCACCGAAATAGTTTGGGTAGTAGCTCCGGTACTCCAATAATAAGACCCTCCGTTTTGACCACCGGTTCCGGCATCTAATATTTTCACACCACCTTGACACATTGAAGTTCCATTACTAGCTAAATCCACAATAGGATTATACTTGATAGAAGTGTTGATAGTATCTGTTCCTGTACAGCCATAGCTATTGGTTACTGCTACATAGTAAGTTCCGGATTGGTTAATATTCCTAGAACTTGTAGTGTCTCCATTATCCCATAAATAGGTAGCATTATTAGGTTGAGGTCCTGCATTTAAGGTAATTCCAAAACTCATATCTGCACAAGTATCCAAATCATTACCCAAATTAATTGCCGGTAATGGATTGATAGTAGCAGTTACGGCTTGGCGAGGAGCCTCGCAACCTCCTAAAATAGTAAATCTCATATTAGGACGGCTAGTTAAAACACTACCGGAGGATGGAGCTGTACAAACCGTACTATTATCAGCTTGATAATAATGAGAGGCATTAAAACCTAAGTTAGTCGTATATTTTACAGAGTGACCAGAAGACCAAGCTGTATTGTTAAAACATACTTCTATCAATAAGTTAGAAGAACCATCCCAAGAGAATGGCGTTTGGAATAAAAAGTCATTTACACTATTAGCTGTTGGCATAAATGATGTTGAAGGATGTGTATAGACGGTAGTCAATCCACTTTCCCAAGTAGTAGATAATGCAGAAACACTAGTATTCTTCATTGAAATATACAGTCCATTCATAGCTAAACCGGTATTTGCCACTACATCAAAAGCCAAATTGGTAATTAAACCGGCACTTAATCCCGCAGCATTTAATTCAGATGCCTTTATCAAATACTGATTTTTTAAGCCATAATATAAAGTATAGAATGGGTTAGGATTACCGGACGAAGTACCTGTACCTGTACCTATCCAAGTTGGAGGAGCTGGAGCACCACCTGTACCAGCAGCAGCATAATAGGTAGTTGTTGTAGTTAAATTAGGCGTATTGAAATTACTTCCGGTATGCACAGGAAGTCCTCCAGTAGCACTGGTGTACCATTTAATACTGGAATTGGTACTTGGTGTTGCACTTAAAGCTACCGAACCAGGTCCACAATGGACTCCATTTTGAACACTTACCACAGCAGGATTAGACACTAATATTTGTTTATCTACTGTGTAACAAGTATTGCCACCTGCTGAAATAACGGCACGATAGTATCTATCTGAAGATAAAACAGGAGTAATATAGGTTTTTCCGTTAGCCCCGGCAATATTAGTATAAGTAGTACCGTTGGTAGATTGTTGCCATTGGATGCTACCGGCGTAAAAATTAGTATCGGTAACTAATGTCAATTTAGAGGTATCACTCACACAAATAGTATCCGGTTTAGCCTCTATAGTATTACTAGCAGGTTGCACCCAGATATTGAAAGTATCCGCTCTTGAACAAACACTTGCAGCAACAGTAGTATCGCCACCTATAGCATAAATAGTATGCTGTCCTGATGTACCAGATTTAAAGTAAACAGTAGTAGCAGCACCTCCGGTATAAGGTGTTGTACCAGCAACATTAGTATATAAATCTGTTGTTGGATAAAACTTATAAGGTACATATTGACCATTTGAAGGCAAGGTAACACTTATAGTGGCAACGGCGTTATTACAAACCACCTGAGGAGCAGACTTGGTTACAGCACTACCCTGAGTGATGGTAGCCACCGTAGCTACCCTTGGAGAGCCACAAGCAGAATTGATATCAAATTGAATATTAGGTCGGAATGTTGAGGTATAAATAGATGCCGGACCAGGAGAACAAATAGTAGGCAAATCACCATAGCCATAAGCAGTAGGAGTATAGCCCAAATTAGTACCTAATATTTGAAATCCACTAGACCAAGCACTATTGTTAAAACAAGTTTCAATAATAATATTGGAAGAACCATCCCAAACGAAAGGAGTGGTAAAGGTATGTGTATTTAAACCTAAAACCGGAGCATAAGAAGGATTGGAATAAACGGTGGTTAAACCTGTTTCAAATGCGGCTGCCATGGCTGTACTTGTTGTTTGCTTCATGGCAATGGTAAAATTGGTTAAGTTCATTGCAAAAGAACCGGTAGTTTGAAAGGAGATACCTTGAATGTTCCCGGCTGTCAACCCTAATGCCTGCAATTCAGATGCTCTTATTAAATACTGATTTTTATTACCCCAGAAAGTAGTGTAATATGGGTTAGGACTATAAGAGATAGTAGTACCCATACCTAACCAAGTCGGGGGCATAGAAACGGAGCTACCTTGAGAGGCCGCATAATATGTAGTAGTAGAAGGCAGATAAGGAGTGGTAAAAGAAGTACCTGTCGCCACCGGAACGCCACCAGTAGGTGCGGTGTACCAGGCCACCGTATTTCCAGGAATACTTGAGGTACCTGTTAGGGTTACAGAACCCGGACCACAACGGGTAGCTCCATTAGTAGTAACCGTACCCGGATTAGTGACAACAACCGTATCAGGTGTAGAACTTAATACTACATTACCATTGCACTTTGCCTGTAATCTAAAATAAGTAGTAGCATTGATACCGTTAGCAGTATAAGTAGTAGAGGTAGCACCGGTAATATCAGTCCAAGGGCCTGTGGCAGATGGGGCTGATTGCCATTGGGTGCTAACTCCTGTACCTACCGGCAAAAGTGAATCTATCGATAAGCTTGAATTACCACTCACACATAAAGACCCTGGTAAAGCATTAGCTATTATTGAAGTAGGCCAAGTAAGGGTAGCACAAGTTGGCATAGCAGTTACGTTAATAGAATAATCTTCAGTTTCACCATAACTAAAATTATCACAAGGTGCAAAAACAGTATAACTTTCAACATCTCTTACTCTAAGTCTGGTAACACCTCCTACAGCAGTAGCGGGCACCGTAATTGTACCTGTAAAGGTTGACCCGGAGCTTATCGTGGAAGTAGAAGCGGCACATAATTCATTAACCGGATCAAAAACACCATCTTGATTCCAGTCTGCCCATATTTTAACCCCGCCGGAATAACTCCCAATAGTAACAGAAAAATTAAAAGTCATCCCTTGAGAGGCTGAAATCTGCATAGCAGTATAATCAGAATAACCCAGAGAACCAGAAGCACAACCTGTATTATTATTTGTAACATTAGTGATGGCACCTGTTGTAGCAAAGCTACTGATATTTGAACCATTAGAGCAACCATAAGAATAGGTAGGAGTACAATAACAATCTATAAATGACTTTACATTAACAGAATCTGCAGTGGAATAAGCAGGAGTACCTGCACTACAAACAGATTTTAATCTAAAATAAGTAGCAGTAGTAATGCCGGGATGACTATAATTGGCAAAGGTAGCACCAACGATATCTGTCCAAGGTCCTGTGGCAGCAGGAGCAGATTGCCATTGATATGCCATACCTGTTCCAACAGTAATACCGGTGGCTGCCAATGAAAAAGCAGTATTAGGACAAACCGAATCTGTAATATTAGCAGTGCCGGCATTGACAGGATTAGAACAAGGGGCACCCGGTGTCCATTCAAACTGGATTTGTGCTATAGAATTGGTGGTATTTTGAGTGGCCGCACTCGGACTTGACGGATTGATATCAGTATTATCTTGATAGTAATAAACGGCTCTATTGCCCCCAGATCCTATGGGAGTAGCAGTAAATCCAGCCCAACTAGGTGTATTGCCATAATCAGGAGTATTTTCATCAACAGCCACTACTAAATTACTAATACCATCCCAAAGAAATGGAGTAGCCAATGTAATTTCCAACCATTGATTAGCAACCGTATTAGCAGGCAACTGACCATTAAATACCTGAGTCAAAGAGCCAACAGGAATATAATTCGCAGTACTTGTAAATCCATTTTGACCAGTATTGGCTAGATAAACAACTATATCTTTCCATTTAACAGTTGAAACAGAGGCGGTAGGTTTCCATCTTATTTTAGAAATAAAACCAGAACTTGAGGCTCCACCAGCATTTAGCTCGGCAGCCGAGTAAATAGTTTGAGTATAATTGTAATCATACAAATAATACAGAGGTAAATAGTTACTGGTGGCTGTTCCAGAACCGATAGTTACTGTTGTCTGTGCCTGACTCCAACCGCCCCATAAAGCGAATATGGATAAAAGCATTATGCTTCTCAGCTTAAAAATAAAATTATTCATTATTATTAATTTTAACAAAAAAATTTAGAAATCTAACTCCTCTAACGTAATGTTAAAGATATAAGGTACAAATATAGTTAATAATAGAGATTATTTTGGTGAAAAAACGATTATCAAAGAAATTATTAATAATAGACACTGTTTAATGAAATAAAGTTGGTAAATTTTTTTAATACTCCTTTAGGGCAAAATGTTCAACCAAACTTAAGATTTTTCTTCAACAATGACTTTACAGTTCTGCTTTATAAGCTTTTATTTCTTTTCCAAAAAAGAGTTGTGTATGAGCTTCAAAATCAGCCGTATCACCAGTTGTAAAAAACAATTGCTTTCCGTTTCTATCCATCTGCCCCTCCATTTCAGCATGCCTTTTCAAATAATCATTTAGGCTATTAGCCACCAACTCATCCTGACTTACAATAGTTACATTTTCAGGCACAAACTTTTGAATAATATTTTTCACCAAAGGATAATGCGTACAAGCTAAAAGTAGTGTATCTATTTGACTATCTTCTTTAAACAACGTTTCTATATCATTGCGAAACACCTCTAAGGCTTCTGTGCTTTTATGCTGATGAGCTTCTATTAACGGTACCCATAGTGGGCAAGCATGTTGCACAACTTTTATTTCCGGAGCAAAATGAGCAATTTCTATAAGGTAAGATTGAGAACGAACAGTGCCTAATGTTCCAAGAATACCGACATGCTTAGTTTTAGAATAATTGGCTAAAACCTCTGCGGTAGGTCTTATCACCCCCAATACTCTTTTATTGGAATTGAAATGTATGAGGTCTTTTTGCTGTATGGATCTTAATGCTTTGGCAGATGCCGTATTGCAGGCTAAAATTACCAAATCACAATCTTGTTCAAAAAGCCATTTTACAGCTTGTAATGTAAACTGATAAACGGTTTCAAAATCTCTGTTTCCGTAAGGCGCACGGGCATTATCCCCCAAATAAATATAATTATATTGAGGCAATAGATCCACTATGGATTTAAAAATGGTAAGTCCTCCATATCCGGAGTCGAAAATTCCTATTGATGCCATAAGACCTTAAAGGTAATTAAGAAATTTAGATTTTGGTAAGATAGCATAATAAAAAAATAAAAAAAGGGTTACGCTTAGTAACCCTTTTGCTCTCCCTGTTGGACTTGAACCAACGACCCCCTGATTAACAGTCAGGTGCTCTAACCAACTGAGCTAAGGAAGAATTTTGAACCCTTTCGTTCTCGATTGGATTGCAAAGATAGAACATTTTTTATTTCAGCAAAATTTTTTTTCAAAAAAAAAATAAAAAAATTTTAAAAACATCTACCCAGCAATGGTTTCAGCTAGAAAACACTTTTTATTAATACTTACTTTTATAAAAATTCAAATAATCTCCCATGTTTTTTTCTGTGTAAAGCTTAATTATATTATCGTTAGAAATCATAATAATCTCATAATCGGTAGGTGAACTAAAGGCTTGAAAAACTTTCTTTTCTTTTTTGATAAAACTCATATATTTTTTTGCTGCTTCCATATCATTAAACTCCCCTATAGCCACCAAATTTTGTTGTGCTGTAAGCTGTGTCATACTAACACTCATATCCTTAAAACTTGCGTTGGTCTTATTCAATTCTTGGAGTCCTGCTCTTACCCCCATTAGACGGTTATCGTTATCTATTTTGGAATACACCAATACATAATGTAAACTTTTAGGAGTAAAAACAAAACTTTGAGAAGGCCCATTTGCTAGCACCAAAGGGTCATTGGAACTACTGCTTCCAACCGGTTTGGCCGCTTGAGCTGTAAGTTCTCCCTTTATTAATTTTTGGAGTTCTTTGGCCCAAGGGATGGTTTCATCATTTGGATTTTCGGCAATAAACTTTGACAATGCACTATCTGCATCTTTGTATTGACTCAATCCTACCATGGCCGCATAAGCCACTAATTTATATTTATTAAGATAAGGTTTAATTTCGTTTGGAAAAATAGTAGGTGCAGCATTGGCATCTATTATAGCCTGATTAAATTGTTGGTTCATCAGTGCAGCATAAGTAGCACTATAATGGTCTGCAATACTTAACCCTCCGGTTGTCGGTTGTCCTTGAGTATTAGGAATTGCCAATTTTGCCCAAGTTGTTTGGCCAAATTGACTCCGTAATATTTCCAAATATTTTTGTGCTTTTTCGGGTTCATTATTGTTTAATGCTATTAAATATCTATAATAGTTTATCTCGGCACCATAAGGATGGTTAGGGTATCTACTATCAAGAATATCAAATGTTTTAATTGCTTGCGGCATATCATCCATATGCTTATAATATCCTATGCCTAACTGATAAAGGTTCTCTTCTAAAACCTTATTGGCACTATCCAATTCGTTTTTACCTTTTGGAATCATTGCCAATAATTCCGCTTCGGTAGGCATAGTAGCTCTTAATTGGTCTTCCTCTGAAAGCTCTTCATTATTTTCGCCACCTGTAGTTCCACCGGCAACAGATGAGGACAAGTCACTTCTATTCCAATTATCTTTTAAGGTTCTGTTGCCCCATTTTTGCTTAAAAGTATTCACTCCTTTCTGGACTGTATTGGTATTACCAAAATACCAACTATTTTTACCACCAGACAATGCCATAGGTGGCGGAAGTGCAGCAGCACTGGCTGCTATTGCATTTTTGGCTGCATAAAGGCTATCCAACAAATGTTTTTCTAATTCTTTCAAATATTTTTTCACCACATCTTTTTGCTCTTTCTCTGTTTTCTCGGACAAAGTCAAAATGCTGTCTGTATAGGCAACAATGGCTCCGGGCTCTGCAATATAATTCAATGCTCCCGCTCTTCTGCTAGCGATTTCAAAAAGGGGTTGTTCCTGAGGTGTTAAAAACATCAAGGCACTATCATAATTTGTTTTTGCCTCAGTATATTTATTTTCTATATAATACAGGTTTGCCATCCCTGCAAAAGACAAGCCTTTTTGAATGGTATTTTTAGTATTGACTGCAATACTTTTTTTATAGCTGGACAGCGCTTCTAAACTGTTGTTTTGTTGCTCGTAAACCTGTGCTTGTGCGAAATATATTTTATCATAATAATCTTTAAATTTCAATTCTTTGCTCATTTTGCTCAATTGGGAATGCAGTTGATTGCCTTCAATCATTCCTCCGGCGATATTATTCTCAATAATGTTCAACCGAGCGTAAAATTCCATTTCAAAATTTGGGTTCAAGTCAATTACTTTTTGAAAAGCACTATCAGAACCGGCATAGGCACCTTCTTTATTCAAAAGTTGTCCAACAATAAAAGCAGCACGCTGCCTTAACCAATTAGGACTATTATTATCTTCATACAACAATTTTAAGCTTTGGATAGCTGCAATATTATTGCCGGATTTGAGGTCAAGAAAACCTTGCCCCATACCAAATCTACCTTCCATTATATTAGGGTTGTAAAACTTACTACTGTGTAGCATATTCAACACCGTTTGAGAAAGATTATAAGCACTGTCTTGTGCCAAAACGATTGCCAACCAAATACCGGCATCATTTTTTGCAGAGTTATGTTGGAAGATACCCCTACTTTCTTTGTCTGCCAGGCTCCCTAAAGCTTCTATGGCTTTTTTGTCTTTTTTAGTTTTTGCCTTTTCTTGCTTTTCTTGTTCGGCATTTGCGATAATGAACTTAAATGCGGCGGCTGCATTTTTATAATCTCCTTTGTAGTAATAAGACTTTCCTATTAAGAAATATAAATCATCCTGCCATTTACTTCTTGGATCATGAATTTGGACGCCTACACTGGCTTTTCTAATAAGAGAATCCAAATCGGCAGCATACTTGCTAGAATCCACATCCGGATTAAAAGGGAAAAGTGGCAACAATTTTTCATACTGATTACCGGCATTTTTCAGCATATTTTTTTCAATAGTTACAAGTCGCTCATTTCCATTGAAATAATAATTGAAATGAGTGGTGGTATTATGATAAGTTTTCCGGAGAAAATTCCAAGATTTTTTCCTCATCTTCTCATTGGTATAGGCCTCCCGCTCTTCTTTCTCTTTTTGCCTACCCTTAGCATTTTTTTCTTTTATTCGGTCTTTAATTTTCTTTTCGGCTAAGGCTTCTCTTTCTGCTTTTACTTTTGCAATACTATCTGTTCTAATTTTTCTTATGGCATCGAGGCTATCCTTTACAAGCTTATTTTTGGCACGTTGCTGGGCTATTGCATTTTGCAAACTGTCTTGCAACTGCTTTCTAGATTGAGCTAAGCTATCTTGGGTATGCTTCCGGACTTGTTCCAAGCTGTCTTGCAAGTGTTTTCTTTTTACGGCAAGGCTATCTTTAATTTTTTGTCTTTCTTTAGCCATAGAATCTGCTCTTTGTTGCCTCGCCTTTGCAATACTATCCAAACGTTCTTTCTTTACTTGAGCCACACTATCCTTGTAAACTCTGCTGTTTCTATATCTTCTAATAATTTCCAAGCTATCCCGTTTTGCCTGCTGCACAGCTCTGATACTGTCTAAAAATTGCTTTCTCTCGGCTCTTTGAGTTTCCAAGGCCAACTTCAAACTATCATTATATTTTTTTAAGGCTTGAGAAGTACTGTCAGCAATCCTTTGACGCTCTACATTTATGCTGTCTGTGAGTCTTTTTCTTTCTTTGGTCAAACTATCTCTTTGTGCTTCTTGTGCGGCCTTTAAGCTGTCCACATACAATTTTCTTGCCTGTATCATGCTATCTTTAAACTCTTTAGAACCGGGTTTTAGATGAGGTGCACTGACTACAATTTTTTTATTAGTATCTGGTTCATTTTGAGGAGCATAGGCTTCAAAATTGTAATTAAAACTATGAGGCTTATTAAGTGCTGAAAATCTACTTAATAAAACAAGACCCAAGATGGTCAAAAGTGAAAATATTACTTTATCTTTATTCAAAATTTAAATGGCTTATATTGCAATGCTACAAAATTAATAACTACTTTAGAACAAAAATATTATATTTATTGTGAAGTTTTTGTTGGTAAAGCAGAAAATATTAATATTCTACAAAAATATATGGGTTTAAGTGATTAATGCTTTGATAATTCCATCCGAATTTCAAAAATACTATTAATCTTTTTTTATATTCATGATTATTTTATGACATTATGGATATTCTTATTTATATTCGCTGATTGCACCAACAATAATTTTTTATTATGCTCATACATATACATCCTGACAATCCACAAGAAAGACTGCTCAACCAGGTGGCTGATGTCTTGAGAAAAGGCGGAATAATTATTTATCCTACAGATACTATTTATGGTATCGGTTGTGATATACATAATAACAAAGCCATAGAAAGAATATGCAGAATAAAAAACATACAACCGACTAAGGCTCAATTTTCTTTTGTGTGTAAGGACTTGAGTGAGCTTAATGTATATGCTGCCAACATTAGTAATCCTATTTTCAGATTTTTGAAAAACCATATTCCTGGTCCTTATACTTTTATTTTGAATGCCACAAAAGTGGTGCCTAAAATGCTCAAAAGCAAGAAGGACACGGTAGGTATCCGTGTGCCGGATCATAAAATTTCACAAGCAATAGCAGCAGCTTTGGGTGGGCCTATCATGAGTACCTCTCTACCCCAGGACGACCTCATTGAATATTATACAGACCCGGAAATTATCCAGGAAAAATTTGGTCATCTGGTGGACTTCGTTATCGATGGTGGTATAGGTTCCATTGAAAGCTCTACCGTGATTAGCCTAGTGAATGATGTGCCGGAGTTGATTCGTCAGGGTGCAGGTATCTTTGAAGAATAATTTTCACCTAATAATTACCCTTCCAAGCAGAAAACTATTTTATGACTATGGACCAAACACCCTTTCAGAATATGGGTATAGACTTACAAAATATCCAAATAGAGGATGTTGAGACTTTGAATTTTACCCCTATAGAGCCTAAATATTGGAAGGTTATTCTTTTACGTTTCCTGATTTTAGTATTGATTACAACACTCCTCATAGGACTAACCGGAAATTTCTTTCCTGAATTTTTCCGGCAATATTTATTAATTATTATTGGAGGCAGCTTGTTTGTATTGCTTTCCGGATTATTTTTATCCAGACTTTCTTTTTCAAAAAGGTCATTTGCTGTACGGACTCATGATATCCTTTACAGACATGGAGTTCTGAGCAATAGCTTGACCATAGTTCCCATAAATAGAATACAACATGTAAAAATAACAGAAACCTTTTTTATGCGTTTTTTTCGATTAGCTTCATTAGAAATGTTTACGGCTGCCGGTTTACAGAATGGAACAATCAGGATACCGGGCATAAAATTGGAAGAAGCTGAAAAACTTAGGGCTTTTTTACTGTCCAGAATAAATGAGCAAAACCTTGATGGAAAATAAGGATAAAGCTAGCCTTACCGAGAAACTACCTTATGCTATTGCCACCAAAGAATCTGAATTGGGAGTGGCAATACACTTTGTGCATAATCTTTACGTACAAGTAAAATTATTCTTCTCCTTTTTAGTATTGACTTATCTTGGCCTTCAAAGGGTGCTCAACCCTTTCTATTCCATTGCAGTTTTTCTATTATTTTTATTACTCTATTTATTAGGTTCTTTTATTTTCGCTTATTACCAATATCATAAGCTCCTTTTTAAAATAGATTATGAGAAATTGGAGTTTCAGCTCCAGAAAGGAGTATTCCATAAAACAAATATCACATTCCAATTAGACAGAATACAGCAAATCCATATAAAACGGAATTGGTTGCAAAGGATTTTAGGACTTTCTGCCTTAGAAATAGACACTGCCGGAAGCGCACATCAAGAAGTAAAACTAAGGGCGTTAAAAACTCAAGATGCCCAAAATCTAATGCAGACCTTAATGCATTTGAAAAGTAATTCTATTGTTGAAAATCATTCCATACCTCTTGAGGAAGCTACTATTGCAACAAAAGCGAAAGAGCAAAAATGGAAAGTGGGCATGGGCAATCTTTTAAAATTAGCCATCAGCATCAACCCTTTAAAAGGCTTAGCAATTATTCTGATTCCGCTTAATTTTTTATTTGAATATGGGTCGGATAAGATTTTCGACCTCTTAGAGCAGTCGGGATATTCAACGGATAATTTTAGGCTATTAGAAGTGTTGGCTTTTGTTTTTGCTTTAATAATTGCCGGATGGGTGTTGAATATCTTTAGGATTACCCTAAAATATTTTGGTTTTACTTTCGTGAAAAATGAAAAAGAATTACGCCTCAGCCATGGATTAATCAACCAAAAGATGGTAAGTTTACGATCATCTAGAATTCAATTACTCACCATTCAACAAAATTACTTACAGAGATTTTGGAAGATTACCAATATAAGAATCAGCCAGTTTGACCAGATAGAGGCTATAGATACTTTAATTTATTTCCCTGCATTGAATAATAATCAGGTTTCCAATGTAATTGAATTTATTAATTTGGATGCTTTAAAAGAGCCTATTTTCAAACTGACTCCGAACAAAGCATTTATTCGTTATCATTTCTTTATCCGCTTTATTTTGATAACAATGACTATGTTAGCTATGTTATATTTTGAAGTCTTATCCTATTGGGCAACCATAACCATAGGGCTTCTCAGCATTCCGATAATAATATTTTGGGCAAAAAATCTTTTTAAGAGCTATCAATTAAACTGTTTTGAGGATACGCTGATGAAGCATTCCGGATTTTGGAGTAAAGAAAAAGAATATCTTAATATTCATAAGATTCAAAAGATAGCAATGAAACAATATTTTTGGCAGAAGAAGAACCACTACGGAAAAATAATTTTCTATACTGCCGGAGGTAAATTACAATTTAGTTTTACTGATTATGATGCTTTAATGGCCTTACAAAAAAGATACTTATGGTTATTAGAAGCTCAACCCCAAAAATGGATGTAATAGTTACAATTTGGATAAAGAAAAACAAATACTTTCACTCCATATTAATACTTAAAACATAGCATTAATAATATCTTCTATCGTTATTCCATGAAAATATTCTTCAATCTTAAATGTAGAAAGGGCGGTTCTCAGTGCTTGCTCTTCATGTTTACAATTAACTAATGTTTGCTCAATATCTTCTACATCTCTAAGATTAAAAAAGTCACCAAAAATTTTTATTTTTTCAATAATTCCTTTTTGTACTTCCATGTGAATTTCAAGGATTCCTCCGGGTGTTTTCACCGCCTTCTGGAAATTATAATCGGCTACCAATCCATAGTTCCATTCATCGGTCATATATTTTTCTTGTTTTAATTTTTCAATAGCGGCAATATCTTCAGGTGTAAATTCATAATATTTACAATCCGGAAAGGAGGCTACAACGTGATCCATTATCCGCTTTGTAAACTCTTCTATACTGATGGGTTCCGGCATATGGTCTGCAATATTGGTCACTCTTTTTGGAATGGATTTCACTGCCTTGTCTTGAAATTTTAAAGGATGTGTTTTTAGTGCCTCACTCACATTTTTCATTTGTGAAGAAAACAATAAGGTGCCATGATGCAGAATTTTATTCCTAAAAATATGCTCTGCATTTCCTGAAATTTTCAATCCGTCTATCATCAAATCGTTTCTGCCTTCAAACTTTGCATTGACACCCATTTCTTGCAATACATCCACTATTGGCTTAGTATAGCCTTCAAAGTCCATGAGGCTCATGTTTTCTCCCTGCTTGGTAAATGAAAAATTTAGATTACCTAAATCATGATATACTGCACCTCCACCACTGATGCGACGCACCACATGGATATTGTTGGCTTTTACATATTCATAATTAATCTCTGCCAATGCATTTTGATATTTGCCAATAATAATTGCGTTATCATTACGCCAAAGCATAAAACAATCTTCTTTGATGTGTTTTAATATATACTCATCTGTAGCAATATTAAAATAAGGATCTGTGGATTGATGGAAAATACAAAGCATGATAAAAAAATTTAATTGCAAATTTAAGACGGAATACTCATAAAACAAGGAGCTTGCCGCTAAAGCTCTTTAATCTTTTACAGTCTATCAACAATTCTTAGGGATGGAGTTGCAAATGCTCCAAATACTTTCCTGCCAAAGTCTGCTCTCCCACTACCTTAAACCCAAGTTTCATATATAATTTCTTTGCTGCCGGATTATTTTTTTCTACCAACAAGCCTAAAGTCTTTTGTTTTTGGTTAACATAGGTTTCAATCAAAAATTTCAATAGTATTGAACCCATACCTTTCCCTTGATACTGTGGATTTATGCCAATGGAATCAATATAAAACTCTCCGGCTGCAGTTTCGTCTTCCGGGGAAAAATTACGTTGGTAAAGCTCCTTGATTTTTTGGGCAACCGGTAGTCTCAATTCATATAATTTTGAACCATCATAAACAACCGCCACCCCAACTATTGCTCCGTCTATCTCTAGCACATGGCAGTTTTCATAAGAATATTGATTCCCTTTTTCTGAAATTAAGCTACTTAAAAATGCTACTGCTTCTTTATGGGATGTCCTTCCTATAAAGCTAAAAACAATTGCTTCCATTGCCAAAATAACATGCTCTGCAAGAACTTTTGCCTCGTCTGGTTTAGCCTTTCTAATATTTATTTTCATTTTTTATAATTTTTCTCATACACAGCTATCCAATCTTTAACGCTCATTTTTTGAGCCAATTCAGCTAAAAGCCCGTATGGAATTTTATCTATCTTTTTAAAGCGGACACAACTTTTACCTGCATCCATCTTTCCAATATTTTCTTTCAAATACGCTTCGGTAAACCATTGCATCAATTCAGGTACGGCATATATACCCATGTGGTAAAAACCAATAAAATTTTTCTGGGAGGCAATACTGATAAAGGGTAATGGTAAACTGGGATTACAATGATAACCCTCCGGATAAATAGAGTGTGGCACCACATAGCCTATCATTCCATAGCTCATTTCTTCTACAAAACCGGATGGCAAGTGGTCTTTAATGGTATTTCTTAATTTTTCAATTATCGGCTTTCTATCTTCCGGTAATTGTTCCAAATAGGCTTCTATGGAAAATGCTGTTGATTTCATTGCGTTAGTTTGTTTTTTTATTGATTAAGATAAAGGGTTGATAGTTTTGTAGCTTTGAGAGGGAGCGGTTTATTGTTACAAATTTCTTAGTGAGGACCGCACTTCAAATATACTAAATTTTTTCAAATATAAAACTTCTCCCACTCTCTTGCAAAACTACTTGTTTTTGGAGCGTTCTAATCTTCATCTTGTGGTATTGGTTCATCTTTCATAAATGCTTCAAATGAGCCAATCGGAGCAAAATCAATATTTATTATCGAATAATCATCTTTATTTCTCCAAAGTCTAACACTGTCAGTTCCTTTTTTCTGTAGCCATTCACGGGTTACTAATTTTCGTTCTTTCAGACCCAAAACATCTACCAAAAGCCATTGACCCAGTGCTGATTGTCCATATCGTTTTCCGTTTTCATCTCGTTCGGTATTACTTCCTGACTGCAAACTTTTCATATTGCTTTGTGTAACCAAAGACGGGATTTTCTTGCCGTTTGGAAGTTGTAAATAAAAACGGATTTCCGGCTTATTTTCCTTAATGCCCTGATAACTTTTTTGTTCATTTTCAAATTCAAAAATATCTTTTGTGAAAAAATTTGGGCACTTTTTATGAAATTCTCTTGGAATTGGAATATAAACTTCGTTTAACGGTCGTAAAGTTTCACTTCCTTTATTTTTGGATGCTGCGTTCCAAGCATAAATGAGAAATGTTAAATCACCAATTTTTAAATTTTCTTTATTTTAAATTTAATCAGAGTATCACAATTTTTACACAAAATTGAAGTATCATCATCAAATTCAAAATCATCTAAATTAATGTCATATTCATCTGTTAAATTGCTATCACAAATAGGACAATTAATAGAATCACACATGTTTAATTTAATTGGAAATGGATTTACCGAGAGTATTTCTACAGTGTAATTTAACATATATCAGACATTAAATAATATTCTTTAACTTTTTTTGACTTGATTATTTTTTCTTCAAATTTTAAATTTTTTAAAGGATTTTCAATTGTTAAAAAAGTAGGCAAATCATCTAAATTTAAAACTAAAGTTACGATATAATCATTTTTATATTCTTGAGCTTTATAATACTCATTTTCAGTAAGTCTAAATCTTCCTTTCTTCGCTCTAATCCCTTTGATTTCAGCTAAAAATGAATTTTCATTTACATTGATTTGAAAATCATAACCATCTCCGTACAAACGAGCGTCTTCAATAATTCCATTTTTGAAAATATCAATCGAATTATAATTATTCATAAAGTATAACTCAGCTTCCAATCCTGTTTCTTGTAGTTTTTTAAATCTTGATTTTACAATCGGTTTTACTTCAACAAACATTTCTTCGATTTTAAAATTATCTCTCAAAAATAGTTTGACAATATTTGAATATTCAACTACATTTTCATTTCCAAATAAACTATCAATCAATAATTTTCTATGAATATAAGCATCACCTTTTTGCCACCATCCTTTTCTATTATTTTCAAAAAAAGGGTCAAATAAATCCATTCTATTTTTAACAACACTACCAGTTTCAACTATCCCAATCTCAACAAAATATTCAAAAAATGAAAGTTTAGTTTTGAAGCCAAATTGTTTGATAAATTCATTATCAAATTTGGCTAATCCATAACCTAATAAATTTAGGATTTCATAATTTTCGTGCTTATTTCCTTTGTTTTTCATAGATTATGCAGCATTTTTATATCCTTGAAAAGCAAAACATTCTTTTGGAGTTAATTTCCTAATTCCGAAATCATCCTTTATTAAAGGTACGTTATGTCCACCTGCACCCATATTTGCGGTTAAAGTAGGACATACATTACTTTTATTTTCTCTTACATAGACTCGTCTCCATTGATAAACAGTGTCTTTTTTAGTCATCGTTTTTGCAAGTTCAGGATAATAGGGGTGGGTTTTAGGATAATAATATTTGTCGTCCTGTTTGCCTTGTTCTAAAATATCGTGAATAGTTTTTGTTAATTTAATTTCGCTTGGGAACTTAAATTTTTTATAATTTTCAACTTTTTCTGGGTCAAAAGCAACGATAAATATTCTTTCTCTATTTTGTGGCACATTTGCATGTGTCATTGAGTTTAAAACTTTGTGAAACACTTTGTAACCTAACTTTTCTTCTAAAATTTCGATGATAACTTTAAAAGTTTTTCCATTGTCGTGGGAAACTAAATTTTTGACATTTTCCAAAAACACAACCTTTGGTCGATGTTTTTCTACAATTTGTTCAATGTCAAAAAACAAAGTGCCTCTTGTATCAGAAAATCCTTTCTGATATCCTGCAATCGAAAATGCCTGGCAAGGAAATCCTGCACAAAGCACATCAAATTGTTCAGGAATAAAATCTTTAATTCGATCTTTAGTAATATCTCCAAATGGAACTTCCCCAAAGTTTTCGCGATAAGTTATTTTTGCATCCTTATTCCATTCACTTGTATAAACACATTTCCCCCCTACATTTTGCATTGCAATCCTGAAACCGCCAATCCCTGCAAACAAATCTATAAATTTAAAAGTATAATTAATAGGGGTTGGAAACGGAACGTTTTCAACCTCAAAAAGTAAATATTGAACAGCTTCTTCTTCTATAATTAACGGTTCTGTCTCATTTTTACATTCAATATAACTTTTTAATATATTTAAGGCTTCTTTTTTATAATGTTTTGAAACACCATTTCGAATATTGTGAAGATAATGAGTTAAAATAGCTTTTTCTTCATCTAAAGGTTCTACAAGTTTCATTTGATAACCTTTGTTATCAAATTCTTCTATGCTTATTTTCTCTTTTATCAACATTTTTTTGCTCTCCTATTTAATGTTGCAAGATACAAATTTTAATTCAGTTTTCTAAAATTAAGAAGTAGGAAGATTTGTTTTTATTAACAAATTTTGTTGTGGTATTTTCCATACCAATCCTATTTATTTCTTACTAAGTGGTGCTAATAATAAATAGAAAATCCAAGCAAACCAGGAAATAAAAATGACCGCCAATACCCAGGCTAATTTTTCCTTTCCGGAAGTTTTGCCCGAACTTAGGATGATCAATATAGGTAACAACCATAACAAGGCAAAGATTGCTAAGCCTATAAAGAAAATAAAAGTGGCTGAATTTTCTGTAAAGAATTCCATATTACAATGTTTAAGCTTTTCAAAATTATCCTAAATTTTTATAAATAAAAATTGATTTTAATACGAAAATGAAATTTTAAATAGACCAAAAAGTTTTTAAAGAAATATAGCTA
>DAOMPL010000023.1:0-47275 GCA_035444785.1 Edaphocola sp. | reverse complement strand
CGCTGTAAAGATAAGAAAATCAGGGAAATGTTAGTTTTTCAGCAAACCCTAATTACGACAGTTTAATGAATATTCCTTATGGAATTGCTTCAGGGTTTAATGGATTAGCAGACACCCTTGAAATGGATATCTATTTACCCCAGTGTGATGACAGTCTGCATATTTCTAAAAGACCTTTAATGATTTGGATTCATGGAGGGGCATTTGTTTCTGGAGACAAAAGTGATGTTACGGGTTTGTGTCAGCAGTTTGCAAGGAAAGGTTATGTAACAGCTTCGGTGAACTATCGTTTGGGCTTTGTTTCAGACAATGCTTTTTGGAACTGCAATTTCCCAAATTACAATTGTATTTTTGCCGCTGATACTGCTGAATGGTATCGGGCAAATTATAGAGCAATTCAGGATGTAAAAGGTGCAATCCGGTTTTTTGTCAATAGAAAAGATTCATTTAGGATTGATGTGGACAATATTTTTGTATCAGGTGTGAGTGCTGGGGCAATAACTGCAATGGGTGTGGCTTTGATGGATACTGCCTCTGAGAGATGGATGCAAACTTTTGCATTAGATAAACTTCCAAAACCCAATTCAAGTACTTTAAATTGTCAACATAATCAAGGTGAAAGTTTTCCTTTAGACTCCGTTTTAAGACCAGATTTAGGAGGAATAAATGGTACTATAGAACCAACTAATATTGATTATACGATTAAAGGGGTAGCTAATATTTTTGGAGGAATATTCACTGATTTATTGGCACAATCAAGGTCTGGAAAAACCAAACCGGCAATTTTCACTTTTCACCAACCTTGCGATTTATTAGTTTCTATTGATAGAAAGAAAATATTTTGGGGATTAAGTTGGTGTTTTACTAATGGTTATAATGGTTATTCTATAGCAAATACACCTTTACTTTATGGCAGCAGAGCTATTAGTGTCTTAAATAATTCGAATAGTTATGGTTACTTGTTTGAAAATAAATTTACCAATACCGAATTTCCATATAGCTTCCTTTTAGGGCAGGCAAGTTGTACTGATCAATTTACAAATTCAAGCTGCCATGACATAGACAATATAAATAATCGAATATTACAACTATCTCAATTTTTTGCTCCCTTGGTCAGCACTTCGCCTATTTGTGATACTGGATATTTTCCTGTTCCTCCTGTTGGTGGTTTTCAAACAGGCTTCGAAAAACTTACTTTCAGGGTTTTTCCTAATCCTTCGTTGCAAAAAATATTTTTTATTGAAACTTCTTCTATTGAACCTTTTGAATGGGCTGTTTATAATAGTATGGGTCTGGAAATATTTAATGGGACAGGGAATAAAGTATCTTTGGAGGACTATTCAAAAGGAATTTATTTACTGAAGGTGAAAACTTTAAAAAACGTTTTTGTTGAAAAACTTGTGATTCCTTAAAAATTTTAATATCGGAAAAAAAATTAAGGTAAAAATTAAAAGAATCCTTTTCTATTTTAACTTAAACCAGTGTATTGGTTTAAGTTAAAATAAAACAATAGTCTAAGGTTTCAATGTTAGAGTTTAATATAATTACAACTTGCCAAGCAACTAGCTTTACTTGCCGTTATATTAATGGCAATCCTAAATTAAATTTATTATAAAAAACTATGCCATTTCTAAGACTAATAGAGATTTGTTGATAATCTCTACACATTCATCTATTTGGTCTTTGGTGATAACCAATGGAGGGGCAAATCTTATTTTGTCGCCATGTGTGGGTTTTGCCAATAAGCCGTTTTCTTTCATTTCTAAGCATAAATTCCAAGCAGCATCCGGATTGGAATGTTCTATTACAATAGCATTTAATAAACCTTTTCCTCTAACTTGCTTGATGTAGGGGTTGTTTAAATCTTTTAATTTATTTCTGAAATATTCCCCCAAAAATGCTGCATTTTCTGCTAAGTTTTCCTCCTTTAATACTTCTAAAGAAGCCATTGCTACTTTACAGGCCAGTGGATTTCCTCCATAGGTTGATCCATGTTCGCCCGGCTTTATGGTTAGCATGATTTCATCATCGGCTAATACAGCAGAAATGGGTAAAGTTCCCCCTGATAAGGCTTTTCCAAGGATAAGTATATCTGGTCGCACACCTTCGTGGTCACATGCCAGCATTTTACCTGTTCTTGCCAATCCGGTTTGAATTTCATCTGCCATAAATAATACGTTATGGGCCTTGCATAAATCAAATGCTTTTTTCAAATAACCGTCTTCGGGAACATAAACGCCTGCCTCTCCTTGAATAGGCTCTACTAGGAATGCTGCAACATTTTTATTCTGTAATGCTACTTCTAAGGCTGAAATATCATTATGAGGAACATGTTGGTAACCAGGAACAAAGGGGCCGAAATCCTCTTTGGCAGTAGGATCGGTGCTGAAAGAGATTACATTAATGGTTCTGCCATGAAAATTTTCCTTTGCAGTAATAATAATGGCATCGTTTGCAGGAATACCTTTAATTTTATATGCCCATTTTCTGGCTAATTTTAATGCAGTTTCTACAGCTTCCACTCCAGAGTTCATAGGCAATACCTTATCATAACCAAAATACTGGGTGATATATTCAGCATATTCTCCTAAAAGATTACTATGAAAAGCTCTTGAAGTTAAGGTAAGTTTTTGTGCCTGCTCCATCAAGGCGTTGATAATCTTAGGATGGCAATGACCCTGGTTAACGGCAGAATAGCCACTTAAAAAATCATAATAACGTTTCCCTTCAACATCCCACATGAAAACACCTTCGCCTTTTTCAAGCACAACAGGTAGTGGGTGGTAATTATGAGCACCATATTTTTCTTCTTGGTCAATATATTTCTGAGTAAGAGGAGTATTGCTGATAGTATGTTCCATAGTGTGCAAAGTTAAGGAAATGAAATAAGTTATTAGGTTAATTCTTTATTTAATTTCAAATTCTAAATATAATATGATTTTTTTTTGTTCCATTTTTCAATCTGGAAAAAACAGATCAATTATTTTATTTTTGAAAAATTAATTGATTTTAAAAAAATAATTTTTTAATTTTTAAAACTATTTACAAGTATATTGAAAGAAATAATATTGTTTTAATAATACATTAAGAAAAAAGATGGGAGTTTGTGAAAAAATATATAAAATATAGTAAATTAATGTTTTAGTTAATTAAAAATAATATTTTTGCTCTAATAATAAATTTTCAAAAATAAAAAACAAGAAGATTAGATGAAGAAATTATTTTTAGTATTAGGTGTTACGGGGATGCTTTATGCAAGTTCTTGTGTAAGTAATCCGGAAGGAGAAAAAGCAGCAACCACAGAGGCAACTGAAGTTGCTACGGCAACCGCTGGCAACCAGTTAAATGTAAATATTGCTGATTCAAAGGTAGATTGGACAGGCAGAAAAGTTTCGGCTACCCATCATGGTGATATTAAAATAAAATCTGGTAGTCTAACAGTTGATGGAGATCAATTAACTGGTGGAAAGATTGTGATAGATATGCACAGCATGAATAATCTGGATCAACAAGGTGAATGGAAAGGCAAATTGGAAGGACACTTAAAGAGTGAAGATTTTTTTAATACAGCTCAATTTCCGGATGCCACATTAGAAATTACTAAGGTAACTGGGAAAGGAGTAGGAACGGTAGAAGTAGCAGCAAATCTTACCATAAAAGATGTGACCAAGAATGTTACCTTCAAGGCTAATGTTACCGAAGCTACAGATAAGACCTTCAAAGCCAACACAGATTTTAATATCAAGCGTTTCGATTGGGGTATTACCTATCCCGGTAAGGCTGATGACTTAATAAGTGAAGAAATTAATTTTAAAGTAAATTTAGTAGCCAATAGCTAATTGTGTTATTTTTTAAAATAATATTAAAAAGTTGCCTAAAACAGGCAACTTTTTAATTAAATACATTTTCACTTTGAAATATTTATTATTTTAAGGCTGATATTTATTATTTCAACCTTTTGAATCTGAACATTTTTTTTTCTAATAAATAGATTGAAAGATTCTTTATGAAATTAAACTGTTTCCATTTACTTTTGCATAATAAAAAAAAATGATAAATTATGATTGCAAATACAGACGGAAGTGTTAGTGTAGAGATTAAAGAAAATGGAATAGGTTATGTTACTTTTGCTCATCCTATGAGTAATAGCTTACCGGGAGCCATACTGAGAAAACTTGCCCAATCTATTACAGATTTAGGGAATGATAATGCCGTAAGAGTGATTATTATGCAGAGTGAAGGTGAAAAGGCTTTTTGTGCTGGCGCCTCATTTGACGAATTAATTACCATTGATAATGCAGAAGATGGATTGACTTTTTTCAGTGGCTTTGCCATGGTAATCAATGCTATCAGAAAATGTCCAAAGTTTGTAATTGCCAGAGTTCAAGGTAAAGCAGTTGGTGGAGGTGTAGGCTTGGCAGCGGCAGCAGATTATACATTTGCTACCGAAGCTGCTTCTGTTAAGTTAAGTGAGTTGGCTGTGGGTATTGGTCCTTTTGTGGTAGGACCTGCGGTTGAACGCAAAACAGGCTTAGCTGCATTTGGCGATATGTCTATTGATGCTACCGGCTGGAAAGATGCTCAGTGGGCTTTTCAAAAAGGCTTGTTTGCCTCTGTAAGTAAAGATATAGCAGCTATGGATGAGGCGATTGAAAAATTAGCAAATACCTTAGCCGCATCCAGTCCAGATGCTATGAAAGATTTAAAGGCTGTTTTATGGGAAGGCACCACACATTGGGATACCTTATTAACCGAAAGAGCGGCAATAAGTGGCCGATTGATCTTGGGTGATTTTGCCAAAAATGCTATTAGTGCTTTTAAGTCTAAATAGTTTTCTTTAAATAATTTGAGAAAATATTAAATTTAAACAAAAAATGTATTGATGTTTAAATTTTTAATAACTTTGCCACTTGAGATAAACTTATTTTAACTATTTAATATATTTAATGCAGAAAAGAGGGAAACCAAGAGTACCGTTTAAGCCAAAAGAGCCTGAACATAAAATTAATGAATTGATTAAAGCTCCTACCGTTCGTGTAGTTGGTGATGATTTTGAGGCAAGAGTGATGTCCATAGCCGAGGCTTTGGCACTTGCAGAAGAAAAAGAAGTGGATTTGGTGGAAATATCGCCTAATGCGGAACCTCCTGTTTGTAGATTGGTAGATTATAATAAATTTATTTACGAGAAGAAAAAGAAAGATAAGGAGCAAAAAGCTAAATCGAAACAATCTGAAATTAAGGAAATTCGTTTTACGCCAAATACTGATGACCATGATTTTGAATTTAAATTGAAACATGCCATTAAGTTTTTGCAAGATGGAGATAAGGTAAAGACTTTTGTACAATTTAAAGGTCGTTCCATATTATTCCAAGACAGAGGGCAGTTATTATTATTGAAATTTGCCGAAAAGCTTGCCGAGTATGGTTCTTTAGAGTCAATGCCAAAAATGGAAGGAAGAAGAATGTTTGCAATTTTTACTCCTAAAAAGAAAAAATAAATATTACCTGCTCCTAGCAGTATATTGTAATAAAGATGTTTTCATGGTGATAGGGTTTATATGGCTGGCTCGTTCTCGGGCTGGCCATTCCTTTTAAAAAAAATAGAAATTTTCAAAATAATGTGGTTAAAAATAGTTGATTTTATCCTCAAGTACAGACTTGCTTTAATAGTTTTAATTTTAATTGTAACAGCATTTATGGGCTTCCAGGCTACTAAAGTCCGAATGAGTTACGACTCTTCGGGAGCCATGCCGGAAAGTAATTCTGAATATAAAATTCAAGAAACTTTTCATAAGAAATTTGGAGAGTCCGGTGGTAATGCCATCGTGATAGGGGTACAAAGCAAACAACTTTTTGAAGAAAAAAACTTTAAGGCTTATAGTGCCTTGATAGAAAAACTTAAAGGCATCGACTCTGTCACAGGGGTCTTGTCAATAGAGGATGTTGTAGCCTTAAAAAAAGACAGCTTAGGAAAGTTAAAAGCCGACAAAGTGTTCCATCTGGACCAACCACAATTGGCAATGGCAGAAAAATTAAAGTTAGACAGCCTTCCTATTTATAATGGCCTACTTTATAATAAGCAGACAGATGCTTTTTTAATGATGGTCAATGTCAGCAAAATCTCCTTAAACTCAAAAGACAGGGTTAGGGTGGTCAATCAAATCCTGGAAGAAGGTAAGGCTTTCCAAAATCAAACCGGTATTGATGTCCATTATAGTGGTCTGCCGTACATCCGTACTCAAATGGCTGAGAAAATCAAGCATGAACTTAATTTATTCTTAGTCCTATCTTTGGCATTAACTGCTTTAATATTATTAATTATTTTCCGTTCGTTTGTAACGATGTTGGTTTCTATGCTTATTGTTTCAATTGGCGTAATCTGGGCAATGGGAACTTTGGGTATATTAGGTTATAAAATTTCAATTTTAACCGGAGTAATTCCTCCACTTATTGTGGTTATTGGCATTCCTAACTCTATATATTTTCTAAATAAATACCATAGTGAGTTCAATCAATCAGGCAATAAAACAGAAGCCTTAAGGCACATGGTGGGCAAAATGGGTATCATTACCTTGTTTACCAATCTAACTGCTGCTATTGGTTTTGGTGTGTTTGGATTGACCGACAGTCAGGTGTTAAAAGAATTCGGTATTGTAGCCGGAATAAATATTATGGTATTATTCTTTATTTCTTTAATCCTGATTCCTGCAATTTTTAGTTATTTGGCAGCTCCCAAAACTAAGCATACTCAATATACCGAAAGTAAATGGATTACCAAAACCTTGGATAAAATTTCTAGATGGGTATTTCTATGGAGAAAATGGATTTTTGTGGGTACCTTAATCGTTTGTATTGGTGGATTTTTAGGACTATTACAGTTAAAAGCTGTAGGTTATATGGTGGACGATTTACCTTCTAAAGATATCATTGTAAAGGATTTGAAATTTTTTGAGAAAAATTTTAAAGGAATTATGCCTTTGGAAATAAGTGTAGATACTAAAAATAAAAATGGTGCTTTGACAAGTTTAAGTGCTTGGGAAAAGGTAGATTCTTTATCCAATTTCCTTGAAAAGCAACCCGAAATTGGTAGTGCCATCAGTTTGATAAAAGGGGTGAAATTTGTACGACAATCAGCTATGGGTGGAGCTCCTAGTGATTATGCACTACCAAGTGGATTTGAGTTTAGCGGTATCAAACCACAATTAATAAGTGCCTTTAATAAAGCTCAAAAAGGTGAAGGAATTAATAATCAGGATAAGTTTAATGCCATGCTTTATGGTTTTGTGGATAGTAATGCCCAAACCTTGAGAATCAGCGTAAACATTGCCGATATAGGCTCAAAAGCACTTCCCGAATTGATAGCAACCAAAATTCATCCGGAAATTGACCGTCTTTTTGATAAGCAGGATTATGATGTGAGTATTACCGGCGGTAGTATCACTTATTTAGAAGGGAGTATCTTTATTATTGATAGTCTTAGTGAGAGTTTAATGTGGGCATTTGGAATGATATTAGTTTGTATCATTGTATTGTTCCGCTCCTTTAAAGTAGTGGTGATAGCCTTAATTACCAATATCGTTCCATTGATGATTACAGCCGGAGTGATGGGATGGTTTAATATTCCTTTGAAACCTTCTACAGTGTTGGTATTTAGTGTAGCATTAGGAATAACGGTGGATGTTACCATCCGCTTCTTGGTAAGTTATAAGCAAGAATTAATCCATCATAGCTCCATAGCCAAAACAGTAAAATATACCATTAGAGATACCGGGTTGAGCATTATTTTTACCAGTATCATTTTAGTTGTAGGCTTTGGTGTATTTGCAGTATCAGAGTTTGGCGGTACACAAGCATTGGGATATTTGGTGTCCTTGACACTATTCCTGGCAATGATTTTCAATTTAACCTTATTGCCCGCTCTATTATTAATTTGGAATAGTAAAAAAAAGATAGGAAAATTGGATTAAAAAAAATGAGGTGAAATAATCACTATTTCACCTCTTCGTAATCTATAAATTCGCCTTCTACTTTTTGGGTAGGAGGCTTTTTGTTATTCCCTGTATAGGAGCTGCCTGACTGCATATTTCCTTTTTGTTTATTGACTTCTTTCTTCATTTGGGTGTAAACTCTTCTTACAGGGAGTACAACCTTGAAAACAAATTTAAAAATAAAATAAAAAAGGACACTAAATATTAATATCTTCCAAAACATAATGCAAATATAATTATTTTTTTTGCCCAATATCCTATTTAAAAAAATAATAACATTTCTTAATCTTTGATTATTAATGAATAATTTTTATCTTTGAAAAAATTGTAATGATGAAAAAGATAAAAATTTTATTGGCAATCTTCATTTTGCCTTTTTACGTATTGGCACAAAAAGTTGATGTGGCAAAAGATGGAACAGTAACAGTTGATGGCAAACCGGAATTTAAAATAGAAGGAAAAATGGGGATGGTTTCTACAGCATTTACCATTACTAATTTGGAAGGGAAGGTGCTGATGAATGCCGATGGTAGCAATGAGTCTAATGTGATGGTGGTAACATTTCCGGGTAGTAATTCCAGCTTCGACTACCCTTTAACTATTGGATTGCGTAAGGTTTTTGCCAAGGATATTGCCAGAATGAAAGTGATTCAAAATGGAGCATTAAGTCCCGATGGCATGAAAAGGATGATTGCCAAATACAACGGTCGTGCGGATAGAGATGTAGTATTAACAGATAGGAACACTCAAAATACTGTGGTGGTACAAAATGGCACTGGGGCAGTTGTTTATAATGATGGAAACAGTAACCGACCTGTTTTGGTACAAAGGAATAAAAAGGCAAATGTTTTTATTAATAATGGTAAGATTAGCCAAGACTTTAAAACATTGGGTCACATAAAAAGTAAAAAAGAAGCCAGCTCGGGTACGGTAATGACCTATTTCGATATTACAGATGTAAATGGAAACTTTGTGGCTTCCGCTTCTAAGGCTATGAACAGTAGAACAATTGAGATTGTTACCTTTGATAAGAATAGGCTAGAAGTCCAAGCGTCCTCTACCAATTTAAATGATTTTGCTCTTGAAAAATTTATTGTAGAATCCTTGATTTCAAGTGGTCATCTTTAATAAAGCTGTTTTCCTAGTGCAGGAGTGTGTTATCCTTGAAAAATCAATGGCAATAGATTAAAATTCTAACTCGTCCGGCGTCCAAAGAATTTTATTAAAATCTATCACTTTGTCATTTTTTATCTTGATGCCTTCCTGCTCTAAAAGCTCTTGCATAAGTGTGGGTGTTTCAAAGTTTAATCTGCCGGTGAGTTTTCCTTCCCGGTTGACCACTCTATGAGCGGGTAAATGTAGGCTTTCGGTTGAAGCAAATAAAGCTCTTCCAACCATTCTGGCAGTAATTCCGGGACCTGCAAATTTGGCTATGATGCCAAAACTGCATACCCTTCCTCTCGGAATAAGTCTTACAATTTCATATACTGCCTGATATTTATTTAAATTATCCATTGTTTAATGCTTGGTCAAGGTCAAAATTAAATAATATTAATAAAAAGTAAAAGCTTCCATGCCAAACAAATTTTCTTTAAATTTGCCTTTTAAAATTTTTTATAATAGAAAATGTATCAAATAAAAATAAATGAGACGGTTTCTTCAGAACTTTCTTTAGAAAACAATGAGATTAAAATTAACGGAAACCCTCTAAATTGGGATATGCAAGCTTTACCCAATGGTAGCTTTAGCATCATTGCCGAAAATAAAAGTTATGTGGTATTTGTAGAAGAAGTGGATAGGAGCAAAAAAACAATGACTTTTAGAATAAACAATAATAATTATACTGTTAAGATACAGGAACCCATAGATTTGTTATTGGCAAAAATGGGTTTCGACATTTCAAAAACTCAAAAAGTAGAACCCGTAAAAGCACCGATGCCCGGATTAATATTGAAAGTATTGGTAGAAGAAGGTCAAACCATTAAAAAGGGAGAGCCGGTATTGATATTGGAAGCCATGAAAATGGAAAATGTATTTAAGGCAACTTCCGATGCTATTGTAAAAGCAATTAGGGTTAAGGAGCAACAAGCGGTGGAGAAGGGAGAAGTATTAATCGAATTAGCTTAAAAAGTTTAGATAATGAAGAACATATTGGTAATTTTAAGTTTTGTTTTATTTAATTTAGGAGCTCTTGCCCAAGATTTTAATGATGCGGTGGTCTATATTCAGGGAAATAAGGAAGTGCCTATTTATGTGAAAATGGAAGGTCAAATGATGCCCAGATATGGAAAAGATTATACCTTATTGTATAATTTGGCATCAGGTCCTTTGCATTTAGAAATCCAATTTCAACAAAATCAATATCCTAGCCAAAAGTTTGTATTAAACATTCAGCCCTCTTCCCAGCGTTCTTTGGTGTTAACCAAAGTTGCAGAAAATAAGTTTGCATTATATGATTTAAATTATGAATTCTATTTGCCGGCTGATAATAAATTAGAAGACGATATACAAGCCCAAAATACGGTAGCTGTTGATAATAAAGCAATAGAGCCACTAACTAAGAAAAGCAAGGAAACAGAAATAGTTGCCAATAAAAAAGAGAAAAAAGAAAAAATAAAAGGCAAAAAAGAGGATGACTTGCCTCCTTTCTTGGCAAATGCAGGTATAGAAAAAGGGAAAGCAGACAAAAAAGAAAATAAACTTAAAACAAAGAAAGCAAAAGAGCAGAAAAAAGCAGAGGAGGAAACGGTAGCAAAAAATACCGAAAAAGTATCAAAGCCAAAGAAAGAAGAAGGTGCTAAAAAAGAAATTAAAGAGTCTTCTAAAACAGACAATCGTTTCTTAGATTTTGAGATGAATAAAGATTCTGGGTCTAATGTGGAAAAAGAGTCTAAAGAAAAATGTAAAGAAGCTGCCAGTAATGAGCAATTTAATAGCTTTGCCCAATTAATAAGTTCTGCAAAAGATGAAGAAGAACGCTTACTTTATTTAAAAAAATATTCCGGGATGTATTGCTTCTCTACCGATCAGGTTAGGGTGGTTGCCATGAATTTTGACTCCCAATCTTCAAGGTATGAAGTGGTTAAAGTGCTCAAGAAAAAAACAATCGACGTGGAAAATTATAAAGATTTGGAAGTGCTTTTTAATACCAACTATTTGAAGAAAAAATTCATTAATGAAATTGCAAATATTAAATAAGAAACTGTTTTTTTTCAAAGGTATAAGGTCAGACCATATTGCTTTGGCCTTTTTTATTGGATTTGTATTTTTATAGCTTCTTTTATACTTAATTTTGAAAAAAGTTGAATGATTCACCCTAATAGGACTATAATATGCTTACAGACATACTCTTAATTGCCGGATTGGTTTTAATAATAATAAATATCCTTATTGTATTATTTAAAAAAAACAAGGTGGATGATGAGCAATTAAAAGTCCAATTGATTAAATTTCATCAAGATTTATTAAAAATAGATCCATTAATAAGAGCAGAATTTTCAAACAATAGACAAGAATTTCAAAACCTTTCTAAAGAATCCCGACAGGAATTGAGCGACTCTTTTCTGCAATTTAGCAGCCAAAATGTAAAAAAAACAGATGTTTTAATTCAAAATTTTACCGAAAATGCCAAGGCAAACCGAATTGAACAGACCAATAATTTAAAGGCATTTGAAGACAAACTCGCATTAAGCATTAAAGATTTTAGCCAATTACAACATCAGAAGTTTAATGAGCTGTTTAACAAGCAAGAACAACTTAAAAAAGAAACGGAAGAAAAATTGGAAAAGATAAGAGAAACGTTGGAATGGAAAATAAAAACTTTGCAGGAAGAAAACTCTAAAAAATTGGATCAGATGAGAATGGTGGTAGATGAAAAACTACAAGCTACCTTAGAAAAACGATTTAACGATTCTTTTTCTATGATTAGTAGGCGTTTAGAGTTGGTACATAAAGGTTTGGGCGAAATGCAAAATATTGCCAATAGTGTAGGCGATTTGAAAAAAGTGATGAGCAATGTGAAGTCCCGGGGAATCTTAGGCGAGTATCAATTGCAAAATATTTTGGAAGATTTATTAACCAATGAGCAATATGAAAAAAATGTAAAAACCAAAGTTGGAAGTGGTGCAATGGTTGAATTTGCCATTAAAATGCCTAATGCTAATATACTGGACAAAAAATTGTGGCTGCCCATAGATTCCAAATTCCCTAAAGAAGATTATGAAGCTTTGGTTGATGCCTATGAAGAAGGTAGCCTCGAAAACTTGGAGGTACTGCGAAAAAACTTCAAAGCTGCCATAATAAAAAATGCAAAGGATATAAAAGAAAAATATATAGACCCTCCTAATACTACGGAATACGGAATCATGTTTCTTCCTTTTGAAAGTCTTTATGCTGAAGTGTTGAGGACTCCCGGCCTCTTTGAATCTTTGCAAAAAGATTTTAAAATCACCATTACCGGACCTACCACTTTAAGTGCCTTGCTAAATAGTTTGCAAATGGGCTTTAGAACTTTGGCTATTGAGAAAAGAAGCAGCGAAGTTTGGGATTTGTTGAGTGTAGTTAAGAAGGAATTTAACCAATTCGGAATCATTTTAGAAAAAACAAAGAAAAAACTTCAAGAAGCTACTCATACTATTGATGCTGCAGGTGTACGCACACGAGCTATTGAAAGACAATTAAAATCAGTACAAGAATTACCGGGAGAAGAAATTCCAGGTCAATTGGTGTCAAAGCACCCTGATACCCAAAGAGGATCCGGAACTGAATTTAATTTATTCACAGAACCCAATGAAAAGGATTAAAAGATTTTTATTAAAGCATAGTAAGTATTTCTCCTACAATGAAATGATTATTATTTCAAAATTAAACCATAAATTGTATTTGCATTCCAAAAGATATTCATATTTTAGCTACCTTTGCAAAAAATTTTTAATTACTAATAAAATCATATTTGAAAATGAGTAAAGTAAAAGTTGCCATTAACGGTTTTGGTCGTATTGGACGTTTAGCATTTCGTCAAATTAATAATTTAGACGGTATCGAAGTTGTTGCTATCAATGATTTAACTGAGCCTAAAGTTTTAGCTCACTTATTGAAATATGATACAGCTCAAGGTCGTTTTAATCAAGAAGTTAAAAGTACTGATAACGCTATCTCTGTAAATGGTCAAGAAATTAAAATTTATGCCGAAAGAGACCCTAAAAATATCCCTTGGAAAAACCATGCGGTTGATGTGGTATTAGAATGTACCGGATTTTTCACAGACAAGGCTAAAGCTCAAGCCCATATTGAAGCAGGTGCCAAAAAAGTGGTTATTTCTGCTCCGGCAACCGGTGATTTGAAAACCGTTGTTTTCAATGTAAACCACCAAATCTTAGATGGTTCTGAAACCATTATCTCTTGTGCATCTTGTACAACTAACTGTTTGGCTCCTATGGCTAAAGCTTTACATGATAATTTTGTTATCAAAGCTGGTCATATGACTACCGTTCACGCTTATACAAATGACCAAAATACATTAGATGCTCCTCATGCTAAAGGTGATTTGCGTCGTGCCCGTGCAGCTGCAGAAAATATTATTCCTAACTCTACCGGAGCGGCAAAAGCTATCGGATTGGTAATACCTGAACTAAATGGTGTTTTAGATGGTGGTGCTCAAAGGGTGCCTACCGTTACTGGTTCTTTAACCGAATTGATTACTATCTTAGGTAAAAAAGTTACTGTTGATGAAGTAAATGCAGTTATGAAAAATGCTGCTAATGAATCTTATGCTTATAACGAAGATGAAATTGTTTCTAGCGATATCGTAGGTACTTCTTATGGTTCTATCTTTGATGCTACCCAAACAAAAGTAATCTCTGTTGGCGATAATCAAATGGTAAAAACTGTTAGCTGGTATGATAATGAGATGAGTTATGTATCTCAATTGGTGCGTACCGTGAAATATTTTGCCGAGTTAATTCAAAAGTAAAATTTTTATGAAGGAATTGATTTCTTTCAATAAAAAAAGCCCGAATACTATATTCGGGCTTTTTTGTGCTTTGTTTTATTCAATTTGCTTATCAATTTTTCTGATTTTGTTTTTTTTTAATAATTCCAAAGGCAACGGGTTCAATATTAAATAAGCATTTAGAGTTTTTGTTTAAAAAGCAAACATTTTAGTCCATACACTTTACCGTTACATTTTGTAAAGATTATTCCAAAACAAATTTTATGGTTTTAATATCTTTTCCTTTTAAATAGTAGCTTCCTTTTGACCAAGTGCTACAGTTAATTTGATGGCTACCGGGGCTTAGCTGGCTTTCCCATACTTTTTTACCTTGTTGGTTAAAAATAGCAAGTTCTTTTTTGGCAGGTAATTGAAGATTTATATACTTTTTTGATGGATTGGGCGTAACTATAATTTGGTGTATATCTTTACTTTCTTTAATAGATGAAGGCACAGGAGCGGTAAAATAGGGCTTAAAATCAAATTTGTGAAGCCGTGCCGGTGTATTAATCCCTAGGCTGCTTATCTCAAAAGCTTCGGCACTAATGAAGCCGGAATAATCTTCTTTAAAGCAAATTCCTTCCATTTGTCCTACCTCATATACATCACCCAAGGCAATTCTTCTCTTATTTCCACTAAATATACGGTTGTCTTGATAGTCAAATAATAGCCAGGCAAATGTTTGAATGCCTTCTTCGGTAGATATTTGGTTTCCTAAAAGAATAATATTCCCTAAATTATCAATACAAGCATCTGTAATCAAACCATTAGAAGAGAATGAATCTACTTTATTAGCCGGAAAATTACCGATTTGATTAGGTACAGCGTAATGAACTGTTTTTTGGTTGATCCAGTCTTTTGTAAACAAATGTAAAGAGTCATTATGATAGAAAAACGCTTCTGCATCCCAGACGGTATTCAAGTTTTGTGATGTGAAATTTGTTTGTTCCGGATAGTAAAAAGAAATAGTTTCTGCAGTAATTGTGTCGTTAATATTGTTGAGTATATCGTTTTTCTTTATTCTTAAAATCTTTAAATTTTGCCGGTCTCCGGCACTATTTCCAAAGTCTCCTATAAAGAAATAATCATCAGATTGTGTAAGTGCTTCCCAGTCAATATTCACTTGGTTTTTTATAAAATATTTATTTTGAATCATTCCGGATAGGGTATCGAGTTGAAATAAGAAGGGAGGATTGCCACTATCATTCATTGTCCATAAATAATTATTCCAAAAGACAAGCCCCGAACTTTCTTTGATGGTATCGTTAAGGCTTGCCAAATTTTCAGTGAGATAATTAGTTGGGCTGTAAAGGCAACTCCCATCATTTAAGGTTGCAGAGGAATTGTAATTTATTGCATTGGGATCGGTGCAACCAGGATTATTATTTTGACCATATAAAAAAGAAGGATATAAAAAATAGATAATATAGGATAAGAAAAAGGATTTAAAAACTTTCATGAGTGGTACTTTTTGAACAACAAAATTATAAAAATATTATTAAAATCTTTTAACAGGTCTAATTTGTTTCTATTAAATAATGGTTAGAGGAGAAAAAAATCATCTGTCAATATATATTATTTTCTGGATTACCTCCAAATATGCCCAAAAATAATGAATGGTAGGGGAGGCTTGTATTTGATATTTTATTATGTTTTTGATTGGTTTTTTGGGACATCTAAAATTTATGAATATATCAAATTTTTTAGGGGTGCACCCAAAGATATTAAAGAAAATATTAAATTATATATTTGCAAATATAACGTGATATTTATATTTAAAAATTTTACAATATGGTACTGTTTGTTTTTGTTTTTTGGATAAGTTGGATAGGGTACTATTAAATGTAAAAATATTTAATATTATATTTTATTATTTACTTTTTTTGAGATTGTTCAGAGGGTTGATTTATCTGTTTTTTTTTCGGCCAAAATACGGATAGATAATTTTTATTTTTCAAACATATAAAATTTTATAAAGTGCAGCTTAGTTTTTCACATACAATACCTTTGTTATTTAAACATTATACTAAAATTTAAATAAGGTAAACGATATAAAAAAATGGTAATGAGGTTTATATCAATGAAAAAATATTTTTTTCTGCAATTTTGTCAGTTTCTAAAAATTTTCTTATTGTCATTATTAAAATTACTGAAAATTAATGAAATAATAGCTATTACCTAAAGTAAATAATATGTAATAAAAAATATTAATATCATATTGTAAAAAAGCTTGAAAAAATTTCCTAATACATAAAATTTTATTACTATTATTTATAGGAATTACCGAATTTCTTTCGTATTTTTATAGTAGTATCAAATTTTCTTTCAAAAAAAATATTTATTGCATGAAGAAGCTGATTAGTAAAATCACATTAATTTCATTTATTTTATTTAATATTATATCCTTTTTGTATATTAAAAATATTATAAGTATTCCTATTGAAGTTATTAAAATTATTTGGATATGTTTTGGTGTTATATTTTTTATTTACTCATTTTTTAAAAAATCGCTCACATCCTGGATTTTATTGTCAATGGTAGTTGGCGTTCAAATTGGGATTTATCTGCCCGAAATAGGCAAAGAATTGCAATTCTTAAGTAAGATATTTTTGAGATTGATTAAAACGATTATCGCTCCTATTTTATTTTCAACCCTAGTTGTGGGTATCGCCTCTCATTCTAATTTGAAACAATTGGGCAGGATGGGCTGGAAATCTTTAATTTATTTTGAAGTTGTTACTACACTTGCTTTAATATTAGGTTTGATTGCTATTAATATTTCCAAAGCCGGAGTTGGCGTAATTATCCCTCCAGGATTACATGAAGAATTACCAAATGTATCAAAAATGACTTGGCAAGATCATATTATTAATATTGTACCCGAAAATATTATTAAAGCCATGTATCATGGAGAAGTGCTGCCTATTGTCGTTTTTTCTATAATATTTGGTATTTCAATGGCATTTTTGAGTATTGAAAAGAAAGAACCTCTTTTAAGGTTTTCGGAAAGTTTGTCAGAGATCATGTTTAAGTTTACCAATATTATTATGAAGTTTGCCCCACTTGGTGTTGGTGGTGCCATTGCTTTTACAACTGCTCATATGGGAACTGATATTTTATTTTCTTTAATTAAACTTTTATTGACTTTGTACGTTACCTTAATTGTTTTTGTTGTTTTGGTTTTTATTCCCATTGCTTTAATTTTTAAGATAAACATTAAGAATTTTTTTAAAGCAATTTCAGAACCGGTGTCCATTGCTTTTGCTACAACCAGTTCAGAATCTGCACTTCCTTTGGCTATGGAAAATATGGAAAAATTTGGTGTGCCCCGGAAAATTGTTTCTTTTGTCTTGCCTACGGGTTATACTTTCAATTTGGATGGAACCACTCTTTATTTATCATTAGCTAGTATTTTTGTGGCACAGGTGGCAGGTATGGATCTTTCCTTTGGAGAGCAATTATTGATAGGGCTGACTTTGATGTTGACTTCAAAAGGTGTTGCTGGTGTACCGCGTGCATCTTTAGTTATATTAATGGGAGTAGCTGCTAGTTTTAATTTACCTTTGTTGCCCATAATGGCTATTTTGGGTATTGATGAATTGATGGATATGGCTAGAACGTCTGTAAATGTTACCGGAAACTGTCTGGCAAGTGCGGTGGTGGCTCGTTGGGAAGGGGAGCTGGATGATGAAAAAATGAATACTCCTTTTAAACCAATTGTTTAATTATTTTTTTGATGAAGGAAAACCGAAAGGCTTTTGGGCTTTTGCTACTTTATTTTTTATTTTGGATGATATTTTCCTGGCTGGATAGAATGATTTTTATCTTTTGGGCTTCTCCTGAAAATGTTAAGATAAGCTTTAAAGATTTTTTTGAAATCTATTACCATGGGTTGAGGATGGACTTGTCTATGGCCGCCTATCTTAGTTTTTTCCCTTTTATCTTTTTTATCCTCTGGTCTGCAATACCGAGGTTGAAAATATCAAAAAATTGGATAAAGATTTATACTTTGTTCTTGTTGTTTATTGTTTCGATATTGTCTTCCATCAATGTAAATCTGTATCCACAATGGACAGATAAGGTAAATAGGCGTGCTTTTGATTCTTTTTTTGATGCACCTAAAGAAGCAGTAGGCTCTGCTGATAGCCAAGCTTATTGGGTAGCAGCCATTACTTTTATTGGATTTTTGCTTTTAGGAATTTATTTATTTCATCTATTTTTTAAAAATGGATTTAAGAAGTTTAATGGTAAACCTTTGACGCTACTAGGACTATTAATCTTTGGAGCTTTTGTTCTGTTTTCTATGGTTAGGGGCGGTTATGGCAAAAGCACTTTAAATGAAAGTATGGCTTATTACAGTACCGTATCCTTTAAAAATCATGCTGCTGTAAATACCTATTGGTCATTTATTGGAGATTATGCTAATAGCAGTGGCAATAAAAATCCTTATATCTTTTTTGAAAATGAACAAGAAATCAATAAGGTATTAAGACCGGTTTTTCTCGAAGATAAAACAAGAAATTTTTCGATATTAAAAAATAATCGTCCTAATGTCGTTTTGATAATTATGGAAAGTTTTGTGAGTGATTTAATGGAATCGGTAGGTGGAGAACCGGGCATCACCCCTAATTTGGACAGTTTAAGCAAGGAAGGATATTTGTTTACAAATTGTTATGCTGTATCAGAACGATCAGATAAAGGTATGGTAGGAATTTTTTCCGGTTTTCCGGCACAAGGGAAAGAGAGTGTTATCAAGCATATCAATAAGCAAGAGCAATTGCCGGCAATAGGTCAAGAGCTACTTACTGCTGGTTATTCCAATTCATTTTATTATGGTGGACAGAGCGAATTTTACAATTTTAAATCCTATATGCTCAGTCATGGAATTGCTAAGGTGGTCGATCAAAGCGATTTTAAGGCTAAGGATAGGGCATCTTCTTGGGGGGTGTTTGATGAAAAAGTTTTTGAAAGAATGGTTGTGGATTTGAAGCAAGAGCAAACTCCTTTCTTTGTCTCCGTGTTTACCATCACCAATCACGAACCTTTTGATCTTCCCGGTAATTATAAATTTGGTAAAGAAAGTCCTGAGCAAAAGTTTAAAAGTACTGCTTTTTATACGGATTCAGTAATCGGAGCTTTTATTCGTACCGTAAAAAACAGTAAATGGTATGATAATACTTTATTTATTATCACTGCCGATCATGGACATTATTTACCGGCTCATAGAGAAATTACAGATGTTAAGCGTTTTCATATTCCATTACTGTTTTTTGGAAATGCTTTAAAAGAAATCTATAAAGGGTCTTTAGATGAAAGAGTTGTGAGTCAGGCAGATATTGCCACCAGCTTGTTGGGGCAGTTAAATTTACCTACTGAAAAATATTATTGGAGTAGGAATATTTTCAATACAAACTTGCCTCAATATGCTTTTTTTAATACCAGTAATTCTTGGGGTGTTATTAATGATAAAAAGGTTCTGGTTACCGATTTTAATCAAAAGCGAAATTTTCCTGCTGATGATAGTCTAGCTCAAATTTTGAAAGCTTATAACCAAAAAGTGTATCAGCAGTTTTTAGATTATTAAATGCTATGCTATCTTTAAAATATTTTTTTCAAATTGGAAGATTCTTTTCCTTATGATAACTAAAAATAAAAATTATGACTTTATTGCCACCTTTATTAATTGGAATGTTATCTTTATGGTTATTGGCAGAAGGGTTTTATGCTATCCTTTTGCGGCCTAAACGTGGAGACAAGCAACATACAGATAGGTTTACCTATATCATGCTGTGGGGGATAGTCCTTAGTTCTGTTACCATAGCCATTTTAATTCGTCCTGTAGTGAAAACAACCTTGCACCCTAAGCTTCCTCTTGTTGGAGCGTCCTTGTTTATTGTAGGAATTCTGATGCCTTATGTGATTATTAGAGCCTTGGGCAAAATGTTTACCGTACAAGTTACCATCAAAGAAAATCATGAATTGGTACAAAATGGATATTACAAGTATTTAAGGCATCCTTCTTATTCTTTTTTTCTACTGACTTGTTTGGGTTTGGGACTTTATCTCAATAATCTACCTTCATTGTTGATTGCTTTTATCCCTCCTTTTGTAGCATTTTTATATAGGATAAAAATTGAAGAAGCTCTATTAGTTCAAAATTTTGGGCTTGTCTATTTGGAATACAAAACGAAAACTAAGAAGTTGATACCTTTTATTTATTGATAAGTTTTTCATTCACTCCCATACTGAACAAAGCATAATCATATTTTACGGGATCTTCGGCATCAAATAACTTTAGGTTTTCTGTAAGTTCGATAGCGGCTTTCCAGTCGTTTTGCTTTCTTTCTAGGATTCCTAAATTTCTGGCAACATTGCCAACGTGTAGGTCCAAGGGGCAAATCAAGTCTTTGGTAGGTATTTGGTTCCAAATGCCAAAATCTACCTCACTGTTTTTTCTGACCATCCATCTTAAAAACATATTCAATCTTTTGCAAGCTGCATTGTTTTCGGGGCTTGCTATATGTTTACGAGTCCTTTCGGGAGCATTATTTAAAGAAAAGAAATATTTATGGAAATGTGCTAAAGTGTCATATAAATTTTTATAACCCTCTTTTGGAATAAATGCAGCCTCTAAACTGTCATTTTCCTGAAAATGAAATTTTAAAAATTCAATAAAATACAAGACGTCAATGGGCTTAAAAGTCCTGTAACCATAGGTGAGAAAAGGTTTCAAGTCTGAGTCATTATGGTTTAAAATGAAATCATAAGGAGTGTGATCCATTATTGCCATTAGTTTATTGGTACTCTGGATTATTAAGCTTCTCTTGCCCCAAGCTAAAATTGCTGCAAAAAAAGCAGCAATTTCTATATCTTGTTTTTTTGAAAATTTATGTGGAATACTAATGGGGTCTTCGGCAATAAAGTCCAGATGATGGTAATGCAGCCAACGTTCTTCCAGTAATGTTTTCAGTAATTTGAAATTTTTCATTACCAATATATTCCTAAAAATTTCTTTTTAATTTTTACTGAAATTATGTGTTGGTCTTTATTGGGGCGGTCGTTTCTATTTCTTGGGCTATTGACAATCTTATCTACGGCATCCATCCCTTTTGTTACTTCGCCAAAAACAGTATAGTTGCCATCCAAGAAAGGAGTGCCACCTACAGATTCATAAACTTTTTTATGGGTATCGGGTATTTTCATTTCTCTGGCTTTCTCCATGCCGGTCAATTCTGCTTCGGTATATTTTTTCCCTTCAACTATATAAAACTGGCATCCGGAGCTTGCTTTTTCGGGGTTATTGTCTCTAGCTGCAGCCAAGGCACCCCGCTTATGAAAATATTCATATTTAAACTCTGCAGGGATTTTTTTTCCGGTATCTCCATCTCCCAGCATAATGTCTGGTTTGGCATTTCTGGAGTTAGGGTCGCCTCCTTGAATCATGAAATTTGGAATAACCCGGTGAAAGAGTAATCCGTTATAAAATCCACTTTTTGATAGTTTTACAAAGTTTTTGCTGTGCAATGGAGTTTTATCATAAAGTATGCCTTCAATAGTACCGGCTTCAGTTTTCATGATGAATTTATATTTTTGGGCTATGGCTGGGCTGGTCATTAAGGCTAGCATGCCAATGGAGACTATGCGTTTCATTTTTTTGATTTCAAATATTTGGACACAAAGATATAGAAATATTTTTTTGAAATTCGCATGGCTTTATAATGAAAAAGTGATTTATGTTTTTTCCTAAAAGGGAATTGAACATAAAAATTGGGAGCATTGAAAATATTTTCTTAAATTTGAAGAAATAAATCACTAAACATAATAACAATATGGCAAATGAAGTATGGCTAGAAAGCCTGATTACAGAAACTCCTCAACAGGGTAGGGAATTGGCTATTTTAATGGCAAGAAAAACTATTGGAGCTATTCAGTCTGACCCTGAAATCAAAAAACAATTAAGGGATAAATATGCAACCGATTCCGCACAACTGATAGCTTCAGCTGAGGTGGTGGCTATTGAATTTAGAACGGTGGCAGAGGCTAATAACTATTGGAGGAAATAGTAAGAATTATTGTTTAAAAGAGCATATTCTGACTAATCTTTACCGGAATATGCTTTTTTATTTGCCCTAAATCAGATAAATTTATTTTGTTAAAATTAGGATTTTAAAAAACAAATTTTATCTTTACCTTATTATTTTAACCTTTTAAAAAACTTTGTTTATGTCATTGGGACCTGCTATCGGAATAGTTTTTGCTTTTGTATTCTTCTTCCTAGGAATATTTTTATTAATCGCTATCCTATTTTTATTAAACTTGCAAAATACATTTAAAGCTGCGGCACCTGAAAATAGGAAGTTACCGCCTGCTAATGTTTGGTTATTGCTGATTCCTTTGTTCAATTTTTTCTATTTTTTTATTGTAGTAAGAAGATTGACCGAAACCATAATAGCAGAATATTATGCAAAAGGTCAGCCTTTGGAAAATCCAAAACCTACTTATGCTGTGGGGATGGCATTGGCAGTATTGATGGTTGTTTCTTTGGCAATTTCATTTTTGCAAATGCCAAATACAATTGGCACTTATTCGGCTATGGGTAATGGGAATTTTGAAGAAGCAATGATTCAGGCCAATAGTAGTTCTGGTGCATTAAGTAGCTTATCCGGTTTAATAAGCGTAGCTTATTTCATATTATGGATAGTTTATTGGGTTCAGACAGGTTCCTATAAAAACAAAATGAGGATTTTACCTAATAATAAATCGGAAAGTGAGATTTTTGGTGGAATGTAAAGGCAAGAAATGTATAAAAATTTATTGAAGTTTTTTCAAAAAAGACCAGACACTGAGTAATAAAAAGTGTCTGGTTTTTTATAACATTTCTACCGGGAGTCTTTTTGCAATGGCCTTGCCTAAGGTGAGTTCATCTGTATATTCTAACTCTCCTCCAAAGGTTACGCCTCTTGCTATTCCTGATATTAAGATACCGGGATTGTTGATTTGTTTGTTGATATAATACACCGTAGTGTCCCCTTCAATAGTAGGACTTAGTGCCATGATAATTTCCTTAGGTTGCAGCCTGTTTATTCGTTCTATTAGTTTTGCAATGTTTAATTGATCGGGTCCTATGCCTTCCAATGGAGAGAGCAAGCCACCCAAAACATGATACACACCACTAAACTGACCGGTGTTTTCAATAGTAATTAGGTCTCTGAAGTTTTCGACAATACAAATGGTCTCTTTACTTCTCGAAGGATTGGCACAAATACTGCAAATGTCACCATCGGCAATATTATTACATTCCTTACAAAACTTGGTTTCGCTCCTCATCGTTCTAATGCTTTCCGTAAACACATTTGTAAGGTCGGCATCTTCTTTTAATAAATGCAAAACCATTCTTAATGCAGTCTTCCTTCCTATTCCGGGAAGTTTGCAAAATGCATTCACAGCATCTTCTATTAGTTTTGAAGTGTATATCATCTATGCCAAAATCAGAATAGTGCAAAATTATTGATAAATGCTTTCAAAAACGAATAATAATTTCATTTAACTAAATTATATAATTAATTTGCAAAGCTATTTTAGAAATGTATAATATTTGTTTGTGAGAATAAGAAAGTTAATTAATAAAAGATGGTTTTGTTATTTTGTTTTGATGGTAGTTTTACCTTTTTCAAAACTAAATGCTCAACAGAATAAACCTGTTAAAATCCTATTTCTGTTGGATGGCTCAAGTTCAATGTTGGATAATTGGCAGACAGGAAAACAAAGGTTTAAAATTGCCGGGGAAATAATCAATACCATAGTTGACAGCATTGCGAAAATAAATCCGGATGTGCAATTTGGACTTAGGGTATTTGGTCATCAGCATACCGTCCAAGAACAAAATTGCTATGATACCAAAATGGAAGTTCCTTTTTCTAATGAAAATAGAGCCCAATTGAAAACAAGATTGCAGTATATAAGCCCAAGAGGAGTGTCGCCTATAGCTTATTCCTTGCAGGTAACTGCCGAAGAGAATTTTGTAAATAGTGATAGGAATGCTTACAGCATAATATTGCTTACTGATGGTGGGGAAAGTTGTGGTGGTAATATTTGTGAAGTGATACAAAAATTAATTAATGAAAAGGTAGCCTTCAAGCCTTATATTTTAAGTCTTTACGAAAGTGAATTATTGAAAAAAGATTATGAGTGCTTTGGAAAATATTTAAGTGTTGCCCAACCGAACCAAATAGCCCCGGCTGTGAAAACCATCTTAGATGATAATAGATTGATGTATGAAAAAAATAATGGAAATCTAGCCCAATTAAAACAAGAACAAAAGCCGGTGGAAAAGCCGGTGGTGAAAAAAGATACGCTTCCAGAAGTTAAAGCTCCGGAAACGCCTGTGGTTAAGAAAACCGAGCCTGAAGTAGTACCTGAGCCTAAAAGAGAATTAATGCCGAGGATATCCGGTAATAAGAAAACCCGATTGCTTCCTATTCCATTTAAAAAAAAAACCAGTTATGCCAAAATATTAAAAGTGGCCAATCCTAATCCTAATTTTGTATTTGTGGAAGAAGAAGAGGTGGTTCCGGCCAGAATAGTGATGGCCTCCATAGCTCCAAAAAACAAATCATTCGGACTGAGAAGAATAAATAATATTTGGGTTTTTGAAGAGGCTAAACCTTCAAAAGTAATAGCCAAAGCAGTGAAGTTTTCTTTTGTAGAGGAGCCAGAAGTACCAAAAGTATCTCAAACGACAACTGCACCCCCACAAAAACCTGTTGCACCAAAACCTGCACCGGCTAATAATAAACAGGAAGATGCTCCGGTTACTATCAAGAAAGTGCAAAGTGAAGATACTAAAGTCTTGGTGTATTTTACTGACGGGAAAGGGAAATACTATAAGACGGAACCCAAGATTGATTTCGTTGATGTAAAAACCAATAAGGTGGTACAATCCAATTATAGATTGGTGGACAGAAATACAGGAGTTCCTGATGCGATAAAGATACCTGCCGGCACTTATAGAATCACACGTCCGGGAAGTAGTTTCCGCTCAAAAACGTTTACAATTGAAGAGCATACTACCGGAAGGATTGATGTAGTCATTAGTAAAGGGTCGATAGTTTTCCGTTATCCCTCTAGCCCTAACCGACCTGTGGTGGAGTATTTTGCCAGTATCCAAAATTCTGTAGAGAAGGGACCTTTGGTTAGACAACGCTGCGATGAGGTGTTAGAATATGAACCCGGAATTTATCATATAGAAATCAACACCTTGCCTACTTTGGTTTTAACCCTTCCTGACCTAAAATTTGGAGAAGTAAATATTGTCGATATTAAAGAGCCCGGTACCGTTTCTGTAAAAGGTAGTTTACGTGGAAAAGTGCAGCTTTGGTATCAAAGAGGTACTAAATATGAGCCTTTTTATGATTTGGTTTTGAACGGAAATCCAGAGGCTCAAAAATTGAATTTGCAACCCGGTGCTTATGTCGTTTATTATTTTAAGGATGGTAAAGAGCAGCAATCCAAATTTTATATAAAGAGTAAAGAAGAAACCATTCTCAATTTATAAAAAATCATTTTTATGAAACTCATTCAGTTTTTATATATCTTTTTATTGGTTTACATTATTGCTGCCTTGCTATTTTGGGGACATAGTCTGAACAACCAAAATCTAATTATTCATAAGTTTGAAGTAGAGCAATTGAATAGTAATATGGATAGCATTTCCCAACCAATAGAATATAAATTAGCAATGGATGCTATCAATGATAAAATGCAAAGGCGTAACAGCCAATACATGGGGGAAGGTACTACCTTTTTATTGGTAATATTAATAGGGGCAGTTATTGTTTATTCCTCAATAAGGCGTACCCAGTTATTGTCAAAGCAACAGCATAATTTTATGTTATCCATCACCCATGAACTCAAGTCGCCCATTGCAGCCATTAAATTAAATTTGGAAACTATGGAGCGGCGTAAGCTTTCTGAAGAACAAAGTAAGATGCTGATGTCCAGAAGTTTAAAAGAAATCAATCGACTAAATGACCTTTCCAATAATCTGCTTTGGGCTTCTCAATTAGAAAACCTGAAATTTGCTCCGGCACAGGATAGGATTAATTTTTCGGCTTTGGTGAAAGAAACTGCCGAGCATTATATAGACAGAAACACCCATTCTTTCTTACTAAATATAGAAAATGAAGCTTTTATTACCGGTGATAAAATATTGTGGAAAATGTTGGTGAGCAATCTTATTGAAAATGCCAATAAGTATAGCCCTCCGGATAGCCTTATTACGGTAAGTGTAAATCAAGACGAGGAGCAGATTTTTTTTAAAGTTGCCGATCAAGGTTTGGGGATTTCTGACGAAGAAAAGCAAAAAATTTTTAAGAAATTTTACAGGGTAGGAAATGAGGAGTCCAGAAAGACTAAAGGTACAGGTCTAGGATTGTTTATCATTGCTCAAATAGTTGAAAGACACAAAGCTTCAATCACGGTGAGTGACAACCAGCCCAAAGGGACTATTTTTGAAGTAATTATTAATGCTGCTTAAAAATCATATCCATTGAAAAAAAGTTTATTGCAAATGCATTTAGCGGTACTCCTATGGGGCTTCACCGGCGTTTTGGGTAAGGTAATCAGTTTGTCTGCTCCGGTGTTGGTATGGTATAGGATGGGTTTGGCAGCTTTGTTTATTGGCATCATCATTCATTACCGCAAACTTTGGCAAAAGGTAATGCCTAAAGACTTTAAGAAGTTGATTTTAATAGGCTTCCTTTTTGCATTGCATTGGTTGATGTTTTACTCCTCAATAAAATTGGCAAACGCCTCTATAGCCTTGATATGTTTGTCCACCTCCAGTGTGTTTGTAGCAGTGATAGAACCATTGTCTAACGGAAGAAAGATAAATCCTGTAGAAATAGGTTTAAGTCTGATAGCCATTTCAGGAGTGTATTTAATCTATGCCCTTAAAGATGACCATACCGTAGCTCAGATGGATAATTTTCCTCTTGGCTTGCTGTTAGGGGTGCTGGCGTCTGTACTAAGTGCTATTTTTACGGTGTTGAATAAACCACTTACCCAGAAATATGAACCCCGGATTTTGGTTTTTTATGAAATGGTGATTGGATTTGTATTTTTAAGTTTAGTCGGACCGTTTTATTTGTATCAAAATCCATCAGAGCCTGTAATGATGCAAGGTTGGGATATTCTTTGGATATTTTGTTTAGTGTATTTCTGTACTGTTCTAGGTCAAACGCTTGCCATGAATGCCTTGAAGAATTTAAGCTCTTTTACGGTAACCTTTTTGGTAAACTTAGAACCATTGTATGGTATATTATTGGCATTTCTGTTGCTACATGAGCATAATGAAGCCAATATTGGGTTCTATTTGGGTGTAGGAGTTATTGCATTTTCGGTAGTACTTCAAAGTTTGATAATAGTGCGGCAAAGCAAGAAGAATAAAAAAGCCATTCTGGAAAAGCTATCGGAATAGGGGAACACTTTTTTATTGTTGTAATTGGAAACAATTACTATCTTTAGAGGATTAGTAATAGTAGGAATTGTATCCAATAACTTTATAATAAACAATTATAACCGATTGGTCATATACTAAACAATAGAAATAATGGAAAAACAACTTAAACTTTTAATGCTTTTGTCAGGAAATAGATGGTACAGCCGGCAAGAGTTGATGGATATTTTTGAAGTGAGCGAAAGGACTATTTACCGAGATTTGGATCAATTGAAAAGAGCCGGATTCTTAATGGATAATGAGGGTGACCGCTATCGTCTGGTGCTAGATCATGCTCAAACCAAAGACCTGAAAAAGCTTATCCATTTTGACGAACAAGAAGTTGCTTTTTTTTATAAAGCATTGATGGAATTAAAAGGCTCTGAAATCTTTGCTAAAGAACTTATCCGCAAATTGCATAGTTTGTACGATTTTAAGGTGCTGAAAGAAAACAGTGAAAAAAATATTATTGGTATTATTCATCAACTGTCAAATGCCATAGCAGATAAAAGGCAGGTGCTGCTGAAGGACTATCGCTCCTCCAATAGTGAAGTCATTAGTGACCGTTTAGTGGAACCTTTTGATTTTGGCAAAGAATACCAATCCGTAATTTGCTTGGATAAAAAAGACAAGAAAGTGAAGCATTTTAAAATAGCTCGAATAGCTAAGGTGGAAGTATGTGATAACCATTGGTTTGAAGAAGAGCTGCATCGTAAACCTTTTACAGATGCCTTTAGATTGTCGGCAGATAAGGCAATAGATAAGGTCGAATTATTGTTGAGCCTTACCGCATATAATTTAATGAAAGAAGAATTCCCACTTACCATAGAGCATATCCAAAAGTTGGAGGATGATAGCTACCATTTAAGTATAAATATTGCCAATTATAAAGGTATAGGTCGTTTTGTCTTAGGGCTTCCAGGGGAGATTAAAATCTTAGGCTCAGAGCAATTTCGGAAATATATTTCAGAAGCAATAAATATTAATAGTTACTGACATTCTTTGACAGTAGTTTATTTTATTTTTGCTAATAAATAACATAATAAATATGAAACAAATTTCAAACTTTAAGCATTCTTATGCTTTATCCAAAACACTAAGATTTGAACTAAAACCGATTGGAAAAACCAAAGACCACATCGAAGCAAAAGGTTTATTAACGCAAGATGAACAGCGAGCTAGCAGCTACAAAGTCGTTAAGAAAATTATTGATGAATACCACAAGTATTTTATCGAATTGGCGATGGGTAAAGTTCGGTTAAGCAAATTAAAAGATTTTCAAACCTTATATAACGCTTCTACAGAACGAAAAAAAGAGGAAAGTTTTAAAAAAGAATTAAAGAAAGTTCAGGATGATTTACGCAAAGAGATTGTAAAATATTTTAAGGAAACGAATGAGTTTAAAAATCTTTTTGGAGAGAAACTAATTAAAGAAGATTTACCCAATTGGCTCAGTGAAAAAGCAGATAAAGAGGAAGTAGAAGAATTTAAAACTTTTACCACCTACTTTACGGGTTTTCATGAAAACCGAAAAAATATGTATTCCGATAAGGAGCAAAGTACTGCCATTGCTTATCGTTTGATACACGAAAATCTACCTAAGTTTTTAGATAATATAAAGGTATTTGACAAACTCAAAGAAGTTCCAGAACTACATCAAAAGTGTTTGGCACTTTACAAGGAAATTGAAGAATATCTAAATATAATTTCCATTGATGAGGCTTTTGAGTTAGACTATTACAATATGGTTTTAACCCAAAAACAAATTGATGTTTATAACCTGATTATTGGAGGAAGAACGCCTAAGGAAAATGAAACAAAAATTCAAGGGTTAAACGAATATATCAACCTTTACAACCAAAAGCAAAAGGACAAAAAAGATAAAATCCCAAAATTAAAACCGCTCTACAAAATGATTTTGAGCGATAGGGAAAGTATTTCTTTTTTGCAGGATAAATTTGATAATAGTCATGAAGTTTTGAATGCAATCAAGGAATATTATCATGCTAACTTAATCTCCTTTCAAGCAGAAGGAAAAGACGATACCGAGAATGTTTTGTTGCGAATAAAAGAGCTTTTGGCAGACTTGACTACCTATAATCTTTCCCAAGTCTATATCCGAAATGACCGCTCCATAACAGATATTTCACAAGCAGTTTTTGGAGATTTTAGCATTATAAAAGAGGCAATGAGGTTTTCTTTTTTAAAAGGATTGGAAATTACTAAGAAGGGATTGAGTAAAAAACAAGAAGAAAGTTTGGAGAAGTACTTGAAGCAAAATTATTTTTCCATAGCTGAAATTGAAAATGCCTTGCAGCAATACAAAGATGAAAACGATGCTTTGAAAGATTTAAAATCCAATACCATTTCAGATTATTTTAAAAATAATTTCAAAACCAAAGTAAATGATAAGGAATATGATTTAGTGGCTAATGTTGATGCAAAATACCTTTGTGTAAAAGGAATTTTAGAAAACTATCCAGAAGATAAAAAACTGAACCAAGAGCAAACAGATATTGACAATATCAAATTGTTTTTAGATAGCTTAATGCTGATTTTACATTTTGTAAAACCCTTAATGTTGCCTAACGACAGCACATTAGAAAAAGACCAAAACTTTTATAACACTTTAGAACCATATTATAAAGAACTTCAACATCTTATTCCGCTTTACAATAAAGTGAGAAATTTTGCTACACAAAAAGCTTATAATGTAGAGAAGTTTAAACTGAATTTTGAAAATAAAGCTCAATTTCTTGGCGGTTGGGTGGACAGCCATACCGAGAATTCTGATAACGCAACACAAGCGGGTGGGTATCTATTTAGAAAGAAAAATGCAATTGATGAGTACGATTATTATGTTGGTTTTTCTGCCGATACTAAATTATTCCGTTCTCACGAAAAAGACGATGTAAAAATTGATGACAAAAGTGAATATGAGCGTTTGGATTATTATCAATTAAAATCAGCTTCTGTATATGGAAATAGTTATGTTGGAACGAATATAAATGGAATTTGCACGACATACGAAAATGATAAAAACGCCTTATTTAATGCGATTAAAAACTGGGGTGATACACGAACGTCTATCAAGGATGATTTTGATAAATACATTAGTTCACAAAAGGGTGATAACAAACCGACACCAAGTGGACTTTTTAAAGTTTTGCAAGAAAAACATTCAAGCGATTTAACCAATTTATACAATGATATTAATTTTAAAAAAACCAATCAGACGATTATAGATAATCTAAAAAATACTATTTTAAGTTTATATCGTGTACCAAAATCGCAAGATTACAAAGGCAAAACATTTTCTTTATTTACTGAGCCTATTGAAGTAATTGAACAGTTGGCAAAGGAAAAAGCATTTTCTTATTTCTCTGTTAGCAAAACAGAATTTGAAGAGGCTTGTAGTAGAGATGAGAAACCACTCTTCTTATTTAAGATTAACAATAAAGATTTGTCTTATGCTGAAACTTTTACAGCAAACAAACGCAAAAGTAGAGGACGTGAGAACTTACATACTTTATATTTTAAAGCCTTAATGCAAGGCAATCAAAATGTTTTTGATATAGGTACGGGCGAAGTGTTTTTTAGAAAAAAGTCACTCGATTATAGTGCGGAAATATTTAAAAATGGACATCATATTAACCAACTGAAAGAAAAATTCAGTTATCCAATTGTTAGTAATAGGCGTTTTGCATACGACAAGTTTCAATTTCACTTATCAATAATACAGAATTATCAACAACCTAAAAATCCGCCAAAAGATTTTGATGAACAGGTTTTGAAATTCCTCAAAAACAACCCCGATGTCAATATCATTGGTTTAGACCGTGGCGAAAGACATTTAATTTATCTGACTTTAATCAATCAAAAAAGAGAAATACTACAACAGTTTTCTCTGAATGATATAGTAAACGAACACAAAGGTGAAATCTACAAAACAGGCTATAAAGACTTGTTGGATAAAAAGGAAAAAGAAAGAGCTGCTGCAAGAGAAAACTGGGGAACAATTGAAAATATCAAAGAACTGAAAGAAGGATATATCTCTCAAGTGGTACATAAAATAGCAAAATTAATGGTAGAGTATAATGCTATTGTGGTCATGGAAGATTTGAATATGGGCTTTAAGCGGGGAAGATTTAAAGTTGAAAAACAGGTATATCAAAAATTAGAAAAAATGCTGATTGACAAGCTCAATTATTTAGTATTTAAAGACAGAAAACCTACTGAAGCTGGCGGACTATACAATGCTTTACAATTGACCAATAAGTTTGAAAGCTTTCAGAAAATGGGGAAACAAAGTGGCTTCTTGTTTTATGTTCCTGCTTGGAACACCAGTAAAATAGACCCAACTACAGGTTTTGTTAATTTGCTTTTCACTAAATATGAAAGTGTAGAAAAAGCTCAAAAATTCTTTAGCCGTTTTGATGCTATCCATTTTAATCAAAAGGAAAACTACTTTGAATTTGCTTTTGATTACGACAATTTTACCGAAAAAGCCACAGGTACACAAACTAAATGGACGGTTTGCACCCATGGAGAAAGAATATTAACTTTTAGAAATCCCGAAAAAAATAATGAATGGGATAATAATGAGATAAAACTTTCAGAAAAATTTGAAAACTTATTGGGCAAAAAACATATCACTTATGGCGATGGAACTTGCATTAAAGCACAAATAGTTGCACAAAATGAAGCCAAATTTTTCAAGGAATTGATGGATTTATTCAAGCTCACCCTTCAAATGCGAAACAGTATTACCCATAGCGAAGTGGATTATTTGATTTCTCCTGTGAAAAATGCCCAAGGTACATTTTACGATAGTAGAAAAGCTGATGACACTTTACCCAAAGATGCCGATGCCAATGGAGCATACCATATCGCTAAAAAAGGATTGATGTGGCTCAACCAAATTCATGATTTTGAAGGTGAAAAATGGGAAGATTTAAAATTTGAGAACACAAATAAAGGCTGGTTGAATTTTGTGCAGAAAAATAGATAGCCAAATCATTAAGAGACTTATATTTTTAATATTAGCCTATAAAAGTTCTTTGAAATATGTATTAAAAAAAATCAGAATGGAAACTTACATCACCTTGTCTTACCTCAACGATTTTATATTTTGCCCTCGTAGCATTTATTTTCATCAATTGTATCAAAATTTTGGAGAAACTGTCTATAAGCAAAAACCACAATATGATGGTACGGCGGCTCATGAAACCATAGATAATAAGAAGTATAGCAGTGCTGCCCATGTCTTACAAGGTGTTGGTGTGTATAGCGAAGCTTATAATATTTATGGAAAAATAGATGTGTTTGATATAAAAACCGGGAGACTGACAGAAAGAAAACGAGCAGTGAAAACTATTTATGATGGCTATGTATTTCAGGTATATGCACAATGTTTTGGGCTAAGAGATGCCGGATATCAAGTGAAAGAAATTGTTATTCATGATTTGATTCACAATAAAAATTACCCCATACCATTGCCAGAAGAAGATGAAAAGATGTTTCAAAAGTTCGAAAAATTGATTGAAGCTATCAATGATTTCGATTTTGATGCACCCTTTCAGGCAAATATAGAGAAATGCCAACATTGTATTTATAACCAATTATGTGATAAAAGCTTATGTTAAGTTACCCTGATTTTAAAGAAAAAACCATAATCATCTCTTTCTCGACAGAAGGTCAAAAATTGTCTTTCAAAAACGATAATCTTATCATTAAAGACAAAGAAGATAAGATACTATTACAAGCCACTTGCCATAAGATTTTGGCAGTGTGGATAGTAGGCAATATCACTATCAGCTCCGGACTGATGGAACGCAGCAAGAAATTTGGCTTCCCTATTTATTTGCTTTCGATCAACTTTAGATTGATAGGTTTGTGGAATGCCGCCACAGAAGGCAATTTTCTTTTAAGGCAAAAGCAATATGCTTATAAAGATTGGAGCATTGCCCGATTTTTGGTTCACAACAAAATAGAAAACCAATTAGCAAATTTAATGTCAATTAGAAAAAAGACTATTTCTTGCAGAAATGCAATTGCATCGCTAAGGCAGTACCAAAACCAATTGCCCCAAGCCACCGAACAGAAAGAAATATTAGGACTGGAAGGTATTGCTTCAAAGCTGTATTTTGAGCAATGGTTTAATACCGTTGATTGGAGGGGGAGAAAACCCAGACTGAAACCTGACCCCATAAATGTATTGCTGGATATGGGTTATACTTTTCTGTTTTATTTGGTAGAAAACATGTTGCAGCTCTATGGTTTCGATGTTTATAAGGGTGTTTATCATAGAAATTTTTATCAAAGAAAATCATTGGTTTGTGATTTGCAAGAACCCTTTAGATGCATAATAGACCGGATTGTGAAAAATGCTTTTGGCTTAGGCCAGGTAAATGAAGAAGATTTTGTGATAGAGCGTGGAGCATATAAGTTGAAATATGAAAAAAACAAAGCCTATTCCAAATGGTTGATGAAAGAGCTATTGGGATATAAATCTGAAATTTTTCTATATTGCCAACAATACTATCGATGCTTCATCCAACAAAAACCAATAAATGATTATCCACAATTTTTAATTAAACAATAAGCTTATGTTATTAGTGTCCTACGATATCAGTAATGATAAATTGCGGTCAAAGTTTTCAAAATTCTTAATGAAATATGGTGGCCGTTTGCAATACTCGGTATATGAGATAAAGAACAGCCCAAGAGTGATAGAAAATATAAAGACCAAAATAGAAAATTATTTTGCAAAAAGTTTTGAACAAAGTGATAGTGTTATTATCTTTGTGTTGAGTAAGACTTGTGAAGTGGTTAAATATGGTTATGCCAAGAATGATGATGAGGATTTAATTATTATATAGAAAAAATTGCAAACTTCGGTCTTAATTTGAAAAACGATAAAAAAATATGCCAAAATTGGCAAAACGATAAAGATTTTAGGGCGGATACTATTGTAAAAGCCCTAAATTTCGGACAATTTGTCCGTGTAAGAGTCTAAACGACTTATTAAATTTCTACTATTGTAGATTTTTAATTTCTACTGTTGCCATTTTATGTCTAAACGACTTATTAAATTTCTACTATTGTAGATACCCTCTATAATTCATCGTTATTGGAGTCTAAACGACTTATTAAATTTCTACTATTGTAGATCCTGAATATTCACCTCTCACAAAAAAAGTCTAAACGACTTATTAAATTTCTACTATTGTAGATACGCTTGGATTTTATCTTCCATCAATTGTCTAAACGACTTATTAAATTTCTACTATTGTAGATGCCAAGCTAAACGAGACCGTGCTTATGTGTCTAAACGACTTATTAAATTTCTACTATTGTAGATACACATTGCCTCGTGAGATACAAATAGTCTAAACGACTTATTAAATTTCTACTATTGTAGATATCTAACTTTTGACAAGCCGCCAAGAAGTCTAAACGACTTATTAAATTTCTACTATTGTAGATAGGCTAACTGATGAGATCTAATTGATGTCTAAACGACTTATTAAATTTCTACTATTGTAGATAGAACTCGTTTAATGCACACTGGATAAGGTCTAAACGACTTATTAAATTTCTACTATTGTAGATATAATAGTATTGACGGTGCCCAATACAAGTCTAAACGACTTATTAAATTTCTACTATTGTAGATTGTTGAAGTTTACTAAACATCCCTTTTTTGTCTAAACGACTTATTAAATTTCTACTATTGTAGATAGAAGCCTCTTGTGATATCTGTGTCTAGTCTAAACGACTTATTAAATTTCTACTATTGTAGATCATCAATTGATTAATAATGAAAGGAAGAGTCTAAACGACTTATTAAATTTCTACTATTGTAGATGCATGACTTTGACCTTGAGCGAAATCATGTCTAAACGACTTATTAAATTTCTACTATTGTAGATTCAACGTCTTCAATCATAGTATTGTCAGTCTAAACGACTTATTAAATTTCTACTATTGTAGATTTAAAATAAGACCTTTATCCTTTAAAGTCTAAACGACTTATTAAATTTCTACTATTGTAGATTAGCTCCTCCTTTAGCCCTTCTATTTCTGTCTAAACGACTTATTAAATTTCTACTATTGTAGATGGGTTAAACAGTATTTAAATTAGGATGTCTAAACGACTTATTAAATTTCTACTATTGTAGATTCTGTATATTCTTTTACTTTCTTTTTAGTCTAAACGACTTATTAAATTTCTACTATTGTAGATGGGGTTAGGAACAACCCTTTGTACGCTGTCTAAACGACTTATTAAATTTCTACTATTGTAGATACAATCATCAATTATTTGCTGTATCGGTCTAAACGACTTATTAAATTTCTACTATTGTAGATAGGGTTACTATTTCTGTTTGTAAATCGTGTCTAAACGACTTATTAAATTTCTACTATTGTAGATTCTATAATTGGAATCGGTAAAGAATATGTCTAAACGACTTATTAAATTTCTACTATTGTAGATTATTGTGGAGAATACCGTTCTAAAGAGTCTAAACGACTTATTAAATTTCTACTATTGTAGATACCCTCTATAATTCATCGTTATTGGAGTCTAAACGACTTATTAAATTTCTACTATTGTAGATTTGATTATAATTTGCTCCATAATAAAAGTCTAAACGACTTATTAAATTTCTACTATTGTAGATCATATCCCCACAAACCAAATTGAAAGGTCTAAACGACTTATTAAATTTCTACTATTGTAGATGAAGCTGGCAAATTAACAGGAACAGCAGTCTAAACGACTTATTAAATTTCTACTATTGTAGATTCAAAGGCAAAGGATATTGTCTTAAAGTCTAAACGACTTATTAAATTTCTACTATTGTAGATTGCCTCCCTCGGCTACCCATTCCGCATGTCTAAACGACTTATTAAATTTCTACTATTGTAGATCCTGCCTATGTTCGTATTAATATCGATGTCTAAACGACTTATTAAATTTCTACTATTGTAGATTGTTTCCGGGACTTTGGATGATTTAGTTGTCTAAACGACTTATTAAATTTCTACTATTGTAGATTTATCCTAACTTTACAAAGGATGTAAATAATATTCAGGTATTGCCATCCTTATTTTTGCTGTATTAAAAATTCTAATAAATATTTATCTGTAAAGAAAATGAAAGTAATTCTTATAGGAGCCACCGGAGCTACCGGCAAAGCATTGGTAAAGCACCTGATAGAAGATGTGGCAATCAGTGAAATTATGATTTTCGGTAGAAAATCTTTTGTGCCGGCTCATCCCAAAATTGCTAATGTTCTTATTGATTTTGATGAAATGGAAGATTATGCCGGGCAGATACATGCAGACCTTGCTTTTTCTTGCCTGGGTACTACTCTGAAGGCTGCCGGAAGTAAAGAAGCCCAATGGAAAATAGATTATGATTATCAATTGAACTTTGCAAAAATTTGTAAGCAAAAGGGAGTACATACCTTTATTTTGGTCTCCGCCTTAGGAGCCAATGCACAATCCAAAATTTTTTACAGCAGGATGAAAGGAGCATTGGATGAGGCGGTCAAGCATTTAGGTTTTAAGAAAACTATAATCTTCAAGCCGAGTGCTTTAATACGTCCGGGCTCAGACAGAAAAGGGGAGGGTATTAGTATCAAAATATTAAATGTACTGAATGCTGTGGGTTTGTTCAAGTTTTATCGCCCCATAGCTACCGAAACCTTGGCTCGTCAAATGCTGAAAGCAGCTAAAGACAAGACCTTAGGTTATTTTGAATTTTCAGGTAGTAATATAAACCTATAAGGTTTCTCAAAACCTTATAGGTTTCTCCTTTTTTGAAAAGACTTGACTCCTTCATTTATATAATAACAAAAATCCGACTTTAAAGGAAGCCGGATTTTGTTATTTTTAATATTTATTTACATTCGGTCTAATACCGTTTTAGGTCTTTGGCCTTGCCTGTCGAGCCGGGCTATCATACTGATTCCGAAACCGGCAACCATAATGATAATGCCTATCCATAATACACCGACATAAGGGAAAACCAATGCTTTTAACACGATATAGTCATCGGTCTGTGCTCTTTGTCTTACTCCTATTTTAAAAGTTTGTGTTTGTGGATTAACACTTTCTACTCTAATAAAGGTACCTAAGGCATTTAATGAATCATAAACAGAGCCCATTTCGTTTCCTTTTACATAAAATATGGGTTGTATATCACCCACTTTGCCGGAGATGTCATAAGCACTAAACCTTAAAGGAATAGCTGCATCATGACCGTCGCTCTTGTATTCTGGATTGGTGATGGCACCGCCTACGCTGTCTAAAACCAAGTATCCATTATTCACAAATAAAGAGTCTCCTTTTTTGATTTCATAAGGATGATAAGCAGAGGTATCTTCATCTTTAGCAGGAATAGAGTTTACATAAATAAAGATGTCTTTGTTCCAATAATGCTTGGCATCTGGATTAGAACTTAACCCTTCCTGACCTTTTGGATTAACAAAGGCATCCGGATAAAGGGTAAAGCTTTCAATCGGCTTTTGGGTCTTAGGGTCTAGTTTCTCAAACCTTACCTTAAAGTAAGTAATAGGAGGATCGTTTTTATTGTCAGAGCTGTCGCCTAAATAAGTAACAGTATAGTCCTCCATAGGCATTGGAGCATTGCGGTAAAGCATTAAATTGTTACTACTTTCCTGTGCATTTTCTTCAAAAGATTCTTTACCAAAATTCATTACTTTTCCGCTGAAATCTTTGGAAATAACCCTCTTTTTATAGCCTGAAAATATTACGCCTATTAGCACCAAGGCAAATCCTATATGCGTTACCGAGCCACCTGCTTTTTTAATATTGCCTTTTTTGCCTTTAAACAAATAAAGGATATTGGCAAATAATGCATAGAAAGCTGCTACCATAAACACCATAATTTGTGGATGAATAACTTTCTGTACATTGATAATAATAACACTCAATACTATCGAAACCGCTAATGTGATTCCGTTATCTATCCAGAAGCCTTTCATGTTATTGGTCTTCTTGAATTTGAAATATTGGGCACATGCAGTTAAAAGAGCAATAAGAATGGCAAACCAAACTTGTATATTATTATAATAGGTAATGACATCTGCCGGTGGTGCCACATCAATACCTGAAATCTTTTTGTATAATGGAGACCATACAGGTAAAGAAGTCATAAAGATGATGTGCAAAGAACTTATCAATAGAACGATAGAGCCAATAAGCATCCAAAACTCCCTGCTGTCGCTTGCTTCTTCACCCACCACATGAGGCATTTTTTTCCATCTTTTTGCTAAAAGGAATATACTGATTCCTAATAAGGTAAACATCGCAATGATGAGGTGCCATTTCATGGAAGAACCTTCACCGGTGAAGGCATGTACCGAGGTGTCTCCTAAAACTCCTGTTCTGGTTAAGAAAGTACTATACCATACCAATACATATTGAAGGATGAAGAATACCAGAGTGATTTTAAGGGAGCGGCCGGTACTCTTGAATATTATTAATGTGTGCAATGCTGCCACAACGATAATCCAAGGTACTAGAGAGGCATTTTCTACCGGATCCCAAGCCCAGTAACCTCCAAAGTTTAAGCTCTCATAAGCCCAAGCACCGCCCATCATGATGCCGGCACCTAAACCTGCTCCTGTAGCTAATGACCAACGTAATGCCGGATTAATCCACGTTTTATAGTCTTCTTTCCAAAGAGCAGATACTGCATAAGCAAAAGGAAACAATGCTAAGGAGAAACCTAAAAACAATACCGGAGGGTGTATGACCATCCAATAGTTCTGAAGCAATACATTTAATCCATTGCCATCGGTAACAAAATTTAAATAGTCCTTTTGTGCAAAAATAGGTGCATCCATTTGATGACGCAAAAGCGTAAAGGCAGAAGAACCTATCTTTGTGGTATCAAAATAAATACCTAATTGTAAGGTTACCAAAAAGGCCTGAACCAATAAGACTATTGATAAAACTCTGCTTTCCCATTTGCTTCCTTTCCAAATAACAAAAAATCCAAGCACTGCATTCCAAAAAGTCCATAATAAGAAACTTCCTTCTGAACCTTCCCAGAAGCTAGCCAAGAGGTATTTAGCTTTTAAGCCTTTAGAGCTGTGCTTCCAAGCATAATTGTATTCAAAAAGGTGGTTTTGAATAATATAAAATAGCGTAAGAAAAATAGCTACTATTGAAAATGCATGAAGCGTATAGGCTATTCTACCTAGTTTTTTCCAGCCTAAGGCTGTATTGGGGTCTTTCAACTCATAACGGCTGTCTTGAACATAGCTGTAAATTCCGAAGAGTGATGCGACAAATGATAGGACAAGCAAGAATTGACCTATCTGACCGGGAAGCAATTGCTCCCCAATAAACTGTGTTTCCAATTTGAATCGTTTTTTTTATAGAATTAATTTATTGCAGCGGGTTTAGCCACTACAACTTGGTCTGCTTCATATTTTGAAGGGCATTTCATTTGAATTTTCTCACAATGGAAAACATCATCCTTCATGCTGCCGGTCATCACTAAAGACTCTGAACGTTCAAAATCTTGAGGCTTAGTGCCATTGAAAATAACAGCTGTGCTTTTTCCGGATTTGTCGATTGCATTAAACATAAATTGATCGGTATTCACCTTAGGGTCATAATGCGTTTTGACGGTAGTGTCAAGGGTGCCCATAACTACAAATGTTTTTCCCGGTTTTTCAGCAGCAGATTTAAATGTTTCATAAGTGCTGAGTTCTCCAAACATGGATACCGCTAATGCCATAAGCACCGCAATGCCAATTAAAATAATGATACTAGACTTTTTCATAAAAAAATAAATAATTTTTTACTCATTATAAACTTGGGCAAAGTTACTAAACAATGTGATTGAAATATTTTTATGACGGTACTTTATCTGTCAAAAAATGTTAAAATATATTAAGCAAAAAGGATTTATTGTTTTAATCCTTTTGAACTTATGCCTTGAATATGTATTATTGCAAAAATAAATTAACATGAAAAAATCTTTAATTATCTTGGCTGCTAGCCTTTTCGGATACTTTACTGCAAGTGCCCAAACTATTAAAAATGCAGATATCTCTGTTCAAATAACAGCACCTTCCAATAATACTGTTGTGCCTTACGGAGATTCTGTGGGCTTCTCTTTCAATTATACCAATCACGGGCCGGATATATTACCTAATGGAGATTCTCTTTTCTTTTTTATTCCTGCCGCCAATATGGTATTTTATGTTCAATTAACCAATGATTTTCCCGTTGGGGCTACATTGGCAATTAATGAAATAGCAAAGTTTTACAATCCCGGAACAGAGCCTTTGGCATTTCCGCTTTGTCTTTTGCATGTAAAACAATCAGATGTAACCTACCAAGGCGGTGGTGTGCCTAATACTACTTATGTGGACTCTAATGCGGCTAATGATACCGCTTGTATTGATATTGTTTTTGCCGGTGCCAATACATCTGTTGGTAATGTAGCTATTGATAATCAAAAATATGCAGTTTATCCCAATCCTGCAACCGATAAAATATTATTACCGTTGTTAGAAAGCAATAATCCTATTGATGTACAAATTGTAAACCAATTGGGACAAAAAGTTTGGAAGGGAACCATAAACAACCAAGCACAACAAACTCAGATAGAAATTTCCGGATGGGCTCCTGGCGTGTATTTTGTACATCAAACTGTTGATGGGAAAACAGTAACATCTAAATTTATTAAGCAATAGAATGATTCAGGTATATTGATGGATTATTATTCCATTGGTAATCTTTTTTTGAAACCAACTTTACCCTAATCGGATTTTGAAGAGTAGCTTATAAAAAGCTACTCTTTTACTTTGGTCCAAATTTGGCTTATCCCAAAAATAGGATTTCCAATATAGCCTCTTAACTTTAAAACCGTGGGCTAATCATCGTGATGATGCCATTGTATTTCTTTTTTTGTTGCAAATGATTGATAGTACCTTCTTCATAAGTGTTTTTGTTTTTCTTTTTAAAAGTGCTTAAAATTCTTTGGCCAATAGTTTTTTTAGATTGTTCCGATTGGTCTTTAGTCCAAATAATCTTACCTTCATAAGCTCCGTTCTGGGTTTGGTATATTTCTACTTTAGCTTCTTTGTTTTCTGTAAGCCAAACCCCTGTGGGTTCTTGGGCATTTGCAGTGCCTATAATGCTAGTAAAGGTTACTGTTGAAATGATAAATGCTTTCATGGTTTTATATTTATAATGAAGTAATAATTTTGTATTTTTAGTAAAAACGTAATTTTGGTCTTTTTATTTTTTTTGAAAGGAAAAAAATGAATGTATTTTGTATATTTTAACTAATTTCGGGCAAAAACAGAATTATGACTATTTTTTCAAAAATTATTAAAGGAGAAATTCCTTCTTTTAAAATCAAAGAAGACGAACATTTTTTTGCCTTTTTAGATATTTTCCCACTTAGAGAAGGTCATGTTTTGGTGATTCCTAAAGTAGAAGTAGATAAAATTTGGGATGTGCCGGCAGATTATTTAAGTCAGTGGTTGTTATTTGCCCAGCCCATTGCCAAAGCTATTGAAAAAGCATTCCCTGATTGTAACAGATGTGGATTAAGTGTAATCGGTTTAGAGGTACCTCATGCACACATGCACCTTATTCCAATAAATGATATGGATGATTTGAATTTTAACCAACCAAAGTTAAAATTGTCAGAAGACCGATTAAAAGAGATTCAGGAAAGTATAATTGCACAATTATAACGTAACTTTGCAAAAAATCATTAGATAAACAATGGCGAAGAAGAATAATGAAAAATATTGTTCATTTTGTGGTAGGGCAGAAAAAGAGGTTAACTTTTTAATTTCTGGTGTAGAAGGTAATATTTGCGATGGATGTATAGAACAGGCTTACACTTTAGTACACGGAGAAGAGCAAAGAAGCGGAAAGAACAATGGGAATTCAAAGTTTGATATTAAAAATCATAAGATTTACAAACCAAAGGAAATAGTAGAATTTTTAGACCAATATATTATCGGTCAGGATGATGCCAAAAAAGTGATGGCAGTAGCCATGTACAATCATTATAAAAGGCTCATGCATAAGAAGGATGATGATGTAGAAATTGAAAAATCAAATATCATCATGGTGGGGGAGACCGGAACCGGTAAAACGCTGATAGCCAAAACCGTTGCCAAAATCCTTCAAGTGCCATTTGCTATAGCCGATGCTACTGTCTTTACCCAAGCCGGCTATGTGGGTGAAGATGTAGAAAGCATCCTTACCAGACTGTTGCAAGCCTGTGATTATGATGTGGCGGCTGCAGAAAAAGGTATCGTTTATATTGATGAAATAGATAAAATTGGTCGCAAGGGAGACAACCCATCTATCACCAGAGATGTTAGTGGCGAAGGGGTTCAACAGTCTTTGTTGAAATTATTGGAAGGCTCCGAAGTATTGGTGCCTCCACAAGGTGGCCGTAAGCATCCCGATCAAAAAATGGTGAAAGTAAACACCCAAAATATTCTGTTTATCTGTGGAGGTGCTTTTGAAGGGGTGGACAAAATGATAGCCCGCAGAATAGAATCCAGTGCAATAGGCTTTAAATCCGCTACCGAAAAAGACAAAGTAGATAGGAGTAATTTGTTGCAATATGTAAATTCTCAAGATTTAAGAACCTTTGGATTGATACCTGAACTATTAGGCCGTTTGCCGGTGGTTACCTATTTGAATCCTTTGGATAAACCAGCCTTAAAGCGTATTCTAACAGAACCCAAAAATGCTCTCATTCGTCAATACAAGCGTTTGTTTGAATATGAAGGAATAGACTTAGAAGTGGAAGATAAGGCTTTGGACTATATGGTGGACAAAGCTTATACCTATAAATTAGGAGGTAGGGGTTTGAGAACCATTTGTGAAATGGTGTTGACAGATGCCATGTTTGAATTGCCTTCTTCTAACCATAAAGGTAAATATGAAATTACTTTAGATTATGTAGTAGAAAAATTGGAACATTCCAAATTGGGGCTTTTAAAATCGGCATAATAAAAAATTGAGCGAATCTCCGGCAAATGAAAAATTTTGCCGGAGTTTTTTTTTGATTGCGAAGATGTAAATATTCTCTATTTTTGCCTTAGAACTCCAATTATATTTATGGAACCATTAAATGATTTTGAAACGCGCTGGAATCAGTTAGGTCAATTGATGCAAAAAAGATTTGGCAAAATGCCTCATTTAGATATTTTATTATTTTTAATTGGGGTGAACGAATATCAAGGAGACATACCTGAAAACAAATTTACCAAAGAAGAGAAAGAAGACTTAATGCACGTTGCCACCTGTACCCTGTTGGCTCAAAATGGTTATTTCCAAAAAATAAAAATAGATGAAGAGGGCTGGCCTCATTTTGAAGCTCTGAAACTTTTGAATGACCTAAACACAGAAGATTATGAGCAACTTCTGAAACAAAATATTTTAGATTACTTTCAAATATAATATCAAATTGGAAAAGATTGAATGTTTTATTTCAGAATGCCTTTATATACAAGAAACCCAAGAAATGGGTAGGGGTGTGTTTACCACTGAAGATTTTCCACCAAATGCATTGCTAGAGGTTTCGCCGGTTTTGGTGATGGATGCTAATGCCCGTAAACTTTTAGATCAAACAGAATTGTATAATTATATTTTTGAATGGGGTGAAGATTCTGAAAAATGCTGTGTGGCCTGGGGTTATATTTCAATGTACAACCATAGGTTTAACTCCAACTGTGAATACATGATGGATTATGAGCAAAATATTATGATGGTTAGAACCGTCAGACAAATTGCTGCTGGTGAAGAATTGTTTATTAATTATAATGGCGATTGGGACAATAATGCTCCCCTTTGGTTTGATGCCAAATAAAAAACAAAATTGATTTGCAATAAATTTTAAAAAAACGTTTTTACTTTTTGCCAGTTATTTTGCCATAAATATAAAGAACAACAATGGTACCCACTATTGCTGAGATATAACTACCCCAATTCCATCCGGTGATTCCTTCACTCCCCCATAAGGTTTTACCAATCCAGCCACCTAACACCGATCCAACTATGCCTAAAATAATTGTCATCAGACAACCACTGGGCTCTGTTTTACCGGGCATTAAAAATTTTGCAATGCTACCGGCTATGCCACCAAATACAATCCAAAAAATAATATCACTCATAGTCTATATTTTATTTAGAAATCAAAAGTAAGAAAAAAATCAAAAAATTATTCAATTGATTTTCACTACTTCAATGATGTGTTTTTTGTGATTATTTCGATTTCATTAAAAAGCTTGTCCATAACCACTTGGTCGGGTTGGGCATTCAAGTATTGTAATAATTCTATTTCTTTTGAAAATTCAGAATAGATTGCTACGTCATCGATTAGGTCTTCTAAAAGCTTTGGATTTGTAGTGTAATTAGAAGTTTCATGTATAATTGCTGCCATAATTTTTTATTTGAATAATAAATTTACCATTAGAACGTTTTTGTATTTATTATTATTATATAAAGATACAGAAAAATTTGTTTTTTCTAAAAAAAATACCAAAATTTTTTCCAATACAAATCTACAATATAAAATTTATTTCAAAATAATATTATGGTAATCTGATTTAAAGGAATAAAATTGCCCTTGCTTTGTTTGCTTTACTGATTTACTATAAAAACCCAAAATTTACAGTTTAAGTCACAAAAAAAGAGTAGTGAATTTTATGTAATTTCAATTTAGCATTTTTACCAGAATGAGCATACACTCCTAGTAATCGTAAGCACTATCGTTGGCATAAACATAATGCTTATTTAATTATATAAACATCTTCATTGTCTTTTTTTTGATGGTAGAGTTCTCGTGCATATTTTTCTAAGGCTACTGGGTCTTGCTCCAAAAGTTTAATTTCTTGGTTCATTCTATCAGATTCTGCATTTAAATATTCTATTTTTTCATTTAAGTCATCTAATGTTTTTTGCTCTTCCCTTAACGTGAAAATATTATATGGACTAAAAAACAGAATAAAACTAAAGAATACTAAAGTAGCTATGATATACTTATTGGTTAATAATTTTAAGGTACGCTTCATAAATAGCAAATTGAATGAGAATAAGTACAAATTTCAACATTTATTTTTATTTAAACAGTAGAAAGTTAAATTATTTTTTAAATGAAAGAAAAGTAATTCTTTAAATTTCATGGCTTCGTTTTTTATTAATACTTTTGCTTTTCTAATCAAGTTAATAAAGAAAATAAAATGTTGCAAGACTTTTTAAACACAGGAGATAAAGAAACAAGAGCCGGTTTTGGTGATGGTATCCATGCCGCTGCAAAAGAAAACAAAGAAATTGTTGCCCTTACGGCTGACCTTGCAGGCTCTTTAAAGTTGAATAATTTTATCAAGGACTTTCCGGAACGTTTTATTCAATGTGGTATTGCTGAGGCTAATATGATTGGGGTGGCAGCTGGATTGGCTGTTGGAGGTAAAATTCCTTATACCACTACTTTTGCAAACTTTTCTACTTCTAGGGTTTACGACCAAATTCGTCAATCTGTGGCATATAGTGATAAAAATGTAAAGATTTGTGCCTCTCATGCCGGTCTTACTTTAGGAGAAGATGGAGCAACACACCAAGTATTGGAAGATATTGGTATGATGAAGATGTTGCCGGGAATGACCGTTATCGTTCCTTGTGATTATAACCAGACTAAGGCTGCAACTATCGCCATAAGCAAGATGCAAGGTCCTGTTTATTTACGTTTTGGAAGAGTAAAATGGGCCAATTTTACAAAAGAAGATGGTAGTGATTTTACTATCGGTAAGGCACAGATAATGAATGAAGGTAAAGATGTTACCATCATTGCTTGTGGGCATTTGGTATGGACATCTTTGGAGGCTGCAAGACAATTGGAGGAAAGAGGTATTAGTGTTGAAGTGATTAATATGCACACTATTAAGCCTTTAGATGAAGAGGCAGTAGTTAAATCTTTGAAGAAGACCGGCTGTGTGGTAACGGCAGAAGAGCATCAAATTAATGGTGGATTGGGGGATAGTATTGCCAATGTTGCCGCAAGAAACTGCCCTGTTCCTCATGAGTATGTAGCTGTAATGGATACCTTTGGAGAGAGCGGAAAGCCAAATCAGTTATTAGAAAAATATGGATTGGCAGTAGAAAATGTTCTTAAGGCGGTTGAAAAAGTTTTAAGCCGGAAATAATTTTTTTTCAGCAAGTTTAATATGAATATACATTTCGAGTTCTTTGCCGAGGTTTTTATTTTGCTGATGTTAGCTGTAGCTTTTATCCAATCAGGTTTAGATAAAATTATTGACTGGAAAGGTAATTTCGATTTTATGAAACAACATTTTGCCAAATCACCTTTTAAGAATATGGTCAAAATAAACTTGGGCATTGTTTTGGTGATGGAATTGCTTTCCGGGGTTTTAGCATTGATGGGTTTGGTTTTTTTGTTGGTTAATGGAAATCCGGGAGTTGCAAAACTTGCAGCTATCCTATCAGTATTAACTTTTGGGGCTTTGTTTACCGGACAAAGGTTAGCCAAAGATTATGCGGGAGCACAAACTATTGTTATTTATTTAATGCCCACTTTCTTTTTGCTTTGGTTGTTATTTGCACCACATTAAAATATTCAATAAGTATTTCAAAAAAAATCTTTATCTCTCTTTTTCGGATAAAGATTTTTTTTGTTCAAATATTTTTTTGAGATGGGAGTGTAATACGAAAATGAAATTTTAAATAGACCAAAAAGTTTTTAAAGAAATATAGCTA
>DAOMPL010000022.1:0-52052 GCA_035444785.1 Edaphocola sp. | reverse complement strand
TCTTCTTATAATCTATTGACTAACAAACAAATAACAGTTAATCAGCAGACCCTAAATATTTATTAGGTTATTGTTGTAATTAATGAAACTTTCTTTCCTCTTTCAACATGGCTAAAATCTCGAGTAATCGTTTGGCTCTTGTTTCAGGTTTTTTTGCTGTTTGAAGCCGAAAGTTAATGGCAAATTTATTGGTCTTATTAAGTGATTGATAAAACATTGTTGCTTTTTCATCTTTTGCCAATGCTTGCAATAAATCTTCTGCATCTTGCATCGTTGTGTGAGAGTCGTATGCCCTTGCCCATCGTCCATCTGCTTTTGATTTTTCTATTTCTGCAAATCCTCTTGGCATCATCTTGCCTTCTGCTATAAGTTTTTCCACTATACCAATATTACGTTTGGACCAAATACTTTGTGCTCGTCTTGGTGTATATTTCTGCAAATACGATTGGTCATCATAGCTTTTTCTTTGCCCATCAATCCAGCCAAAGCAAAGGGCTTCGTCTAATGCTTCGGTAATTTTTATAGACTCAATACCTGAATCAACTTTGAATACTTGTAGCCAAATGCCTTCCTCATTATCTTGATTTTTATCTAACCAATTTCGCCAGGCTTTTGAGGTTTTGAAAGATTTTATTTTTGCTTCTGCCATAGATTTCCTGTTAATATTCGAGATTTCCTTTTTTGATTTCATTCATTTTTTGTCAAGATATATCAGTTATTTCAATAATTTTATCATCTCGAAAAATATATATAGATTTCCCTTTTAATTCTAATTTATCGCCTTTTTTCAGCCCATTTGGAAAGTCCATTGCTAAAGTTGCAGTATAGGATATTTCTATTTCTGTTGTATCGTTATTGTGTTTTAAAGCTACAATTTGCTGTTGTCTATCTATAAAATAAGACTTTGCTTGTTCTGCTTGCTGCTTAAACGCATTGATTCCGTTTAAGGTCATCGTCAATACGCCATTTTGAATATTCTTAAAAATAATATTTTCGTCAAAATCACGAGTCATTTTTTCTACATCAAATTCGTTGTAGCCGTCGATATAATTTTGAATAATTTTTTGTTGTTCTTCGTTCATATTGTCCAATCGAATTACACTGTTGATTTTTGCTCAAATGTCCAATTGAAGTCGTTTAGTCCCACTTTTGGTAATATCATTTTTGGGGTGTCCAATCAATTATTGCAATTTTGAAGTTGGCTTTATTCTATTTTTCAAAATTTAGGATAAAACCGTCTGCTCCTACACCATTAGAAATTTTATTTTGGTCAATTGTCAGATTACTATTTAAGATAATTAGTCCACCATATTCATCATTGTTGATTTTTAAATATTTATGATTGTTTATTTCAATAATTGAAAAACTATAAGTTCCATTATCAAAAATATATTTCTTACTTTCTGGTACATTATTATTTACAATAATAGTCTTATTCTGGACGTTAAATGCCCAAGTAATAGTTCCAATTGAATAATTTTCATTAAGTCCAGCAAAACCACCACTCAAGTTTTTCAAATTCCAAGTTCCATTTAATAATGCTTCTGTTGACGAAATGTTTTTGTCTTCCTTAGAGCAAGAGATAAGTAATCCTACTCCTAAAAATAAAGTCAAAATAATAAGTTTTAATTTCATGATTAATCGATTTAAATATTAGCTTTTTTTAATCGTTTGTATGGATTACCTCCAACAGTAGTCTTTTAGCCACTTTTCACCATTTTAATGCCCCAAAATCGTCTATCTAGTAATTGGCTAAAGGGTCTAATACCATTTCAGTATCAAAGATATAGCTTTTGTATATATTATTAAATGGGTTTGCTAAATTTTTTTATGCCTATTGGCTAAGGGAGTATTTTGGTATGATTGATTTCTAGACGTTATAAGTCATTATGAATGAATTGCTTATTTGTGAATTTTATTTTGAAAAACGATTAAATATTTTTTGAAAGTTATTAATGACTGTAACAATAATTTTTTCAAATTAGATGTCGAGGTATCAAAAATAAAAAATGGAATAAGTATAAAGCTTATTCCATTTTTTTTGAATTGAATTTTCTTATTTTTTCTTTTCTACAAATTTTCTAAAATTCAAAGGTTTTAATGCGACACCTTCTGGATGTTTATTTTCCTTAGCAGGAATAATACTTAAACTATCATTATTTAAGAATAGAATATCATAAACCACAGTGTCTTCAACCATACCTGGCATTTTCATTTTAGGATTGGTAAACATATAAATCTTTTTAGTTTTAAAATCCGGCTTAAACATATTCAAGGAATCTTTAAACTCTGGATTATGTGAGGCATAATTTCTTATTATACTATCTTTACCAAAATCAAATATTACAGAACTGTTGGCAATTAAAGAATCATCACTTCTTTTAACTTTTTCAAGAGATTCCAGCATTTTTGTTTTAAAAACCTTCACATCAGGAGATTGTAATAACTCTACTAAGTCAGGAGGTAGAGTAGCAATAGAATCTTGAGGCATTTTGTTAAACTCTGCTTTCATATCTAACAACTCTTGAGGAAAAACCGTTAAAGTATCAAGAGATTTCTTTTGTTCATTATACATAGAATCTCTTTGTTGTTGCATACTTGGGTCTTGCACTTGTTCCCATTTTTGAGCCAATTGAGAGAAGTCTCCATTTTTTCCTGAATTGCCACAAGAGGCAACCAACAAAATGCTTAAAGCACTAATAGCAATTATTATTTTTTGCATTTTAAAATTATTTTTATTATTAATTTGTTCGTTTAAAATATGTTGTATCAGACATTGTACCTGCAAAGTCTATCAGTATTAAACTATCTTTTGAAGAGAATCCTATAACCAAACTGCTGCCTTCTTCAAAAATAGACCCTGTAAAATCTAAGGTATCTTCAAAAAGGCTTAATGAAAGATCGCCATCAATAATGTCAAACTTGTACAATTTCTTTTCTACTCCATTTTTTTCATTTATGAGATAAACAAAACCATCTTTTGAAAACTTATAAGCATACTGTTCTTCCAATTGATATTGGAAATTTAACTCTGCCAGCATTCTTTGTTTTAAAGTATCCAAATTTTTTGTTGCATATAAATCAACCAGATCCTCTGGTACATTAACCATATTTTCAATAGCTTTTTTATTTCTTTCAAAAGCTGATTGCACTTGTTCTTGTTTATAGCTTGGCTGTACCTGTTTCCAAGTTCCATAAAGTCTATCCTCTTGTGTGCTTCCACAAGAGCTTAATCCAAAACCCATTAGAATAATTATGGGCAACGAAAAATGTTTCATAAAAGTGATGCAAAATTAAGCTAAATAAAATGGTAACAAAAAATATTTTATTTAACCTTTGTATAAACAAAAGTTAATGGTTGGAGAATAAAAACACAATAGGCTAACCAAAACGGTTAGCCTATTAAAAATAAAAAAGCTAATACTATTTTTCCAATGCAGTTACACTTCTTAACAATCTACCCCAACGGATACCTTTCTTACCATAAACACCTTCACCACTACCATAACTCAACCAGACAAAAGAAGCTTTACCAACAACATGGTCTTCGGGAACAAAACCAAAGAATCTGGAGTCGGCAGAGTTGTGTCTATTATCTCCCATCATCCAATAATAATTCATTTTAAAAGTATAACTATTTATTTTACTTCCATTAATGTAAAAACCATCCGGTCTTTCTTCAAAACTCGGATTATCTTCATACACCTTGATAATTCTGCGGTAAATAGCAATATTTTCTGGACTTAATTGGACAGTTTCTCCTTTTTTAGGAATCTTTAAAGGTCCAAAATTATCCATATTCCATTTAAAATGATTGACATCAAACGGGAAGGTAATATCTGCCGGACTGCCAACTTCACCAGCGGTCAGTTTACAATAAGGAGCAACCTGGGTTACGCCATTAACCGCTTTTACCTTTTCAACTGTACCATGCTCCATCGCATAAACAGCAAACTGACCATGTGGCTCTTCTCCTTTAAACTCAATAAAATTATCCTCCATAAACTCGGCAGTTAGCCTTGTAGAGCCTGAAACCATATAATCTGTACGCTGATGGGCAAAGGCAGTGGCTACTTTGTCATTATTGTATAATACTCCATTTTTTATTTCAATCTTATCTCCCGGAATACCTACACATCTTTTAATGTAATTTTCTCTTTTGTCCACGGGTCTTGTAATAACATGAAATTGATTATGAACTGCTTGCCAGCCCAGTTGCCTTACATAATTATAATAATCCTGACTTGGGTCTTCTAAAATCGTGGTGTCGTTATTAGGGAAATTAAACACCACTACATCATAACGTTTTACATCACCAAAACCCGGCAATCTTTTATATTTCCAATGAATAGCTTCCGAGTAGGATTTGCCTCCGGTAATCGGCATAGTATTATGAACTAAAGGTAGTGACAATGGGGTGTTGGGCAGTCGAGGCCCGTAGGATAATTTATTTACAAATAAATAATCATTCACCTTTAAAGTTCCTTCCATAGATGGAGTTGGAATGGTATAAGCTTCAATAAAAAACATTCTGATGATTGTGGCTGCTACAATGGCAAATACTGCGGCATCTACCCATTCCCGCCAAACAGGTTTTTTCTTTTTATTATTTTCTTGTTCTTTTTTCTTAAAGAAATTAAAATTCATTTTGCTTGGTTTATTATTACAAAGGTCAAAAATACATTTTAACCTTGAAATAATAAATAAAAACCTCTAAATTATTGCTAATATGAATTTTTTTCGGAACATCTTTTTAGATAATGTGTTTTATTTGTTAAGGACAAACTTCAACAAAACTATTTTCCCTTTTGAAGTTTTTAATCTTAAAAGATACAATCCATTTGGCAAGTTTTCAAGTTTTAAACCTAATCGAATATCAATAATTTTGTCAAAAACTACTTTTCCTAAAGTGTTCAACACTTGAACTTTCAGAAATTGTTCTTCTATCAATTCGTTTTGAAAATACAGAGTACCGGAGCTGGGATTTGGAAAAATAAAAATATTTTTGTCTGAAACAGATTCCTCGTTTACTCCTACCGGAGCATTAGGCAGGTTGCCACCGCATGTTGTAAAGACTTGAGCCTGCATTCTTTCTTTTGCCGGTATTGTACCGGAATTTAATACATTGGGAATGCCTAAAGCAGGCCAAGTATATCCGTCTAAAAAGGCAGGCTTTATTTGTAGATAATAGGAGGTGTCATTAAGGTTATTAGTGCCCAAAGGATTAATATTATTATTTATATTATTTCCATATTGAAAATGAGCCTGACCAAAAAGTATATAATTACCATAGGGATAATTCGGATTTACAATTTCATTCCCAACAAAAGCTAGGGAATCAGAAGCCGGATTGTTATTCATAATTATGCCATATAGGGCTGCCCTGTTTCTAAAAAAAACATTATGAAGTCCATTTTTTCCATGTGCATTATCAATAACGATATTTTGGCAAATATTTCCCTCAAAAAGATTAGCATAAGGATAATTACCATGCAATACTAAATCACCTGCAGCATTTGTAGGTAAAGGAGCTTGTTGCCAATAAGCATTAATAGAATAATTATAGCCCATAACATTTGCATTACTACCGGATTGTAAAAGGAGGCTATGTCTTAAGTGATCAAATACATTATTTTGAATCAGGTTTTCATTAGATGTATTTGTTAAAAACACACCTGCAGCCTTTCCGCCTTCTCCAAAACCAAAAGCATCAGAAAAATAACAACCACTCACTTCAATATGAGTGCTGTTGTCTAAAGCCACATGTGCAAAATTTGATTTTTTACTACTAACGCCTCTTACGTAACAGTTTTCGGCAAAGCGAAAAAAGATATTATGGGTTTGGTCGATAGAAGAATCTGTCCGCACCATTTTTAAGCATTCTATGCCTAGGTTGGAAACCATTTTCAATTTTCTTATTTTGGGCTGGGCAGCAAGAGCATAACCCAAACGCAAGGAGCTGTTTAAACTTAGATGATTTCCGTTTTTCCCTACTATTTTTAAAATCTGACCTACAGTCCCTAATGCCCAATCATCGGTTACCCAATCACTATCATTAAAGTTTATTTTTAAATAATCTCCTATTAAAAAACTGTCAGGATTGGAAATTACTAAAGTACTATCCCCTTTAACCGCAAAACTACTCAATGTTGAAATATTATTGGTTTGGCTTCCTTCGATTGATATGCAATGTTTATCGGTCCCGCCGAGAGAAAAAATAAAATTTGTTTTATCGGCACCAGCACCTTTTATTATAGTATTTGATTTTAAAACTATTGTGTTTTCAAATAAATAATTCCCTTCAGGAAAATAGATAGTTTTCATCGTATTGACAACTGTGTTTAAGGCATTCGACAATGCCAAATCAGAGGCCAACACCCCGGAACTGTCAGCACCAAAATCCAAAATATTTAAGGTTATGGGAGTATTTGAAAATTCTTGTAGGAGGCCTGCATCCTGCCAAGAATATTGAAATGAAGCTGGTAATACTTGAGCTTCATTCTTTAAATTAAAAAGAAAGAAAGCTAAAGCACAAAATAAAAAATACCTTTTCATAATTCAATTACACAATATTCATATAAATTCAAAGTTAATATATCTTTTCTATAAATATGACCAATTTTGAATCCAAAATGATAGTTGTCATTAAATAGTCAAGCTTAAAGAAATTTTGTATTTTTGAAAAATAATCACACTATATGATTCAATTAAAGAATGTAACCAAAATTTATAAGAAAGGAAATAATACTATTCAAGCCTCTAATAATATTAATTGTAGTATAGAGAAAGGCGAGTTTATTGCTATTGTAGGAAAATCTGGCTCCGGGAAATCTACCTTGCTCAATCTTATAGCAGGTTTAGACCAAGTTACCTCAGGACAGATTATTTATGAAGGAAAAGACATTAGTACTTACTCAGAAAACGAATTGGCAAATTTCAGACTTCACAATATCGGTATTATTTTCCAGTCCTTTAATTTGATATTTTCGCAAACAGCTTTAGAAAACGTTTTGCTCCCTTTAATATTTTCAAATATCTCAAAAAATGAAAGAAAACAGAAAGCCATACAGGCTTTAGAATTGGTAGGTTTAGGAGAAAGAATACACCATAAAGCCAATGAGTTGTCAGGAGGAGAAGCTCAAAGAGTAGCCATTGCCAGGGCCTTAGTCAATAATCCAAAAATTTTATTGGCAGATGAACCCACCGGAAATTTGGATTCTTCTACCACTGAAGAAATACTTCAAATTCTCTTAACACTAAAACGAAAGGGGAAAACAATAATTATGATTACCCATGATTTAGAAATAGCACAAGAAGTGGCAGACCGTATTTTTACCATTAAAGATGGTGAGCTAAGCGTTCCTGAAAAATTAATAGAAAATAATAATGAAAATAAATGATTTAATAGTAATGGCAGGAAAAAACCTGTGGCGTACTAAACTAAGAACTATATTGACTTTGATTGGCGTAATTGTAGGCATAGCCGCCTTAATTGCTATGGTAAGTTTTGGTGCAGGACTTGAAAAAAATATTACTGAAAAATTCAAGTCTAACGACTTGTTCACCAGCCTGACCATCTCTAACAAAGCCATTAATTTTAAGGACGGTCCCAGAGGTGGCAAGATGCACCCGCCCACAGAAAGAACAGCCGCAAACAAAATCCCCTTAAATGATTCTTTAGTGGATGCACTCAACCAAAGACCGGAGGTGAATATTGCATATCCTAAAATAAACTTTATGGTAAAGGCTAAGATAGACACCACCGAAACCAACTCCAGCATTGGGAGCTTGCCTAAAAAGATGGAAAAGTTTGCCCCTTATAATGATTTGTTTGCAGGGAAGTATTTCAGTAGTGATAGTGCCAAAGAAGCTATTGTAAGTCTTGATTTTCTAAGAGCCTTAGGCATAGAAGCCAGAACAAAAGAAAACATCAACAATAAAATAAAATTGGATTCAGGAATGAAAATAGCATTGTTGGATACCATTTTGGGTAAGGATTTATTATTGATAACTACCAATCTAAAATGCACCTCGCCACTTGACTTCCTTGGAGGAATAGAAAATGCAATAGATGAAGATAGCACTACAGTAAAGATTGTAGGCGTTACCAAAGAAGAGCAGTTTTCCGGACCTAACCTAAGAGAAGAAATATTATTGCCAATTGGCACTGCAAAAGCTTTACCTGCTATAGGTTTTGACAGAATCAGCGATATATTGAACAATCAGAAACAAGGTAATCAGTACAATGCTATTTATGTAAAAACTAAAAGTATGGAGGATTTGAAAAACCTGAAAGCTTTTTTGGATGAAGAACAAATTAATTATTTTGCAATTGACGATGGGTTAAAGGAAATGAAAAAAGCATTTTTAATTTTAGATAGCATATTAGGCATCATCGGATTTATCAGTTTGATAGTAGCAGGTTTCGGCATCATCAACACTATGTTGATGAGCATTTTAGAACGCACCAGAGAAATAGGTATTCTGAAAGCCATAGGCGGAAGAAACAAAGACATTCGAATGATTTTCTTTTTCGAAGCGGGCTGTATCGGATTGTTGGGTGCTGTAGGAGGGGTGAGTTTGGGCTATGGGATCACTAGATTGGCCAACCTAATAGTGAATGAAAAATACATTAAGAATCCAGATGAAACCGTAGATTTATTTGCTTTTCCCCTTTGGTTGTTATTGGGATCTATACTGTTTTCAATTTTAATAAGTTTGCTTGCCGGGTTGTACCCAGCTATCAGAGCTTCAAAAATCCAGCCCATAGAAGCGTTAAGACAAAATGGGTAGTAGAGGAAATAACAAATCAACATTAAAATTCATTAAAAACATTATATTTGCATTATGTCAGAAAAAATATCAACTCAAAAAGCACCGGCTCCAGTAGGCCTTTATCCACATGCTAGAAAAGTGGGCAACTTATTGTTTTTATCCGGAATCGGCCCCAGAACGGTAAGTAATGACATTCCTGGATTGGAACTGGATAAAAACGGTAATTTCTTAAAATTTGATTTTGAAGCACAATGCCGTAGCGTATTTGATAATGTTAAAATTGTATTGGAAGAGAGCGGTTCGTCTTGGGATAAATTGGTGGACGTTACCGTGTTTTTGGTGGACATGCAAAGAGATTTTGCAACTTATAATAAAATCTATGCAGAATATTTTAAAGACAACCAGCCATGCAGGACAACAGTAGGCATCAATGCACTCCCTACGCCAATAGCAATTGAATTAAAATGTATTGCAACAATATAAAAAAGAACTAAACATTAAAAACAAAAAATAGAATGATAACTAAAAATTTTAAAGTTTCGGGGATGTGTTGCCCCAATTGTGTTACCCATATACAGAATGCATTAGAGAAGGTAGGTCAATTTGAAAAAATTGATGTACAAGTGGAACAGTCTCTGGTAAGTTTAGACTTGAAGGAAACCATTGAAGACCGTGTTTTAATTGAAGCCATCAATAATGCAGGACATTACCACGTGGTGGAAGAATAAAAATTGTGGAGTAAAAAGAAATATTATGAACTCATCCTTTATAGGCGAGAGTCTGTGGAGGATGAGTTGATATATATAACAGCCCGTAGGGCTGCACAAACTCAATCTGTCAGAAATCACTGCTCGTCAATCTCAGTGTCACTTTACTTTTTTAGCCTTCGATAATCTTCTTTAATCTGAAAGATATATCTTACAGTAAATTATAGTATTGCCCTACGTGCAAAAGCTCTTGTTGTCTCAAGCGAATGCCTATTCTGAAATTTCAAACTCCAAACTTGTTTTACACTATTACGATTGTATTACTGTTTTTTAGAACTTCTTCTTATCCCTTTATACCCTTCAAACCACAACACAGACACCATCGCTATCAAAATTGTAATTCCCAAATCCTTTAAATTCAAACTGCTTACATGAAAGAAGTTTGAAAAAGTCGGTATGTATAAAATAGCGAATAGCAAAATTAGAGTAGCTCCGGTTATCAAGGGAAACAGAAAATTTTTGTTTTTAAAACTTTCAAAAAGACTATAAGTAAAAGAACGGTTGGTCAGACTTAAAAACACATTGGCAAAGATGAGTGTGGTGAAAACCATCGCTCTTGTCGTTTCTTCATTGCTTCCATTTCGAACAGCCAATTGATAGGCGAATAACACACCAACAGTTATCATCAATCCTTGAATAATACTGATGCTTAATTCCCGCCAATTCAAAAAGGTTTCGGTCATTTTTCGTGGCTTTTGCTGCATGGCATTCTTTTCTATCGGTTCATTTTCATAGACGATAGAACAGGTTGGGCCCATTATTAATTCTAAAAATATCACATGTACCGGAGTGAAAATATTGGGATAAATCCAACCTAAAAACAAGGGCAGAGAAACCGTTAATATGATTGGAATATGAATAGAAATAATATACTGAATGGCTTTTTTGATATTGGTATAAATTCTTCTTCCGGCTTCGATTCCTATGATGAGCTTATCCAAATCATCGTTGGTGATGACCAGGGCTGCCGCTGCTTTTGCTATTTCTGTTCCTTTGTTACCCATTGCCACGCCAATATGTGCCGCTTTGAGTGCCGGTGCATCATTGACACCATCACCCAACATTGCCACTACTTCTCCCGATTGTTTTAAGGCATTCACCACAGATAGTTTAGCCTCCGGAAACATACGGGTAAATAGGGTGGTTTCGTTTGAAAGTGCCATCAGTTCTGTTTCTGAATGATGCGTTATTTCAGAACCATTTATAACAGGACTATTGTTTTTGATGCCGGCTTGCTGAGCAATGCTATTTGTAGTATCCGCATTATCTCCGGTAATTACTTTTACCTTTATTCCGGCATCGTATATTTTTCTAAAAACCTGTTGAATATTATGTTTTGGCGGATCGTAAAACACTGTAAATCCAAGAAAATCGAACTTAAAATCCTGTTGTTTTTCAGGGAAATCATTCCCTTCAAAATCGCATTTGGCAACGCCCAATACCCGATAACCTTGTTGTCCGAACTCCTGAATTTGTTGAAGCAGCTTTTCTTTTTCGTTTTCTGTAAGTTGAGAAATCGCAAGAATAGCTTCCGGTGCACCTTTAGCAGCAATGATTCTTTCCCCCGAATTATTTTCAAAAATATGGGTCATCATTGGTGGTTTGCCGTCCAACGGATATTCGTGCACCATTTGAAAATCCTTTCTTTGGTCTGAAGTTTGAGTTGCTTCATACACCTTGTGCAAAGTTTTTTCCATTGGGTCAAAAGGAACGGGTTCGCTGCTCCACATGGCAAATTGAATGAGTTCCGTTAGCTCAGATTTATTAAAACTTGAATCATCAAAAACCTGATTGGATTTAAAGTCAAACAAGGCTTTCAGTTTCATTGAATTTTCGGTAATCGTACCTGTTTTGTCGGTGCAGATTACAGTTGTGCTTCCCAAAGTTTCAACAATGCTGCTTCGTTTGATGATAACGCCTTGTTTCATCAATTTCCAAGAGCCCAATGCCATAAAAGTGGTAAAAGCAACCGGGATTTCTTCGGGTAAAATAGACATTGCCAGAGTTAATCCTGCCAATAAACTTTGAACAATATCTCTTGATTGCCAAAAACTATATTCCCACACCATCAAGAAAACAGCAATACCAATGAATGCCATCCACTTTACAAACTTTGTAATTTGTAATTGCAATGGCGAAACTTCTTCTTTGATGTGTTGAATGGACTGACCAATCTTTCCGAGTTTAGTTTTTGCTCCGATATTTTCCACTTCGAATACCGCCAAACCGGACACCACCAAAGTGCCGCTGTAAACCTTATTGTCGTCTGTTTCAGGATTTTTAAACACCGAAAAACTTTCTCCGGTAAGTGATGCTTCATTCACCGAAAAATCGTTGCTGTGTACAATTTTCCCGTCAGCATTGATCATTTTTCCTTCTTCAATAATGCACAAATCGCTTACTGCAATTTCGTTTGTAGGGATTTGTATCACTTTAGAATTTCTAATCACCGTGCTGAGCGGTTCATTCAGTTTTTCTAATGCTTCTAAAGCTTTTTTACTACGGTTATCCTGATAAAAAGAAATTCCGGAAACAGCAATAATTGCCCCAAGCATAAACAACGCCTCAGAAAAATTGCCAACTATCACATAGATAATCGTTACAGCAATGAGCAATAACAACATCGGCTCTTTGAGAATATCTAAGAGCAATTCAAACCATGAATTTTTATGGGTATTGTCAGCTTGGTTGAAACCAAATTTCTCACGGGAATTTTTTAGTTCCAATTCAGTAAGACCGGATAGTTGTTTGGGGATATTATAGTTTGTCATAGTTCTTTAATATTATAGATTATCCGGTAATTGCTAATTATTTTGATTTTGTCTTTGTGCTTTATTTTATAGACCAAACTATCAAATTTTACATAGTTTGGTCTAATTTTTTGTTTGAATTATTTTTTAACTCCTTTAAAATTACTGGAAAAAATATACTTCAAACCTAAAAACAATTAGAAATACTATTGAATTTCGTTTTTAATCATTTTTACCCAAGCCTCAATTTCTTGTTTATTACTGTCGGACAATTTAGCATCTCCATGAATAAGCGTATATGATTTCAATGGCATTTCATTATCCCTGATGGTTTCAATCACTTCATCTAATTTATGCAATTTCTTTTTGGTGGAATAAGTATTGAACTCATCAAAATTCAGTTTTCTTTTTCCTTCATTTACATGGTTTGCCAACCACCAATTCACCGGTTGGATTTTGTTGTACCAAGGATAATTGGTATTGTTTGAATGGCAATCGTAGCAGCTTGTTTTTAAGATGTTTTGAATGTTTTCAGGTACATCATAATGCTGTGTAATCGCATTTTCAGAAACCTGAATGCTTTTGTTTTCTTTGGTTTTAAAGAATTGGATGACTACCAAAAGAACGATCACAGTAATCGCAGCTTTTTTTAAAATTGACTTTTTCATTATTCGTAATTTTTATTTTTTTTCAATCATTTTCAACATTCCGTCTAAAACTGTTTTTCCTTCCTTAATCAAATTTGATTTATGTCCTGATAATTTCCATTTCAGTACGGTCATTCTCATTCCACCAATAATGATGGTGGTTAGGGTAGCAACTCCAATCAATTTATTGTATTGCCCATTTTCTTGTCCTTTTTTTACATTTTCTAATACATATTCCTGCATCAAATCCATAATTTCCGCTACTTTATTACTCAAACTTTCATCAAAGTGGAAAATACTTTCTGCAAAAATTACGCTAACTATAGCAGGTTTATCCGTAAAAGTCTGTAATTGAGAATTAAAAATCGCTCTTAATTCATCAGCAGTCGTGTCTGTCGGTTTGAAAGAAATAGACTGAATACGGTTTTTCATTTCCATTTTGAAATACTCTAATAAGCTCAATAATATTTCATTTTTACTTTTGAAGTGTCTGTACAAAGCCGGTTCAGACAAACCAATATCTTCTGCTAATGTCTTAATTGTCAAATTCTGAATACCATATTTTGAAATACGGTTGGTTGCCGCTTCCATAATTTCAATTTGTCTATCTGTAAATTCCGACATACTTATCTAATTTGTATTTTTATGTTAGTTAGTATTCACTTACGAAAATAGAAATTAATTATTAATTGGGCAAATAAAATGTAAAGAAATGCCACTGAGATTTTCAATATCATCAACAAAGCGGCAAAAACTCTGTTAAGCAATGAAAAATCTACCAAACACTTTAAATTAATTTAAAAGAGGAAAGCTGGGCATAGCAATACTTACAGAGAATTAATACTTAAAATGTAAAAGCGTTTGCCATGGAAAACTATACTAAAAAAAATATTGTAAAAAATGAAAAAAACTTTTTTATTTTGCTATCTTAGCATAATAGTCTTAAAGATTGGTAAAGACTTATTATTGCTCTATTATTAGAAGGCTTGATAGATTATTGTAATTAATAACTTAATAAAAATAATAAATGATGATCAAAACTAATCATGAAATAGATTATGAAATTGTTGGTGAAGAAATGCAGTATGTGGCTGTTGAATTAGACCCACAAGAAACTGCTGTGGCAGAGGCTGGCAGCTTTATGATGATGGACGATGGTATTCAAATGAATACTATTTTTGGAGATGGTTCTGATAAAGAACAAGGTAAAGGCATTTTGGGAAAATTAATGAGTGCCGGAAAGCGTTTGATTACCGGTGAAAGTTTGTTTGTAACTGCTTACACTAATATGGGGCAGGGCAAAAAGAAAGTAGCCTTTGCCTCTCCTTATCCCGGTAAAATTATCCCTTTAGATTTGTTTGAGTTAGAAGGTAAAGTTATTTGTCAAAAAGACGCCTTTCTTTGTGCTGCTAAGGGCGTTTCCATCGGAATTGAATTTCAGCGAAAACTAGGCTCAGGTTTATTTGGTGGCGAAGGATTTATCATGCAAAAGTTAGAAGGAGATGGTATGGCTTTTGTTCATGCTGGAGGTCATGTGTTTCACAAGGATTTGCAAGCTGGAGAGAAACTCAGATTAGACACAGGTTGCTTGGTGGCTTTTACTAAGGATGTTAATTATGATATTGAGATGGTAAAAGGTATCAGAAATAAAATATTTGGAGGGGAGGGCTTTTTTTATGCTACTTTAACCGGACCGGGTCGTGTTTGGATTCAAACACTTCCTGTTAGCCGCTTGGCATCCCGTATTTTATCTTATGCAACCACAAATAGAAAGGAGGAAGGTAGTCTATTGGGAGGCTTAGGCAATTTGTTGGATGGTGACGGACTTTAGACTACCAGCTTAGGATTATTCCAAAAATTTCTTAAATCTTTAATTGAAATTTTTTGTATAATATATTTAACCTTTTTATATTGTACTTTTGCAAAAAATATAAAATATGAGTTTTCAAGACTGGGGAGATGAAGAAGAATTAGACGAGTCATTTGAGGAAGAACAACAAGAAAAAGTAGAACGGGCCAGGTTTGTCATAGATAAGGGTCAAGAACCTATGCGTATTGATAAATATATTATGATACGTGTAGAAGGGACAACCCGTAGTAAGGTGCAACAGGCAATTGAAGAAGAGATGGTAGAAGTAGATGGCAAGTCGGTAAAGTCTAATTTTAAAGTAAAACCGGGTATGGAGCTTGTTTATTATGATAATCGCCGACCTGAAAGAACGGATATTTTGCCGGAACCTATGGATTTGGATATCGTTTATGAGGATGAGGATGTTCTTGTGGTCAATAAACCTGCCGGTATGGTGGTGCATCCGGGCTGTGGCAACTATTCCGGTACATTGGTGAACGGGGTGGCATGGTATTTAAACCCCGAGGACGATAAGAAAAAAATTATTGAATTGCCTAGAATAGGATTGGTGCACCGAATAGATAAAGATACGAGTGGTTTGTTGTTAATTGGTAAAAATGAAGAATCTATTCGGAAATTATATAATCAATTTCAAGAGCGTAGTATTTATAGACGCTACATAGCTTTGGCTTGGGGCAATTTTGATGAAGATGAAGGCACTATTACCGGCAATATTGGTCGAAATCTTAGGTTTAGGAAGAAGATGGATGTTTTTCCAGATGGAGATTATGGTAAACATGCTGTTACCCATTACAAAGTTTTAGAAAGATTTCATTATGTCACCCTTTGTGAATATCGTTTAGAAACCGGTCGAACTCATCAAATCCGGGTACATAGTCAGCATATCGGGCATCCTTTGTTTAATGATGATACTTATGGTGGAGATCGAATAGTCAAAGGTACTGTTTACGCCAAATACAAACAGTTTATTGATAATTGTTTTAAAATATTACCGCGTCAGGCATTGCATGCAAAAGAATTAGGTTTTGTCCATCCAAGAACTGGAGAAATGATGAAATTTGAATCCCCTTTGCCGGAAGAAATTCAAACTGTTATTGAAAAATGGAGAAGGTATGTTAATGGTACTGGTATTCATGAGTAATAGTAAAGAAACGAATTTTAAAAAGAGTGATGCGTTATTAGCATCACTCTTTTTAAAATTAAAAACATAATAATTATTAAGCTGATACGCTTCTAAAACACCATTGCATCGGCCTTGTTTTTTGATTTCTTTTGTGCCAAGGCAAAAAATAGAAAAGCTGAGTATGAAGTACATTTTCAACTAAAGATTTTCTCATCCTTTTGATATGTTGCCTTAATGGTTTTTCTGCTCTCTTGGACGGATAATCATCCTGTCATATATACTTAGGGTAATAATAGAAAACAGACCAATACCAAATACCACATACCATATTTTATTAGGTTGATAATTATTCCAAAGCATATTGGCCATATCCCAATGAGCCATTCCTAATTTTTGCTCTGCTAATGCAAAATAGTCATTTTTTGAAAATGGAGTATGTATATTACTGACATCGATACCTTTTTGAGCTGCGTATTCTTGGAAAGATTTAATTGCTGTTTTCCAATCTACATGTTCTGCCTTAAGATGAAACTTATTTTCAAAATCAGTTAAAGACATGTTTAAGGCTTTAGAACCATTACTGATAAAATCGTTATTGGTAACCACATCAGGCATTTCTATACCTCTTTTTCCCATTTCTTTTTGCAGTAAAGAAAGCTTGTCAGACCAAGCTTGGTAGAGGTCGCCGGCAATAAGCCCAGAAAAGTAATTTCCTGCCGCTACCGGAAGAAAATAGGTTCCTTGGTATAATCCTTCTTTCCCTTTTGGTGTTATTAAAGCGATAAAAGATGAAACGGTTGGGCTGGACATCATTTCGCCAATGGCAAAAACCATAGTGCCAATTACTGTAAATAGTGGATTGTGGGTAAAAAAGGTTAGGCTTACCCCTAAGGTAGCCACTATAGCTCCTCTAATGACAGCATTGATATGTCTCATTTTGGTTACAAAATAAGAGATGGCAATCTGAAAACAGATAATCATAAAGGAATCTATTTGGCTAAACCATTCAGGTTTTACCAATCCTCCTTGGGTCATCATTTTGCCCAAAACAGGAGCATTTGAATTGAGCCAATCGCTGATGGCTCTGGAGTCCACCCAGTCTTCAATAAAATTAGGAAGTGTGTAAAATAATTGGTTAAACATAGTCCAGAAGCAAATCATAAGAAGGAGCAATACGCTTAGCCGAATATCTTTAAGTGCTGAAAAGATGTTTAATATTGAGTCCTTCAAAGCCTTGCCCAGTGGCTCTTTTATTTTTTCTTCTTTTGAAACTGTCTTTTCTTTATAAAAGAAAATTAGCACTAATAAATTAATAAAAATAACTGTTGCCGCTTGAATAAAAATAATTTTCCAACCGAATTGGGTTCTAAGGGTGGATGACATAAGTGGACCTACAAAACCACCGATGTTTACCATCATGTAAAATATACCAAAACCCATAGTACCACTACTTTCATCCGTATTTCGTGCCACAATAGCCGAGGCTACAGGTTTGAAGAATGCAGCACCAAGGGCCACAAACAGAAAGGCTAAATACATCATCCAAAATGTAGTAACTTGCCCCATCAGATAATAGCCGGCAATCATTATACCAAAAGCAATGCCCAAAGAGAGTTTATAGCCTATACGATCGGCAATAACACCAAAAAACACAGGAAGTAAATAGAGGATGGCAGTGATATCTCCCATGATTTTGCCCTTTTCAATATGGTTAAAACCTAGAGCTCCCTCATCGGTAGAGCCAACTAAATACAGACCAAATAAAGTGAAAATACCATACCAAGCCCAGCGTTCCAGCAGCTCCATCATGCTGGCTGTCCAAAAATTTTTATTTAACGATTTTATGGTTGCTCCAAAGGATTTCTTATTTTCTTCCATTGTCAAAGTTTTTTGTGAGGTCAAATATACATTTTAGAGTTGTAAAGTTTGAGGTTAATTTTTCTTTTTTTATTTTCAAATAAGAAAATATATTGATTTAATCTTCTTTATGAAACCATTGCCAAACTATTCTAGCTTTTGAAGCCCCTATGGTCATGGTAAGCTCACGCTCTGTCATAGTTTTTATTTTAGCAACAGAACGATATCTTCTTAATAGGGTTTCGGCGGTCTTGCTGCCAATGCCCGGTATGCTTTCCAACTCATTTTTTATGGTACCTTTACTACGGGTGTCTCTATGAAAAGTAATCCCAAAGCGATGCACCTCATCTCTGATTTTTCTTATCAATAACAGGCTACTTCCGTTATATTCTAATTGCAAAGGCTCGCTGTCTCCGGGAAAGAAAATACTTTCTTCTCTTTTGGCTAATCCTACCACCGTTACTTTACCCACTAAATCTAAATCTTCTATAACTTCCATGGCTGCACTCAATTGACCTTTGCCGCCATCGATAATGATGAGTTGGGGTAGTGGTTGGTTTTCTGACAAAAGCCTGGAATAGCGTCGATAGACAATTTCTTTCATGGATGCAAAATCATTAATGCCTTCCACTGTTTTAATGTGGAAATGTCGATATTCTTTTTTGTAGGGTACACCTTCTTTAAAGCATACCATTGCCGCTACCGGGAAGCTCCCCTGAAAGTTGGAGTTGTCAAAGCATTCGATATGCAGTGGAACTTCCTTTAAATGCAAATCTAATTTTAATTGCTGGAGGGTAAGATTCATGTCTTTGGTCATTTCTTTGTCTAACAGCATTTTCTTTTTGAGCAATGACTGACGCATGAATTCCTCAGCATTTTTATAGCTAAGGTCTAATAGTTTTTTACGGTCTCCTGCCAATGGAACCGTTTGCTCCAAATCCAAATCTTCAGCATTTATTTCAAAAGGAACTATTATTTCTTTGGCGGTAGAACGAAATTTGGGCCTTAGAAATGCAATTGCATAAGCTAATAAGTCTTCTTTGGTTTCATCCAGTTTTTTTTCAATTTTAATATTCTTGCTTTGTATGACGCTTCTGTCTGATATTACCATATAGTTCACATAAGCAGCTGCATTATTATCGATTATTGTTGCCACATCAGCTTCAAATATTTTCAGATTGGTAATGCTGGATTTGGTATGAAAATCTTGTAACTTGTCAATTGCCATTTTTGTTTCATGTGCCTTTTCAAATTCTAAGTTTTCACTTTCTTGCTGCATTTGTTGTTTTAAGATGCTCAGAATTTCACCAATATTTCCTTTTAATATCCTTTTTAGATGAGCTACATCTTTCATGTAATCTTCTTCAGATTGTAGTCCTTCACAGGGTGCTTTGCAGTTGCCTATATGGTATTCCAAACATTTTTTAAATTTCCCTTTATTTATATTGTCTTTAGTAAGGTTCAACCTGCAAGTACGCATGGGATAAAGTTTTCGTACTAAATCCATCAAAAAATATACTTGAGCAACATTAGTATAAGGTCCTAAATATTCTGAACCATCCTTTATTACTTTTCGGGTTAAGAAAATTCTTGGGAAAGGCTCGTTTTTAATAACGATATAAGGATAAGTTTTGTCATCTTTGAGGTTAATGTTATAGGGAGGTTTGAAGTGTTTGATGAGTGAGTTTTCCAAGAGAAAAGCCTCATGTTCATTATTGGTAACCGTCCATTCTAAATAGTCAATTTGTTGCACTAAAGTGTGTGTCTTTGGATTGTCGGCAACCTTTACAAAATAAGAACTTACTCTTTTTTTTAAGTCCTTTGCTTTGCCTACATACAAAAGTTTTTTGCTTTCATCATAATACCGGTAAACCCCAGGGAGATGGGGTAAGGTAGGGGCTATGTTTTCTTGAAAATTATCTTTTGTCATTATTGATTAATAGTCCAAAACGGTACCCGGTGCTATCTCATAAGCTTCTTTGCCTGCTTCAAAAACCCTGGTTTGTTCGGTTCCTTCCACACTAACAGTATCGCCTTTAACTCTAATCCAATTGCCTTCCCTCAGTCCTATTACAGGAATATTGTTTTGGGTATGAAATTCTTTGATTCTAGTTTCTCTGGTTTCTCCATTGTGTTTCAGCTCTGGTTGAGGATCTAAATAGTGTGGGTTAAGGTTAAAATTCACCAATCCCATAGTGTCAAAACTTGGTGGGTAAACTATAGGCATATCATTGGTAGTCTTCATATTGACGCCTCCAATATTACTGCCGGCACTGGTTCCTAAGTAAGGTGTACCTTGTTCCACCGCATTTTTTAAAGCTCCCATGAGGTCTAATTCATGTAATTGTTTTACCAATAAAAATGTATTGCCTCCTCCTGTGAAGAATCCTTTAGCATTGGCAATAGCTTCTTTAGGTTCTTGGAAAGTATGCAATCCTGTTATTTTAATGTTGATAGTCTTAAAAAAATCTGCTACTTTTTCGGTATATTCATCATGTGAAATGCCGCCTGGGCGTGCAAATGGAACAAAAATAACTTCGTCCACACCCGAAAATAATTCTATTAAAGTGTCTTTTATATAATCTAAATAAGCTCCTCCAAAAAGTGAGGAGGTGCTGGCTAACACAATATTCTTCATAAAAAAAATGTTTTGCACGAAGTTACAAAATTAAGGTAGGGATAAAAAATAAAGGTTTTAAAAAAATATTCCGTCTTTAGAATAATAATGTTGTTTCATGAAAAATTTTTTCGATGCTTTGTTTTATAGCTACTAAAAGGTCACTGGCTAGCCTTGTTTTAATTTTTTGTTTTTTTATAAACAATAATGTCCATGCAAAAGATGGTCTTGAAAATAAAAATGCCTTCGCTTTAGAAATAGGAGGCAGTCATCTTTTGTATAGTTTTCAATATGAAAGAATGGTTTGGCACAAAGAGAATAAGAGATTGAATTTAAGAATGGGTTTGGGTTATTCTTTCTTTGGAGACAATATGTTTATTTCGAAAAGCCCGAATATTAGCTGGAGTATTAGCCCCAATTTGTTATTAGGAAAAGAAAGGAATAAAGTTGAATTTTCTTTGGGATATACCATTTTTAATGGCTTTTATAAACCACAAAGTGCCAGCAAGTACAAGATTTATCCGGATCATTATTTTAACGGACAAATTGCTTATCGTTATTATTTTGAAAAAGAAAAATTTTATTTTAAAGCTGGTGGTGTCTTATTAATGAGGGCATTTTATTTTAATACTTATAAAAAACATTATCCGGGTGGTAGAGCCCCGGATGCTTTTGTTCCTTTGTTGCCATTTTTTACTGTTGGTCTTGCTTATTGTTTTTAAAAATAAAAAAGTAAATAAAAATTTGAATTGTTAATTTTTTATTTATATATTTGTGATGTTTATATATTTTGTGTGACTATATTCAATGTGTAATTTCCAACTTGTTTTACCTCATCTATAAAATTCTAAAACATGGCAAAGCAAACTCATGCTTCCAAAACCTCTGAAGCAAAAAATCAAGAAAATAGTAATCAGGAGCCCCTAAGCAACTTTGAAATGCCTGAAAAGATTAAAATTAAGGTTAAAGGTTCTTCGATTGATAATGAAATAGATCAACAAAATGAACTATTTCCTCTAAAATGTAAAATAAATTTAAGGAGCAAACGAAGTGAAGAACAAAAAGAATTTGTCTTTGACGGGAATGAGATTGGACAGTTGGATTTTGAAGATGGAACAGAGTGGATAGGTTATATGGGCGACTTGCTGGAAATTTACAATGATGAAACAGACACTAGGGCTAGTGAGGCTGATACTTATTATTTGTCAAATACTTTAGCAGAGTCCGCCTCCTCTGAAAGAGGAATAGTAAAAACCATATTTAGTATTTTTGGATTGAGTGTTTTCAAACCTATGATTGCTAAAGAAGTGCAAGGGTTTATTAAATATATTGATAAGAAAATAGTTGAAACCCCTGGTCTTTACTCCATTGATAAAAATTTCAAGAAAACGCCTTTTAATTCTAATCAGGCATTAAAAGGGAGTGTCCTCTTGTTATTGCATGGAGTTTTGTCAATTTCTGAAAGTGCTTTTGATGGGTTGAAAGATAATGAGGAGTTGTTTGGGCTGTATAATCATATTCTTGTATATGACCATCACACTTTACAAAAAAATCCAATTGAAAATGCATTAGAAATATTAAAAGCTTTACCCGATTCCATTACTATTGATATTTTATCTCATTCCAGAGGTGGATTGGTAGGTGATGTTTTGTGTAGATGCAGTTTTAAAAATAGTTCTATAGGCTTTAATAACGAAGAAGTCAAAAAATTAACTGAAAATGATGAAGTTCAAGCTGAGGATTTAAAAGAGCTCAACAATATTGCTCTTCAGAAAGAAATAATTATTAATAATTTTGTTCGAGTGGCTTGCCCTGCTGGTGGAACTACTCTATTAAGTAAGCGTTTAGACCATTTTTTAAACATATTATTAAACACCTTTGGAGCAATTTCAGGTTTAAAAGCTAATCCTATTTATTTGATAATTAAAGAATTATTGATGGAAGTGGTCAACTGTCGTACCCAAGCTAAGGATATTCCTGGGTTATGGGCCATGACTCCGGACTCCTCTTATCAAAGTGTTAATAATAATAGGGAAGTGAATGTGGTTCCCAATTTGTATGTGGTTGCCGGGGATGCTGAAGGAAGTTGGAATATTTTAAAGAATACAGGTCAGACACTGGCAGTTATTTTAACGAATCTCTTTTATCAAGAAGCCAATGATTTTGCAGTAGATACCAAAAGTATGAAAAAGGGAATGAGCAGGGCTAATGGTTTGTACCAGTATATTTCACGCAGTACTCAAACCAATCATTTCAATTATTTTAGTAAAGATGAAAAAGCTAAAGCTGCTGTATTGCTCGCATTAAGGCAAAAGACTTTTAACGATCAAATTCGATTTGAATATATCAGTAAAGACCAAATGGATAGAGGTGTAGGCTTGGCATTGACCTTTAACCATTATATGGTTGAACAGGTTAGTGGCGAACGCCCTATTGCTATTCTTATTCCGGGTATCATGGGCTCTACATTGCAGGACAGTAAAAATGATATTTGGGTTAATTTGTCCAGAATTGCTCAAGGAGATATGGTCAATAACTTAAAAATTGACGATCCTGATATTACGCCAAGTGGGGCTATTGCCAAGTATTATATGGATATGGGGAAATTTTTACAAGAAAAAAATGACCTTAGAGTTTTTGCTTTTGACTGGCGTAAAAGCTTGAAAGATGCTGCATCGTCTTTAAAAGAAGTCATAGAATTATATTTAAAATACAACCAACCTATTACCATTGTAGCTCATTCGATGGGAGGATTGGTGGCAAAGCATTTAATGTTCCTGTATCCAGATTTATGGAATCAGTTTAAAGAAGGTCTCCAAAATAAATTGATTTTATTGGGGACACCTTGGAAAGGATCTCATTTGATAATGGAAGTGCTTACCGGGCATTCCTCTAGGTTGAAGCTTTTAGGCCGAATGGACTTACCTCATTTAATGTCAACCCTCTTAAAAGAAGTAGCAAGATATCCGGGAGTTTTAGAATTGTTGCCTTTAGATACCAGCGGATTCACCGATGAAAGTCTTAAAAACGAATTGCCAATAGCTCAATTTAAGGGTTATGATGATAAAGCATTTTGGGATGCTATTCGTAAATATGCACCACTAGCGGTTCAAGTAGATCAAGGATTTCAGACGACTATTAAGAATTTTATTAACCGTGTTAATGGTGAAGGCATAAAATATTCAGAGTTTACTTTGTCTGAGGATGATAAGAAAAAAGTTTTCTACATCGCTGGACAAGACGACACCGTCTTTGGTTGTAAAATCAAGAATGGCTTTTTTAAAGGAAAGCATTTGGTTTATCTTAGCACACCAAAAGGTGATGGCAGCGTAACTTGGGATTTAGGGATTCCTAAAGAGCTGCCTACAGAACAGGTGTTTTATAGCCGGATAAATCATACAGATTTATCCAATGATAAGCTTATTTTTAATGCTGTTTCCGATATAATTGAAAAAGGCACTACTGATAAATTGCCCCATGAAGCTCCAGAAGTAAGGTCTGGAATGGCAATTAAAGAAATAAGTCAAATAGACTCCATAGCTGCAGATGATAATGAATTGATGGATTTAATGTTTGGAACCAAGCCTAAGACCGCTAAAAACTTACCACTCCTCGAACCGCTACAAGTTTCTGTCCTTAATGGAGATTTGAAATATTCAAATTTCCCTATTATGTTAGGCCACTTTAAAGGAGATAATTTATTTAGTGCCGAAAAAGCATTAGATAACTACTTGAAAGGGAAACTGTCTGAAAGGCATCGGTTGGGATATTATCCGAACGAAATAATAGAGAGTGAGATAACCTATCAAGCCTCTGGTCAGCCTAAAGGTGCTTTAATAATAGGTTTAGGAAGACAAAATGATTTGACCGCTTATAGGCTTGCCTTATCGGTAGAGCGTGCTGTTATTAAGTATGCATTTTTCTTTAGAGATAATTATGAGTTGGCAAAAAACAAACAATATGCCAAAGGGATTTCGGCTATATTAATTGGAAGTTCTTTTGGAGGCTTGCCGGTTGAAAATTGTGTTCAGGCTATTATTTCGGGAGTTCAAAAGGCAAATGATTGTATTGTTGGTATTCAAAAGGGTTTGGAACCCATCCGTTTTCTCGAATTTGTTGACTATTACGAAGATAAAGCCCAACAATGTTACTTGAGCTTAAAAAAATTAGAATCTGATTATAACCAAAATAATATTAAGGTTTTAAAATTTGAATCCGGAATAGGCAACATGAAAAGGATTGTGTTAAACGACAATGCTTCTTGGTGGCATACCATTTCTACTGCTACTCAATATTTAGATGAAAAAGAGACTAACCCTATTGGTTTATTGCATAATATGAGTGATGGTAAGGCTAGGGTAGAGCAAAGCAACGTTTGCTCAGATTTGAAAGTTGCTAGCTTTTTAACTGAACAATTTTCTGAAAGTGCAAGATGGGATTATAAACTTTCAAAAACTTTGTTTGAACTGTTGATTCCTAATAATTTTAAGAGTGTTCTTAAAAATCAAAATAATATAATATGGAAAATGGATGAATATGCTGCACAATTTCCTTGGGAAATGTTTCATGATTATATTGACGATCGGAATATGCAAAACCAAATTCCTACATTTGTGAATACAGGCTTCATAAGGCAGTTCATCACAGATCATTATCGGGTGCAGCCTACTATGGTTGATCAAAGAAAAGCTTTAGTAGTTGGAGAGCCTGATTATTCTAACACCCAGTTTGTTTCTTTGCCGGGAGCTGCCCAGGAGGCAAGATTAGTAAGTCAGATTATTTCATCTAATCGATATGATGTGCAAACGCTCATTCATGAAAGAGCTAGTAATATTATTAAGGAGTTGTTTTCAGATGCCTATAGAATAGTCCATTTTGCGGCTCACGGTATTTATGAAAAAATTGTTGAAGATGGCAACGAAAGAATACGGGCCGGTGTGGTGTTAGGAGATGGTTTGTTTTTAGAACCTTGCACCTTAAATCAACTTTCAGCCATTCCCGAATTTATTTTTATTAATTGTTGCTATTCGGGAACTATTGTGCCTAGTGATGAAAAATATTATAAACATCGTCCACATTTAGCAGCAAATATTGGAACCCAATTGATAGAAATGGGTGTAAAAGCTATTGTAATTACAGGCTGGGCTGTTGATGATGTCGCAGCTAATACATTTGCCGAAGCATTTTATAACTATATGTTTGAAGGTTATGAATTTGGTCAATCGGTGAAATTGGCAAGAAGAAAGTGTTACGAAAAACACGCAAATACCAATACTTGGGGAGCTTATCAATGTTATGGAGATCCTTATTTTAAACTCAGCAATAAGAGTCCTAACCAAAAAGTAGAGGAGGTTTATGTTACACCAAGTCAGGCTATAGTTGATTTGGAAAATATGATTTCTATTTTGAAAGGTCAAAAATTGAATGTCAATAAGCAATTAGAGCATTTGGAACAGATAAAAAAACGGGTAAATAATGCCCAGTTAGAAAATTCTGCTATTCTCGAGCATTATGCTTTGGTTTATGGAGAATTAGGAGAATTTGAACCTGCTGTCAGTTTGTTTGAGCAATTATTAAAGACAGAAAAAGCAAACTTTTCGGTAACCTCAATAGAGCAATATTTAGACCTAAACTCTAGACTTTTATTAGTAAAATCTATAAATGATAAAAGTAATAGTGGAAACCTTATTGTTGAATCCAAAGGGATAATAGCCAAATTAGAATTGCTAAATTCTTTAGGAAAAACATCCGAACGGTTAAATATTTTGGGAGGTATGCACAGAAGAGCCTCCTTGATTTCAAATAGTCCAGAAGAAAAAGAAGAGCATTTGGAAAGGATGTATCTTTATTTCAGGCAAGCTTATGATTTATTCGAAGATAGAAAAATGGAAGTCTTAGCCTATCCTTTATCCAATTTCATCCTCGCAAATTGGTTTTGTAAGACAAATAAAGAAAATTTAGATACCCTTGCAATTGCTGATTTTAAAACAGAAGGTCAAAGCCTTATTGAGGCATTGAAGGCTGCAATTAATTCAATGAATGAAAAAGGAATAACCAATAAGACATTTTTTGCTGCCAGTGCCCAGGCAAAACTTTATAGTTGCTTATATATTTTGGACACAGACAACGAAATTAATTTTAATCAATTTAAGAGTATTCTTTTGGCTGCATTAAACAACTATGGAAATATAAAAAATATTAAAGGACAACAAGAATTAATTTGGTTTTTATGCAATCAATTTGGAAAGAATACCGGAAAATATAAAAAATTAATAGCACTCTACGGTGAGTTAAAACAAATGTTGCAAGAGTTAAATAAATAGATAAAGAACCCAAAAGACTATCTCTTTCAATCTTTGTACATAGATTGTTTTATTTTTAAATTGAGATTTATTGATTTAGGTTTTGTTAAGGTAGTATTGTAGTGATTGAGTGATCGAGTGATGCAGTGATTGAGTGATCGAGTGATGCAGTGATTGTTTTGGTTTGTTTTTTATTTGAAAGCCATCCTAAAGCCAGATGGAGCATTTGGCATTGAGTGGCTTTTTTACTTTTGATAAAGGCAACCTAAGGTGGAACATTCCTTGATTACTGTTATTTTAACAGCTAATTCTAAATACAGAAAACTGTAATCCTAATAATCGTAAAAATATTGGATTCAAATAATTTTTATTTTTTTTGATGACCTTTTTTGTAATTCTACGATTTATAGTTGAGGAATTGTAAAATGAAATAATATTTTTTATGGAATAATCTATTATTTATTGTATCTTAGAGGCTGAAATTGAAAGAAACCTAAATTTTATTATTAGCCACCTATAATCAATAACTTGGAATCCTTAAAACGTTTATACCATTCCTTAAATACAACTGTTGATATAAAACAGTTACAAGAGATTTATTTGAAAGGTTTTTCTAATGTTCGTTCTTACATTTTAGCAAATAAAGGAACAGAAGAAGATGCAAAAGATATTTATCAAGAAGCCTTTATTTGCTATTGGCGCAATGAGCAACTAGGAAAATTTATAGCTACAAATGAAAGAAGCACACAGGCGTATATTTTAAAAATAGCAAAATTCAAATGGTTGGATATTCTAAGAAAACAAAATGTAAATTTTAATGAATTAGAACCCGATAATATTAGTTTAGAACAAGGAGAATTATTAGAAATTGACTCACAGGAGAATAGAGATATTGAAAAAATTTTAACTGCCTTTGAGGTTTTAAAAGAACCTTGTAAAGAATTATTATTTAGATTTTATTATAAAAAAGAAAAATTAAACCAAATTGCCAAATTCTTTAATTGGACGGATGCAACAGTAAAAAACAATAAATACCGTTGTTTGCAAAAATTAAGAGCACTTGTAATTGAATATTTTAAAACAGAAAAAAAATGAGTTGGCAGGAGCTATCACAAGAAGAAACAGAACGTATAGATGCCTTTTTAAATCAAGATTTAAGTAAGGCAGAACAAGAAGCTTTTCTCGATGAAGTAAACAATAATCCGGAATGGGCAGCTAAAGTGAAATCTCAAAAATTATTAAGAATTGCAATTCAGGAATATGGATTAAAAAAGAGCCTAGATCAATTTCATTTAGAAACAAAAAATTCACCCCAACTACCACCAACTTTAAATAGTAATGGTAAAAAAAATATCAAATGGTTTTGGCTTACAGGTTTAGTGGCCTTTCTGTTAATTGGTGGCTTTTTTATGCTTCAAAATACAAATGTACCCAATCTCTACCAACAATATTACAAGGTTGACCCGGGATTGATGACCACCATGGGTGAAAGTGATAATTATGAGTTTGAAAGGGGAATGGTTGATTTTAAAGAACAAGCTTATGATAAAGCCATACAACGCTGGCAACCCTTATTACAACAACAACCCAATAATGACACACTGAGTTATTTTATGGGTATTGCTTTTCAGGTCTTGGGTAAGGAACAAAAAGCAGAAACCTTTTTACAACCCATTACCCAAAAATCAAATAGTGTCTTTTTTAAAGATGCAAATTGGTATTTAGGTTTACTCAAAATAAAGCAAAATAAAAGCAAGGAAGCTATTCCTTTTTTACAAAAATCAGAATATAAAAAATCAGCTGAATTAATCAAAAGAATTAATGATCTACCAGGATGAAAAAATGGGTTACTATAGTAGTAAGTTTGATTTTGGCTCTTTGTTTTTTAGTACCATTATGGTCTCAAAACGAATCTGCCAAAGGCATACCTTTCATCAAAAAAATATTTGAATCTGGTGAAATAAATCATGCCAACCAATTATTAGAAAAAGATGTTCAGTTTTGGTTAGCACAAGCTAATGGAGACACCTTGTCCAGCTATATTAGTTTTAAAGCCGAAATCTTAAAACGGCAAAATAAAACTATTAAAAAAAATATAGAAACTCTTGAGCATTACTTGAAGCAATTTGAAAAATATCCTCAAATACATCCCCGACAAATTTCAGATTGCTATCAGGTAATCGCCGATTTTTGTGAAGAAAATAATGAAACCAATCTGGCTTTAAATGCTGCTAATAATGCACTGGATTGGGCAAAAAAAATAAGTAATCCGGATCCTGTTTTTATGGGTTCAAAATACTATAATGTAAATGTTTATAATAATCGATTAGGTTTGATTTCCGAATCTAAGCAAGCCACATTGACGGCTTTGGAATGGTATCGTAAAGCTAAATCATTACCATTAGAAAAAATCTATTTCTCTTATGCTGCATTAGCCAATATTAATTGGTATCAATTAAAAAATGACAGTGCAAGATTTTATTTTGAAAAAGCATTGGAAACCGTATCTCAGATGCCTAACACACCCATCAATAAATTTTTCAGAAAAGCAATGCTTCAAAATGGGATTATGGCAACGTTAAGAGAAGACGGAAAATCTGATAGTGCTATTTACTGGGGATACCAAGTGATTGATAACTATAAAGCTTTTATTAATTCAAGCCCTAAACCTACAGAAGTAAAACTAAATGCTTCTAAAGAAGGCTATTGTGAAGCAATTGATAATTTAGCAGGAGTTTATGAAGAAATAGGGAATTATCAAAAGGCAGAAAATTTGTTTTTTTATTCCTATGAAAAAAAGAAAAACTATTGGGGTGAAGCCTATTATGGAGTCTTTATTTCGGAAATTTTAATTGGACAACATTTTGATAAAATTAATGATCTCACAAAAGCTAAGCTTTATTTACAAAAAGGATTAAAAGGATTTCAAAGTACCGATGGTTCGTTTGCCTTCTGGTATGCCGGTGGCTATGCCACTTTAGCAGGAATATATGCAGATGCCCAAAAAACAGATTCTGCCTTTTATTATTATAACTTGGCAGGTAAATATTTTCAAGAATCCAATGGCCAGGAATTAGATAATATTTATACCGATTTTTTGAGAAAACAAGCCTTGTTTTTGGCAAAAACTAAACAATATACTGCCGCTTTGAGCAGTTTATCAAAAATAAAAAAATATCTTGAAACACTCAATGAACCAGCCTTCCTACAATACTATTATTACTTTAATAATTTGGCAAAGGTCAATTTGATAGCAGGACAGTATGCTAAGGCTATTGAAAGTGCCGATGCAGCTTTGGTTAATATTAAAAAATTATTTAATAGTGGAGATGCAGCAATAGATTCCCTAAGAATGGCAAATTATATACCCGAAATATTACTGCTCCAATCAAAAGCTAAATATTTTTTGGGAGCTCCTTCCGGAGGCTTCTTATTGCATCAGATAGACAGTCAGTTGAATATTGGATTAAAAATTATCGATAATCATGGAAAAGGATTCAAAAGTCAAGAAAATTTAAACTGGCTTCTAGAAGAGCAAAAAGATTATTTTGATTTTTATGCCAAAATTCTTTTAGAATTAGCCCTAACGTTTCCTAACAAAGGATATGAACAGCGTTTTGTAGCTTTGAAAGAAGGTGCTTTATATAACCGATTGCGAAATAGATTAGAATCGGAGAAGGCCATTCAATATGCCTTAATACCCAATAGTGTTTTAAGCAAAGAGCAGGCTCTAAAAGAGCGTTTGAAAAGTTTTAATATTAATGTAAATAGCACTTATGATGCATTTCAAAAAGTTGAAACGGAATGGACTCTGTTTTTAGATACTTTAAAACAGCAATTTCCTCAGTATTATCAATTGAAATATTCTAGTCTTTTCAAAGAACTACCCAATTTTAATACATTGATAGATAAGGATAGGACACTCGTTCGTTATTATTGGATGGATACCGTAATGGCAGTTTGGATAGGCACAGCCACCACACAGCGATTAATAGTTTTACCCACAGAAGGTATAGAAAAGAATATAAAAAGTTATATCAGTTTCCAATCTTCAGAAACAGAATTATTAAAATGCTCAAATGCTTTGTATAAAGCCTTATGGCAACCTATTGCTAAAGATATTCCTACCAAAAGAGTAACTATTATTCCTGATGGGATTTTATACAATATCTCTTGGGATATGCTGGTTGATACGCCAATCAATTCCTTTCAGCAAATTGCCAAACACAGTTTATTGGAAAAATATATCTTTTCCTATGATTATAGTTTATGGGTAGTGGCTGCTCCAAAAGCTATGGAAAAGCAATGGGAAGATTATATTGCCTTTATTCCGGGTTTTTCTGATCAACTAAAAGCACAATATACCTTATCTATTAAAGATTCTATGAATATAGATTATGGGTATTTAAAATTACTACCACAACCCAAAGTTCAAAAATTGGCTCAAAAAATGAGTAATCAATTTAATGGAAAAATTGTAGAAGGGAAAAATGCAATTGTTGAGAATTTGAAAAAAGAGGCTAATGCTCATAAAATTATTCATATCGCCACCCATGCCAAATATGATAATGCAAACCCTAATGCATCCGGTTTGTATTTTAGTAAAGACCAAAATGGAATATCTTTTATTAATCTTAATGAAATTTTTGAAATTCCCATTCATTCCGACCTTACTATTTTAACGGCTTGTGAATCCGGCAAACCCGGCTATCAGGATGGTGAAGGTCTCGTCTCCTTGGCGCATGCTTTTAACAGCTCCGGCAGTAAAAATATACTTACCGGAATCTGGAAAATTGATGAAGCCTCCACAGCAATACTTACAGAATATTTTTTAAATAATATTGCTTCCGGTCAAGCTACCGATATTGCTCTTCAAAATGCCAAAATAAAATATATACAAAATGTGGATGGCAGGCTTTTGTCCCCCTATTATTGGTCCGGGTTAATATTGATGGGGGAACCCACTAAAGTAGCCGTTAAAATGACCTCTTGGGTAGAAAGGAATAAATTATGGATTCTTGGCTTATCTGGATGTGGTTTATTGGTACTTTTTTGGAAATTTTTTAATTTTAGAAAAAAATATTGATGACCTTTTTCAAATATTCCGATTTAAGATATAACCTATTGTTTAACCTCTTAAAAAAGTATTATGAAAAAGTTATTTATCTTTCTGTGCTTATTGTTCCCATTAATAATAAATGCACAAACATGGAATGGCTCCACCAGTAACGATTGGAATACTGCTGCCAACTGGACACCTAATGCAGTGCCTTCTGCTGGGAGTGTCGTAACAATTCCTGCTGTCGTAGCTCCATCTTTTAATCCTAAATTAAATGGAAACGTTACGGTTAATTCTATTACCCTAAATGCAGGGAGCTTATTAGATGTCAATGATTTTAGTATAAGTTGTACTAATAAGTTTGATGTTAATGCTACAGCGGTTAACCCCGCAACTATCAATAATTCCGGTACAGTAAATCCAATCCGAATAGATATTGGAAGTGCCGGGAACGCCAGTCACAGTTATTGGAACGGATTGGTTACCGGTGACGATATTGAAGTTGTAGTACGAGGAATCCGTAATTTTTACGAAGGCAACAGCTCCGGTAATATTTTCAATGGCAATTATTCTGTGAAAAATTTGAGCAGCGGTTTTATTTCTATTGGACATAATTCGGCTTGCAATTATTATGGAAATGTAAACATTGTAGATAGCAGCAATGCTACCTTTTATGCGTTTACTACGCTTCCTTCTTCGGTAACCGGAAATTTCAACTTGATAAAACCCAATGGAGGCCAGTTTAATATGGGTAAAAATGGTCAAACTGTTTTAATTGGAGGTAAAATGGATATTGATTTTAATGGAAATGGAACTTATAACAATTTCAATTTACGTGGTATTAAAAACACTACTAATGGTGGAGGTATTTCGATAAAAGATGTTTTTTCCACCAATTTTGAAAACGATACATTTTTGGTCAATCAAGTAAAGATTGATAGTTTTAACACTACAAGCTCGGGATATTATATTTCTTTTTATGGAAATAAAATTAGTGGAGATGTTTCTTTCTCTAGTAAATCGGGCAATAGCGGAACTCAATATTTTCATAGAAACACTATTAATGGTAATCTTACCCTATTGACCAATGGGGGGACACTTTATGATTCTTATAATTATCCCAATACCATTAGTGGTAATTTCGATTTAACTATCAATAGTGCATCGAATGTTAGTACTTCAGTAGTTGCCGGAACCTCTGTTGGGGGAAATTATACTGTAAATAGAAATGTATTGGGAACTACTTCGATACTATCTGCTGCTACTCAAATTTCAGGTAATTTTTCCTATACAAATTTAGTAGGTGGAGAAACTTATTTAGGAACATCAAATGTGTTATCTAATGTTACAGGTAAAATGGATATTGATTTTAATGGAAATGGAACTTATAACAATTTCAATTTACGTGGTATTAAAAACACTACTAATGGTGGAGGTATTTCGATAAAAGATGTTTTTTCCACCAATTTTGAAAACGATACATTTTTGGTCAATCAAGTAAAGATTGATAGTTTTAACACTACAAGCTCGGGATATTATATTTCTTTTTATGGAAATAAAATTAGTGGAGATGTTTCTTTCTCTAGTAAATCGGGCAATAGCGGAACTCAACATTTTCATAGAAACACTATTAATGGTAATCTTACCCTATTGACCAATGGGGGGGTACTTAATGAATCTAATAGTTATCCAAATACCATTGGTGGAAATTTCGATTTAATCATTAATAGTGCATCGAATGTTAGTACTTCCTTAGTTTCCGGAGTCTCTGTAGGAGGTAATTATACTGTAAATAGAACTGTATGGGGGCGTACTTGGTTGCTAAATAGACCTACTCAAATATCAGGAAACTTTTCCTATACAAATTTAGCAGGTGGAGATACTTATTTAGGCACCTCTAGCTATTATTCTAATATAGGAGGTAAGGTGGATATTGACTATGAAGGTGTAGGTTTACCTTATAAGGAGGTGCAAGTCTATGGTATAAAAAACAATACCGGTGGCGGTAATATAGATATAAAGAATGTTGGATATCAGACCAGGATGATTGAAGATACGCTTCAGGTATTGAATTTTAAAATTGATAGTTTTTATTCTACTTCAAGTGGATACATTATGGATTTTCATTCCAATCAAATTGTCGGAGACGTATCTTTTTCCAGTCAAACCGGAAATTCTGGAGATCAATATTTTTATAAAAATACAATTGATGGCGATTTTTCTGCAATCAATAATGGTGGTGCATTCTATGAAGCCTATAATTCCTCTAATGAATATAAAGGTAATGCTACCTTTACCAATAATTCAAGTAGTGGGTTTATTTTGAATTATAATAATATTAAGAGTCTTTACCATAAAAATTTAACCCTTAACGGTCCGGGTAATATAAATGTAAATTCTGCACAATTTGTGGGTAATACCAATAGTCTGTTTGATGATAACCGTTCTGCTACTTCTACATTGGATTCTATCAGAATAGCCAAAACAAGTGGTGCATCCCTGAGTTTTGGGCAACCCACAACCATCCTTAAAATGTTAAGATTTAATGGTGGAGATATTATTAGCTCAGCTTCCAATATTTTGACATTGGCAGATGGCAGCACTTTTCAAGAAGTATCAGATAACAGTAAGGTTTTAGGGCCTCTAACCGTTCGGTTTAAAAACAGTACTACCACTGCTTTAGATACCCTACCGATAGGAAAAGCAGGTAAGTTTATTCCTGTTATTTTATCAGGAGTCAGCTCTTCTACTACTCAAGAATGGACAGCCGAATTAGTAGATGGTGATGCTGATGATTATGGTTATCCGCTTACATCCCTTCAAAACCCTCCTTTGGAAAGAATAAATAGGCATGAGTTTTTCCAAATTCAGGAAGGAGGAAGTAATACTGTTGATCCTTATGTTTCTATAGGATATCATTTTGACCCTAATTATATTACAGACCAAACCAAATTAAGTGTGGCACACTGGAATGGTACGCAATGGGAAGATTTAGGAAATGGAGCCTATGGTGGGAATAATAATATTGGAGCTGTAAGAACCTCTAGTGTGGTTTCAACATTTAGTCCTTTTGCTTTGGCTTCAACCAATGTTTTGCTTAATCCATTGGAGGCAGATCCTTTTATCCAAATTTGGACCGGTGCTAAGAGTGACGATTGGGATGTGGCAGACAATTGGAACAATCATATTGTTCCGGGTGTATTAAGTGCCGTAACCATTCCTGATGTAAGCACTTTGCCCCATGCTCCAAAATTATCTTCTAATGTGTATATTTTAGACCTTTATTTATTGGCAGGTAGTCAGTTAGATGTTAATAATTTAAAAATGAATGTAAATAATAAGATGATTAGCTCTGGAACTGCAATTAAGCCGGTAATATTGAATAATAATACTGTAAGCCCGGATTCTATAAGAATTGCAATTGGAGCATTAGGCAATTTAGATAACAGTATTTGGGATGGAATGGTAGTCAATGAAAATTTAAGGTTAGACATTAAAGGTGCCAAAGATTTTCTTGAAGGAGTTAATGTGGGAAACACTTTCAATGGAGGATTCCTGGTATTTAATTCCGGTGTGGGTGCAATTTCTATCGGAGATCAAAAGACCGGTGTATATAATAGTGATTTAAAAATAGTGGACAATAGCACTGCTCTTTTTAAGGCTTTCACCAATCAAGCTTCAAATGTAGGCGGAAACTTTAGCCTAGAGAAACCTAATGGAGGGGAGGTAGCTATGGGTAAAATAGGTCAATCTTGTTTAATTAGCCAAACTATAAATATTGATGTTCAAAATAGCCCAGGCAACCGAAAAGCTTTTAATCTGATAGGTTTTGAAAATTTAGTTGGAGGAGGTACTATTTCTGCAGTTAATGTTACTGATAATTGTGATATTATGAATAACAACTTAAAAATCAATTTGCTTGCCTTTAATGATTATTTAGAACCTTCAAACACTAAGGCCTATACCATTCAAAACAATCAGATTATAGGCAATGTAGTAATAGATGCTATCTCTGGTAATTTAGGCAATCAAAATATAAGTAGTAATACTTTTGATGGTGTTGTTACTATTCAAACTGATGGAGGTAATGTATATGAAGCTCAATCAGGTGCAAATATTTATAAAGGAAATGTATTTTTTAATAATGTTAATCCATCCTTTACTTTTTACCTCAATTATTTTGAAAATAGTTTATTCTATAAAAACTTAACAATAGATGGCATAGGAGCTTATAACTTTAAAAATGCATATTTCGTAGGAAATAGTAACAGTATTTTTGAGGATATGCGGGCAAGTACGTCTAATATAGACAGCCTTGTCATCCAGAAAACAGGTGGTGCCACATTGAGTTTTGACCAACCTACCAGCGTCAATATAGGATTAATATTTGCAGGTGGCGATATTATCAGTACTGCTACAAACTATCTTACTTTTGAAGATGGTAGTGCTTATACCGGAGCCTCAGATAATAGTAAAGTAATTGGTCCGCTAACTTCAAAATTTACCACTCCAACAACTACTTCATTTACCTTCCCTATTGGAAAAGTGGGCAAACTGATTCCTGCAACCCTTTCTGATTTTTCGGTTAACGAGTTACAATCTTGGACAGCAGAACTCGTGGATGGTGATGCCACTATTAATGGTTACGACAGAACCTTAATGCAAGCCCCATTAAACTATATTAATGATAAAAATTACTTCCTTATCAGTAAATCCACCAGTACCAGTTCAAATGCTTTTGTAACTTTGGGATACAGTGTCAATGTCGGTGATTTTCATGATTTACCAGACCTACGAGTGGCTCATTGGGATGGTTCTCAATGGGAAAACTTAGGTAACGGTGCTACAAATGGAACCCTTACAGAAGGCTCCGTAAAAACCTCGGCTTTGGTAACTAGTTTTAGTCCATTTGCAGTGGGTTCGGTACCAAATGTTCCTACAGCAGTTAATCTAATCTCTTTTGATGCACGGTTAAATATGGATAAAGTTGATATTGATTGGAAAATAGCCCAAGATAAAAATGTTTCTTATTATGAGGTAGAGCGTAGTAAAGATGGAACAAATTTTGCAACTCTAGAAAAAGTAAATGCAAAACAATCGGCTACCATGCTTCAATATCAAACTGTTGATAAGCAACCTATTGTTGGCAAGAGTTTCTACCGTTTGAAAATGATAGAAGAAGATGGTCAAATCTCGTATAGTTCAATAAAACCTATTGTTTATTGGAACAATGAAGATGCTAAATTGATGATTTATCCGAACCCTACGCTGACTGATCTTCATATTAAATCTGCTTTTAACTTGAAACAATATTCAATAGTAGATATTAATGGAAAAACAATTATGAAAGGAAACCTAAATGCCCATCAAACTATTTCAGTTTTAGATTTGCCTTCCGGGACTTATCTGTTAAATTTAATAGATGATGCAGGAAACGAACATCATAATAAGTTTGTTAAACAATAAGTTATACCAAAATCTACACCTATAAAATGAAAAAATAAAATCATGAAAATAAAAAATATTTTTAGTGTTTTTGATTAGCTTTTGATATAAGAGTAGATAGAAATAGCGTTGAATTCATTAAAAAATAAGCCTCTAGAACCAACATCTATGGAATAATAATTAGGACGGTGATGTAATATTCCCGTCCTTTTTTTATTAATACATAATCAGTATGCAAATAGGAGTCAAGTAAATCTGTAAGTTTTCGATTTAATATTATCCCAATAATTTTTTGGCATGCTTTTTTCTTGAATGTAAACATTGGATTTAAACACCGGTTGTCAATAACAAAAAAGTGCTGATTGGATAAATCAGCACTTTTTTATTTTATTAAAACCTAATTTAGAATTTAGGACAAGCAAAATTGTATCGTCTTTTAAATACTTTATCTACCACTCCATTATAAATAGCAGACATTTCTAAGGCTCCCTGACCTTGATTTACCACTCCAAATCCTGATAAAGTAACATCATAAGTGAATCCTAATTGCCATCTTTTCCATTCAAATCCAACATAAGGAGCTATTGCATCACCAAAACGATACCAAGCACCTAAATATAATGTAGTAGGTTGATGGTCTTCATCATAATATGGATTCATTACAAAACCCACAGCACCTCCAATTAAATATTCCATTGCAGGACCTTGTTGCTGATACATGGTACTTAGATAAGCAACAGTATATGGATTTAAGTTAAACTGACCTCCTAAGTATCCTCCAATACGAGAATTAATGGTAACATTAGCATTTGTATTGTTACCTGTAAATTTCTCTTGAGGACGAGTAAGATGATAATAAGAAACCCCTGCATACACCATCGCATCCTCGGTTAATGCACCAGAATACATCAAACCGGCATTAAAGTCAGGGTAAGTCATATTTCCGTTAGGTAAATCTTCTTCAGTAGGAAGAGGATCTAAAAAAGCATCAGGTCTGCTTAAATCTATTTGGTCTCCAAAAACCAATTTGTCAAACTGTATAGATTTATTGACGAATGCCCCTTGTACTCCTAATGATAAATGATGTTGTTTGTCAATACCAAAAGCTTTATGATAGGCTGCAGAAAGACCTAAGTTGATTGACTGTAATGCACCGGTTCCTGCCTTGTCGTATAATAAATTTACGCCTACGCCAAACCCATCTCCCTCTGGCAGTTTATCTCTTAATATTTGTCTGTCATAAGAGACACTTCCTGTTAAGTAAGGGTTGTTAGATACGGTGTACCATTGTGTCCTGGCTATTGCGGTAACTCTATAATCCGTATTAATTAATCCGGTATGGGCAGGATTAAGATTAAGTGGTGTTGCAAAATATTGAGTAAAGTGTGCATCTTGTGCATGCAAACTTCCTCCTAATCCCAGTAGGACAATTGATGAGCCTAATATAAATTTCTTCATTTGAGTTTATTATCTTTTTGAAGTTTTTTCTAAAATACTTGTCAAATATACTTCTTTATTTCACAATTTTATAACTTTCTTTTATTTTTTTATTTTTTTTCAGTAATTCTATGTTTAAAATTGTAGTTTATTGCCATAAGAAAGGTCTCCGGCATCTCCCAATCCCGGTACAATATATCCTTTTGCAGTAAGTTCGTCATCTATGTCACCCGCCCATATTACCACATCAGGAAATTTTCTTAAAACAGTTTCAATACCTTCATTGCAAGAAATTACAGTGGAAATATGTATCATCTTGGGTTTCCCAAATTTTAATAATCCTTCTATTGCCAATATCAAAGATGATCCGGTAGCCAACATAGGATCTGCAATAATTAAAGTCCTGTTTTCTAAATCTGGACAGGTTACATAATGTTGTTCTATTTCAAAAGAACCGTCTTTGTGATATTTGCGGTAAGCTGCAATAAAAGCAGCATCAGCATGGTCAAAATAATTGAGTAAACCCTGGTGTAAGGGAACTCCTGCACGAAGAATTGTAGCTAGTATAGGTTGGGCTTCTAATACTGAAAGCTCTTTAATACCTAATGGAGTAGGGGTTTCTACTTTTTTAAACTCCATAGATCTGCTAATTTCATAAGCAGTGATTTCTCCTATCCGCTCGATGTTTCTTCTAAAACGCATTCGATCTCCTTGTAAATCTACGTTTCTAATTTCACTCATCCAATTGGATACTAAAGTATTTTGCTCACTTAAATTTATGACCATATTTAGTATAATTTTCTTATAAGATGCAAAATAAGCTTTTCTTTGTATTTTACAAAAAAATATAAAAAGTTAAAAGGAATAATAGGTTACTTTAAACTATTTTGAGCATTAATATTCAAAGGTTAAGAAATATAATTAAAATGATAAAAAAGTATAGTCTTTTATATATATGTATGTGTGTGCTGAGTCTTTTTATTTTCAAAAACGCTATTGCACAATCTAATGAAGATGAAAAAGTTATTGGTCCTTCTCAGCCTTCCAAAATAGAACTAATGAAGGTGCCTGCCATCGTTTTTGATGGAGATACCATGCCTGTTTGGTATTTGAATGAAGTTCAAATAATCGAAAAATATTTGAATAAAGACCGTAGTAACGAAATGTTAAAGTTGCGGTACAATGTTACAAAGGTGTATCCTTATGCAGTAGAAGCAGCAAGAATAATTAGTGCTATGGATATCGAGTTGAAAAAAGCAAAAAATAATAGAGAAAAACGTCTTTATATTAAAACTATGGAGTCCGCTTTAAATGCAAAATTTAAAGAACCATTAAAAAATTTAAGCACTAAGCAAGGTTTGATTTTGGTAAAACTTATTAACCGCCAAAGTGGCAAAGATGTGTATTCTGTTATCAAAGAATTAAAGGGTGGGTTGGCCGCTAGATTTTCTCAAACTGCATTTTACTTTTTTGATAATAACCTAAAGAAGCAATATGACCCTTATGGCGAGGATAAAGATATAGAATCTATAGTTCAAGATTTAGAAGGAAGGGCATATTATAATTATCAAATTCAAAATACTCCAATTTTAAAATTTCAAGATAGAAAATAATAACAAAATTTAATTGCTTCTTTAATTTTAATTTTTTAAGCATAAAATCCCACTTATTATTTGAAAGAATAGCCTGTATCTTTGCAAAATATGAATCAAGAACATAAGGCAGGTTTTGTAAATATTTTTGGTCCTCCCAATTCTGGTAAGTCCACTTTGATGAATGCATTGATAGGAGAATCGTTATCAATTGTTTCGCCTAAAGTGCAGACCACAAGGCATCGTATTTTAGGTTTTATTACTGACGAAAATTATCAGATAATCTTCTCTGATACTCCGGGAATAATTAATCCTAAGTATAAGTTGCACAATAAAATGATGCAACAAGTAAAAAGTGCTTTGGAAGATACCGATGTAGCCATTCTAATGGCGGATATTACAGAAAGTGCAGAAGGTTTTGCTAATATTATTAATGAATTAAAAATTAAATCTCCCAAAATTTTAATCCTTAATAAAATTGATTTACTGAAAGAAAAAGACTCCTTAGAAACCCTCATTAATAGTTATAAGGAAAAGATAAACTTACAGGAAATTATCCCGGTCTCCGTTACAAAGGCTATTAATCTGGATACTATTATCCCTACCGTTTTGAAATATCTACCGGTAAATCCTGCATTTTTTCCGGAAGATGATATTTCTGATAGGCCAACACGTTTTTTTGTTTCGGAACTGATTCGTGAAAAAATATATTTTTTGTATGACAAGGAAATACCATATCATACCGCTGTAATGATACAATCTTTTAAGGATTTACCACATATAGTACGTATCAGTGCGGATATTGTGGTTACGAGGGAAACCCAGAAAATGATAATTTTGGGAGAAAAAGGAAAGTTGATAAAGCGTTTAGGCACCAAGGCGAGGGAAAGTATAGAAGAGTTTTTAGGGAAAAAAGTGTTTTTAGAACTCTTTGTAAAAGTGCGACCCAAGTGGCGTGAAAATGATAATCATTTGAAAGAATATGGCTATTGATTTGAATTTTAATATAAAATGTAGTAGAATTTCTTTAGACGCTTTCTCTCAAAATAATTGCAAACTTTCTCTTTTAAGATTGGATGAAATTCATCCTATCGTTTCCGGAAATAAATGGTTTAAGTTAAAGTATTATATAGAAGCATATCAAAACGGTAAGTATTCGGGAATACTCACCTTCGGGGGGGCTTATTCTAACCACTTGGCAGCAACAGCTGCTGCTTGTAATTATTATCAGATTCCTGTTGAGGCCATAGTTAGAGGTAGGGATGGCATGGCATACCCTAGTCAGACCTTAAAAGATTGTGGTGCATTAGGCATGCAATTCCAATTTGTAAACAGAGCACAATATAAGCTGTACAAAGAGGAGGAATATATAAATACATTAAGGGAGCAGTTCCCAAATTTTCTTATCATTCCGGAAGGTGGATATGGAAGTTTAGGGGTAAAGGGTGCTGCATTAATTCATCAATATCTTCCTGATGATACAGATGTTGTGGCTGCTGCCGTAGGGTCTTCTACTACAATTTGTGGATTATTGGAGGCTTCAAAAAAAGAACAAGAAGTGATTGGCTTTACTGCCTTAAAACAAGGTGAATATTTATTGAAAGAATTAAAACTGTACAACAAATTTAATAACGGAAGGCTGATAACTGAATATCATTTTGGAGGGTTTGGAAAGTATAAACCCGAACTGATAAATTTCATGAAACAATTTAAGCAGGAGCAAAATATTGAGTTAGACTTTGTTTATACAGCCAAAATGATGTTTGGACTTTTTGATTTGATAGGTAAAGGAAATTTTAAAAATAAAAACATCGTAGCCATCCATAGTGGCGGATTGCAAGGAAACCAGAGTATTCAATATTTACTTTAAAAATAGATAGTTGAATTGTTAATCTTAATTATTTACCACAACTTTACCTGAAATTTTATAAATCAAATCAATACCTTTGTAACAATTATTTTTTATGAAAAACAAGCTGATTCTTAGCGTTTTCTTCGCTATTAACTTACTTTTACATTTCTCCACCTTTGCACAAAAGGATACCATGCCTTTATTGCCAGATTTTAAAATAGAGACAAAAAACGGCCTCAATTTCTTGTCTTTTTATAATATTTATGATTATGGAATAAAAATAATTACGGTGAAGCGATCCAATGATAGTGTTGTGAATTTCACCAATATAGGTACCTTGCCCAATACCAAAAAAGGGAATGCTGTTTTTGTAGATGCCCATCCATTGTTAGGAAAAAACTGGTATCAAATCCATATGGAATTTACCTCAGGAGTTGACTTTAGTAGTAATATTAAATATATCAAATTAGATTCTGCTGACTTGAAAAAACAAACCCCGATAGTGAATACAGTCCAGCTTCAAGAGGAAGCCAATAAAGCATTAGATAATGCTAAATCGGTTGAGGATTTGGTGAAGACACAAACTCCGGCTTTTACCTTTACGCCCTCTGCTTTTGTGTTTACTAATCCGTTTACGGGTCATATCAATATTGAACTGAAGGATGCATATACCACCAACTATAAAGTTGATTTTTTTGATAATAATAAAAAGAAAGTTTTGGCTATCCCCAGGGTCAAAGAGCCGGTAGTGATTTTAGATAAAAGGAATTTTAATAGTATTGGTTTGTATTCTTTTAAATTGTACAAAAATGGCAAATTATTAGAAGAAGGGTTTATTAATATTTATTAATTGTTTTTTATTTAATGCCATGCTTTCTGTTTCTATAAAAAATGCAATTTTTAATGCTCCGATAGGACTTTATCCTCAGGAGTCAAAAACAGGTAACACCCTTTCCGTTGATGTGACTGTTTCGCAAGAAGTAGCTATTCATAATCTTCCATTTATTGATTATACCGAGTTGTACGATTGTACCAAAAATATAATTGCCCAAAACCATAAGACCCTTGAAGAAATTGTAAAAGAGTTATATCTTGCTATTAAATTACAGTTGGGTAATGTTCAAATTTCAATAAAGGTGAGAAAATTGCATCCCCCAATTTCTGGTCAGGTAGATTACACAGAAGTTGGATTTAGTGATTAATAAGGGCTTAATGCCGATAAAAGTATAATATTTTTTTTCTGATTTTTTTGTGGAGTTCAATTGACACTTATTCCCTTCCAAAATTTTTAGTATAAAATAAGAGTGAAGTGGTAAGCAACTTCACTCTTTTTTTGGTAGTCAAAAACCTTATGCGTCAATATTGGCATATTTTGCATTGGCTTCGATAAATTCTCTTCTAGGAGCAACTTCTTCACCCATCAACATTGCAAATACACTGTCTGCTTCTGCGGCAGAATCAATAGTTACTTGCTTTAATGTTCTTGTGGCAGGATTCATTGTTGTGTCCCAAAGTTGTTCTGCATTCATCTCTCCAAGACCTTTGTATCGTTGAACACCTACGCTCTCTTCTTTTCCGGCACCTGCTAGCTTAGTTACAGCAGCCTTACGTTCTTCTTCTGTCCAAGTGTACATAAAGTCTTTACCTTTTTTTACCAAATATAAAGGAGGTTGGGCTAAATATAAGTAGCCTTGTTCGATTAATGGCTTCATATATCTGAAAAAGAAAGTCAAAATAAGAGTTGCAATGTGGGCACCATCCACATCGGCATCCGTCATAATGATAATCTTATGATAACGAAGTTTAGCAAGATTTAATTCTTTAGGGTCATCCTCAGTTCCGATGGTTACGCCTAAAGCGGTAAACATATTTTTTATCTCCTCGCTTTCGTAAATACGGTGTTCTTGAGCTTTTTCTACATTCAGAATTTTACCTCTTAATGGGAGTATAGCTTGGAAATTTCGGTCACGACCTTGTTTGGCCGTACCGCCAGCCGAGTCACCCTCCACTAAGTATAATTCACAATTTTCTGGGTTTTTGTCTGAACAGTCTGCTAGTTTTCCGGGCATACCACCTCCAGCCAAAACACTTTTTCTTTGAACGAGTTCTCTAGCTTTTTTGGCTGCTGCTCTAGCTTGTGCTGCAAGAATAACTTTGTCAATAATTAGTTTAGCTTGCTTAGGGTTTTCTTCCAAATAGAAATTTAATACTTTTGCTACAGTACCATCAACGATACTGCTTACTTCTGAGTTTCCTAATTTGGTTTTGGTCTGACCTTCAAATTGAGGTTCAGGTACTTTTACCGAAATAATGGCACTTAATCCTTCTCTAAAGTCATCACCTAAAATTTCTACTTTTGCCTTTTCAAATAACTTGTTCTTGTCTCCGTAAGCCTTAAAAACTCTAGTCAAAGCTCTTCTGAAGCCAGTTACATGGGTGCCCCCTTCGATAGTGTTGATGTTATTTACGTAAGAAAAAATATTCTCATTGTAAGAAGTATTGTATTGCAAGGCAACCTCAACCATTACCTTTGCCTCTTCATCAAAGCCTTCCATATAAACAGGCTCGGGGATAAAGACATCTCTTTTCGCATTTTTATCTAAAACTTGAATAAATTCTATTATACCTCCATCGCTATGGAATGTTTCAGTATGCTTGCCATCTTCTTCATTCTGGATTCTGTCATCGGTGAGGGTGATAGTGATACCCTTGTTGAGGTAAGAAAGTTCTCTTAAACGTGCGGCTAAGATATCTTTACTGTAAACTGTAGTTTGTGTAAAAATAGTAGGGTCGGGCCAAAAAGTTTGTTTGGTACCTCTTTTTTCAGTGGTGCCGATTTCTCTAACATCAAATTGGGGAATTCCACATCTATATTCTTGTTCAAACACTTTACCTTCTCTGTAAACTGTAGTCCTCATCAAAGTACTTAAAGCATTCACACAACTCACACCCACACCATGCAACCCTCCAGAAACCTTGTAAGAATCTTTGTCAAACTTACCGCCGGCATGCAATACCGTCATTACAATTTCTAAGGCTGATTTTCCTTCTTTTGCATTGATGCCCGTAGGAATTCCACGACCGTCATCTTCTACGGTGATTGAATTATCTGTATGGATGGTTACTGAAATGTTTTTACAATGTCCTGCCAGAGCCTCATCGATAGAGTTGTCCACTACCTCGTAAACCAAATGGTGCAAACCTTTTACACCAGTGTCTCCGATATACATTGCCGGGCGTTTGCGAACAGCCTCAAGACCTTCTAATACCTGAATGGAATTGGCATCGTATCCGGTAGGTTTTGGTGTTAAATCCTTATTTTCTTCACTCATTTTTTATAATACTTTCTGATTTATCTTTTGCTTAATCACAAAGTACAAAGATACAATAATTTTATCATAAATCCATATTTATATATTGATTTGCACCATGAAATTTTGTAAAGAGTTTGCATTTTTACCGATAGTAAAATAGTGTTTTATGATGGGATTTGTTTTAAATATTTCAGTTGTGCCCTACTGGCATTGAGTTCGGTATAGCTGTATTCGTCTCCTGCTATTTCTTTTAATTCTTTTAGACCCAAATTCTTGTTTTCAAGAATGATTTTTTGTAAATATTCATATTTTTCCTTTTCTATGATTTCCTCAGCTGTTATCTGTCCGGTTTCAATGGCATCACAAAGGTGTCCTTGAATGGTAGATTTTGCCATTCCTCTGGTTTTTGCAATATCATCAACACTTTTTCCTTCCTTATAATAAGCTAAGCTAATGTCCTTAGAAGGGATTTTCTCTTCTTTTGTTACCGTGAATTTACTGTCTTCTTGGATGGGGTTAGGTGCAAACATTTTATTTACTTCCTCTATAATAATGGAAATATTACTTTTGGAGGCTAAGCCCATGCAGACAATTGCCGATTGCTCTAATTGTATCTTTTTCTTTTCTATGCTTTGTTGGATGCCTCTTAATTCTTGTATGTATTTTTTTGTTTTTTGTTTGGTTTTAAATTCTGCAATATGTTTTTGGATGCCTTCTATGATAGTTTTAATGATGTTTAAAAACCAATTTGCTCCTGCCTGAATTCTTTCGTTTAGATTGTGAAAGCGGTCAGGATTAAGGCTATTGAGCCATTGGTCTATTTGTATTTTGAACTTTTGCCCGGTTTGTTCTAATAGTCTTAATTGTTCAAGAGTTTCTAGTGCAAAATTTCCTGCAATTTCTTTTTCCGGGATGTTTTTTCTGGTTAGATCTTTAGTGAAATCCAGCCATTGGTCGTATTCTATTTCAAAAGAAAAAGCAGTTAAAATGGATTGTTCAGCAAAAATTTGTTGACTGAGCAATAAAATATTATTCATTGCTTCTTCTGAAATGGCACCTTTTGAAAATTCAATAATTTTTGGGTCGGTATAAATGCTGTTAGCCGTAATTTTTGATTTTAATATCAAGCCTTCCAAACTGGTTAGTCTAGAAAGTGCCACATAAACTTGGCCGGGAGCAAATGCTTGCCCTGCGTCAATGATGGCATTCTCAAAGGTTAAACCTTGACTTTTGTGGATGGTAATAGCCCAAGCTAATCGTATAGGATATTGACTAAAAGTGCCTTGTTTAATTTCTTTGATTTCATCTTTTTCCTTGTCGTAATCATACTTTAAATTTTCCCATTCTTCTAATTCTAAAACCAAACTTTGTTGATTGTCCAAAAATTGAACAGTGATGGTTTGTTTTTCTTCGTCTAAAGCTGTTATTGTTGCCAGTTTTCCATTGAAATATCTTCTTTCTTCTCCTTTGTCATTTTTAATAAACATTACTTGGGCACCTACTTTCAATACAAGTTGCTCTTCAGCAGGGTAGGCGTGGGAAGGAAAGTCTCCTTTGATTGATGCATTAAAAATAACCGGGGGGCTGGTCAATTGGTCTAAGGCATTTTTGTTGATTTGATCTGCTTTATAGTTATGGGTTGAAAGCGTTATGAAACCAGTATGGGCATCCGGAATAAAATAAGGATCCAGTTTTTCATTGAGTATTTGGAGGTCTTCGGCCTCTACATCATTATTCCTGATTCTGTTCAAAATGTTGATAAAGCTTTGGTCGCTTTGTCTGAATATTTTTTTCAGTTCAATGTAAACCGGTTCTACTTCTTTTAATACTAAGGCATCAAAAAAGTATGGAGATTCATAAAACTCTTTTAGGCTTTCCCATTCCTGGTCATTTACTACCGGGGGTAATTGAAACATGTCACCAATAAAAATCATTTGAACACCACCAAAAGGTAATTCAGGCTTGCGTCTTACCATTCTAAGCAAGGTATCTATGGCATCCAAAGTGTCGGCTCTTACCATTGATATTTCATCAATGATTAGGGTGTCTAAATTTTGTATGATAGTTCGCTTAGTCTGATTTAGTTTTGCTTTTGCAAAAAGTTGGTTTTTGTTGTATATGTTAGAATGTTCTCCTCCCCAAATGGTCTTGTTGGTAGGGACAAAAGTGCCAAAAGGCAAGTAGAAAAAAGAATGGATGGTGCTGCCACCGGCATTAATTGCCGCAACACCGGTAGGAGCAAGCACAGCCATTCGTTTATGGCTGTGCTCTTTAATATACTTTAGAAAAGTAGTTTTACCAGTCCCTGCCTTTCCGGTTAAAAATATGGATTGGTTGGTTTGGTTGACAAATGAAACTGCTTTTTCAAATATCGGGTTTTGCTCCATTGAAATTTTTATATTGATTATATGGGTTGCTATTTTGCCCCCGTTCCATAATTGTTACTAATGGTGGTTCTGAATAACATGATATCTTTGTCAAAAAGATATATTCCACTTTTGTCTTCACCAATAAGTACTAATTTATCGTTTAATGTTCTTGCTAAGGCCTCTTCTTCTAATTGCTCGTTTACATACCATTGAAGGAAGTTATGGGTAGAAAAGTCTCTTTCTTCAAGACATAAGCCTACCAAATCGTTGATGCTGTTTGAGACGGCAACTTCATGTTTAAGAAATTCTTCAAAAACCTTAGTTAGAGATGGGAAAGTGATAGTAGGTTGACTTAAAGAAGGAACTACTCCAAAACCTCCCCTTTCATTGATATACCGGATAAGTTTAAGCATGTGTATTCTTTCTTCTTCACTTTGTTGATAGAAAAAATTGGTTACACCATCCAACCCCGGTTGTATTTCTGCCCAGCTGGCCATTGCGAGGTATGCCTGTGAGGAAGCGGCCTCCATTTCTACTTGCTTATTCAAAGCTTCTTGTATGGTATTTAATAGCATTTTATTTTAGTTTTATTGATGTACAAATATAAATAAACTTTTCGAGATATTGCCCTTTTCATTAGATTTTTAACACTAATAAGAAGGGCAAAAACTATAGTGTTTATTTATTTAATATTTCTTTTATTTTGTTTTTAAAATACTCGTCAAGTTGTAAAAGTAAATCCAGGTGGGCTCTAGCTCTTCTTTGACTGACTGCCGATTGGTTAATTCTGAGCCATTCTGCAAATTCTTGCTGGCTTTTTTCAGGAAATAAAAGGCAAAGCTCTACCATCTCTGCCTCTGCAAATGACCATTGGTTCATGCTAATTAGTGCGAAGTCAAAGAGTAGGTTGATTTCTTTATTAAGGCTTTTATTGTTTGTAAGTAGTTTTAAAGAGGGCTTTTTGGGGATTTTTTCCTCTGAATTTAAATCCAAAAAATTATATACTTCACCTTTAGATTCCCTAACGGTGGTTCCTGGAGTGCTCTCTGTTCCTATGGCTATCTGAACTACCACGTCTAAATCTTCTATTTGTCTAAAGATAGCTTTGAGTATCATTGCAATTAAAAGCCCTTCTTCCGGATGGCTAATTTTTAAGATAAAGGCATTTCCTCCAAAAATTTCCCATTTTGAAGGACTTGGCCCAAAACTTGCCAGGAAGTTTTTTACCTTTATTATCCAGTTGTTTGGATTGGTCTTCCAAGAATTTACTATTTTAACACTAATTATTCCAATCAAAATTTGATATTTTTTTAAAAGCTAAAAGTAGTCTTTTTTTGTCAAATAAATTGGTATTAGTCGAAAATTAGATTGTATTTCTTATAAAATATTTGACTTGTTATTGAAAAAAATGTTTGAAAGATTCTGGTATCGTTGCACTGTCTATTTGCCTAATTAGGGTTAATTAAATAACTAATAATACCCTGATTCACTAGTCTTTACAAAGAAAAAAAAACAAATTTTTATACAAGGTAAAAATAGCTCAAATGCTGTAATACCGTCAAGAAGGCTCGCATCAAAAAATTAAAATCCTAATAATTTTGGATTCCTTTTTAAAATTGTCTCATTTTAGTTTATTGTTGATGAAACTGATATGATGTTGATTTTTGATATATTGTTGGGGTGCGTGAGCCATCCCAAAGCCACGCGGAGCATTTGGCTTTGGGTCGCCTTTTTTGTTTCTTTTTTGGCGAAGCAAAAAAGAAAAGAAAAAAATAATTTGGAATTGTTCTAATTGATTTGATCAGCATATTGAGATAAACATCATGATTGCGGTTATTTTTACCGCAACCCGACATTAATGCTATTTTAATTTTATGGAGTGGGTATAAGGTTTTATTATTTTTTTGTTTTAGATATTAAATATATTTTTGCAGATTGTAGCTACAAAAAATAAATTTTCATGCAACCTTCAATTAAAATTTTTGCCGGAAATGCTTCTAAAGATTTAGCAGAATCTATTGCATTGTCGGCGGGTAAGAAACTTTGTGAAGTTTCTATTCAGAAGTTTAGTGATGGCGAATTTCAGCCAATTTTTCAAGAATCAGTTAGAGGCGATCATGTTTTCTTGGTGCAATCTACGAATGCTCCTACAGACAATTTGATGGAATTGCTGATGATGATAGACGCTGCCAAAAGGGCTTCTGCCGGATACATTACAGCGGTGATTCCTTATTTTGGTTTTGCACGTCAAGACCGAAAAGACCGTCCTAGGGTTTCGATAGCCAGTAAGTTGATTGCAAATTTATTGACAAGTGCCGGGGCAGACCGTATTATGACTATGGATTTGCATGCTCCTCAAATTCAAGGCTTTTTCGATATTCCTGTGGATCATTTGGATAGCTCTGCTATTTTTATACCATATATAGAAACCTTAGATTTGGGTAATTTTATGTTTGCCGCTCCTGATGTGGGTAGCACCAACAGAGTGCGACAAGTGGCTTCTTATTTTGGGGCTGAAATGGTGATTTGCGATAAGCATAGAAAAAAAGCAAATGAGGTGGGCTCTATGACCGTTATCGGTGATGTAACCGGTAGGGATGTAGTTTTGATTGATGATATTATTGACACCGCCGGCACTTTATGTAAAGCGGCCGCTATATTAAAAGAAAAAGGAGCATTGTCTGTTAGGGCATTTTGTACACACCCGGTATTGAGTGGTAAGGCATATGAAAATATCGAAAATTCAGTATTAGAAAAATTGGTGGTATGCGATACTATTCCTTTAAAGCAACATTCCGATAAAATTGAAGTATTGACCTCGGCTCATCTTTTCTCTGTGGCAATAAAAAATACATTCGAAAATAAATCTATTACAAGTTTATTTGCTCATAAACCAAAATTGTAGTAATTTTGCACACTCTTTGAAAAAAGAAGAACTGTTTAATTATAAAAAATAGGAAAGCCTAAGGGCAAAAAACAAAAAATTATTATAAAAAAATAACAATTCAGTTTCAGATGTTTGCCTATATATCTTTTGCTGCTGAAGCGTAAAAACAAATTATTAAAAATGAATACAGTTGTTATCGAAGGACAATTGAGAGAAGGATTAGGAAGAAAAGCTTCTCGTGACTTAAGAAGTCAAGGTAATGTATTAGGCGTAATCTATGGCGGTAAAGAAGAGGTGCATTTCTCTGCTCCACTTTTAGCATTCCGTTCTTTAGTTTATACGCCGGCATTTCAAATTGCTGAAATTAAAATTGGTGACAAATCTTACAAGACTATTGTTAAAGATTTACAATTTGACGGTATCACCGACAAATTAAACCATATTGACTTGTTAGAGTTAGTAGAAGATAAAAAAGTTATTGCCAATTTACCTTTGATTTTTGAAGGTCAGCCGGCAGGTGTAAAAGCGGGTGGTCGTTTGCAAACTCGTTTGAAGAAAGTAAAAGTGCGTACTTTCCCTAAATTCTTAACAGAAGGTATTAAAGTTGATTTAACAAGCTTAGAATTGAACGGAAACATGAGAGTTCAAGACTTGAAAGTTGAGAACATGGAAGTTATGGTTGCACCTCGTCAACCAATCGCTTCTGTAGTAATGACTCGTGCACTACGTCAAGCAGAAACTGCAGCAAAAGGTAAATAATTTTTCCTTTTCTAAAATAACAATAAAGCCCGTCTGTAAAGATGGGCTTTATTGTTAGGATTGATTGCTGGAATGAGTATGATTTTCCACGGCAGTTCGAGTTTTAATTTTATGCTTTTGTGAAAGCAATACTTCTTAGCCAAAAACTCTTGATTTTTATCCAATAAGCTATGTGGGCTATTTAGTAGGGCTTGCTGAGAAACTAATTTTAACTTGATTTCCTTATCTTTACAAAGGAAAAAAACAAATTTTCAAGGAAGGTAATTTAGCTAAAATGTGTAAAAATCATAAAGAAGACTTGCGTCAGAATATCGGAAATTTCATAATCCTTAATCCAATATATTAACACCATACCTTGATAAGATCAGTGTGGCATATAGGTTAAAAGCTCAAAATTTTAAACCCATGAATCATAACTTTTTTGATTCATAACCAATAGTTATTAATTTTAACTATTAGTTGTTTTTGATAACTATAAGTAATATTCCACTACTATTTTTTTAAACCAAAGGTCGTATTTCATGCTACTCACATCATTTTGGGCTTTTAATAAATTTGTTTTTTCTGATAAAAATTCAAAACTATTTATCAAGCCGGCTTCATAACGCACTTGAGCCGCCCTGTAAGCTA
>DAOMPL010000021.1:0-52411 GCA_035444785.1 Edaphocola sp. | reverse complement strand
TTGAATCTAATTAAAACGGTTGGAGAGAACGCTCACCGAAGGTGTCGCTTGAACAGCAGTTTGGCAAAATGGCGGGTTTAGTGCTACAATGAAACATTTGTGCAAGGTTGAACGGTAGTAATTCCATTCAACATTTGTGCTAAAAGTCGGCTCCATCGCCAATTTGCAAAACGTAAGTGGCTATGCGACAAAAACTCAACCCAAAAGAAAAGTCCCAATTATTTTTTTGAAATTAGTAACTTTTATGTTACATTTGTAAAATGAAAGTAAGAGAAGTCATAGCATTCAAAAATTATTTCGAGGAGTTTCTTATGGAACAACCAAAAAAAGTCCAAGATAAAATATTCAAAATTATTGAAGCTATCGAAACTCTTGAATGAGTTCCTTCTAATTATCTAAAACACTTAACTGGAACAGATGGTTTATATGAGGCAAGAATACAATTAGGTTCAAATATTTGGAGCGTATTTTGCTTCTTTGATGGTGAAAAACTAGTCGTTTTAATGAATGGTTTTCAGAAAAAAACTCAGAAAACACAAAAAAACGAGATAGAAAAAGCGATTAAGATAATGAATGACTACTATAATCAAAAAAGAAAATAATATGGAAACTAAAAGTTGGAAAAATATAAAAGATGATGTTTACGGAAAAATTGGAACTGAAAGAAGAGGCGAACTTGAAAGAGATTTTGAATCTTTTAAAATTGGTTTAATGCTGAAAAAAGCCCGTGAAGAGAAACATTTGACACAATCTGCTCTTGCTGAAATTATTGATAAAAAGCGTGAATACATCTCAAGAGTTGAAAATAACGGAAGTAATTTAACGCTAAAAACTTTGTTTGACATCGTAGAAAAAGGTTTTGGCGGAAAAGTAAAAATATCAATAGAAGTATAATTCGCACAGCCCATAATAACTAAGGTTTCATGCCACACCAAGTGCAAACCATGTCTCGAAAATCATCGAATACCATAGAAAATAAATATGAAAATGAGATAAACCGCTGTTGAACAGCCTGTCCCGATTTTTCGGGAAAACCAATTATGTTCCGAACAGCTATGGTTTATCAATCTTATCTTCTTGTTTTTCAACCGCCGGAGAGTCGGCTTTATTAGTGGCAGCAAATGTAAAACCTAATATTTAACGGTGTTTTACCTCAATTTACTTCAATAATACACACAAATTCCCCTACACAAATTCCACCATTTTAGATCGCTAGAACCAGCAGTTTGACAATAGTGTGGCTTGAAGTTAAATACTCAACTTCGGTAATTCTAAGCAACTTTAGTGTAAAACTCAACTGACGGTTGGCTATTATCACACCATCGCATATACCTATTCCGAATAAGTAAATATTACTTTAATAAAATCTCAAACAAGTTCATTTAATGAATATTTAGTAATTTGCACAGCCATATTTAATTTCTAAAATTTTGAAATAATTCAGAAAAAAACAAAAGGAAAGTGCTGCAAAAACTATACATAAAGAACTATGCTATTATTGATGAGCTGGAAATAGCTTTCGATCAACATCTAAATGTTATTACCGGAGAGACTGGAGCAGGAAAGTCCATAATCCTCGGAGCCTTATCTTTAATTTTGGGAGAGCGTGCCGATAGCTCTGTTATGATAAAAACTAGTGAAAAAAGCATAATAGAAGCACTTTTCGACACTCAGGAAAATACTGAATTTGAAGTCCTTTTAAAAGAAAATGATTTGGATCCACAACATCCAACTATTATTCGAAGAGAAATAGCTCCTGGAGGTAAATCTAGGGCATTTGTAAATGATACGCCTGTAAATCTGAGTGTTTTAAATAGTCTTACAGCTTGTCTTGTGGATCTTCATCGTCAATTTGACAATAGAGCTTTAGAAGACACAAAGTTTATGTTTGAGTCCATCGATGCCATCGCAAATATTCTTCCAGAAACAAAAGCATATAAAAAACAATTTGATACCTATAAATTTTTAGAAAAGAAAAAAGAAACTCTTCTAACAGAACAGGCACAATGGCAAAAGGAAGCTGATTACCAACAATTCCTTTTTGATGAGCTGGAAACCGCCAACTTTAAAGCGGGAGAAATTGAACACATTGAAGCACAGCTGAAGCAACTCAGCCATGCAGAACTCATCCAAAACACCTTAACAGAAACCAACCATATTCTTGCCGAAAGCGAACAGGCAATCATAGCACAAATCCGTAAATTGGGTCAACAGATGTTAGCTATTGGCAACTATCAACCAGAAGCCGAGAGCTTATCAACGAGGCTATCCGCTTGTTATGAAGAGTTAAAGGATGTGGCTCAAGAATGCGATTTGCTTAAAGATAAAATAGACCTAAATCCGCTTGCCCTGCAAGAAATGCAAGAACGTTACGATTTAGGCAATAGATTATTAAAAAAGCATGCCGTTTTAAATACTGATGAGCTCCTTCAAATTTGGCAAGACCTCTCAGGCAAACTAGGAAAACAACAAAACTTAAATCAAGAAATAGAAGCATTAGAACTTGACATTCAAAAAGAAAAAAGGAACTTAGAGGAACTAGCACTAAAAATAACTAAGAATAGGCAAAAAGCTATTTTAGAATTTGTACCTGCCGTCAATGCTTTATTGCAAAAAATAGGAATGCCTAATGCAAAATTTAAAGTAGCCTTAGAGCCTATAACAGCGTTAAATCAATACGGCAAAGATCAAATTCTATTCTTACTGGATGCTAACAAAAGTGGCAAATTATTGCCTATACAAAAAGCAGCATCGGGGGGTGAGTTAAGTAGAATTATGCTGAGTATAAAGACCTTAACAGCACAAGCACTACACATGCCTACTTTAATATTTGACGAGGTGGATACCGGAATTTCAGGAGAGGCTGCCAAGCAAGTAGGATCATTATTAAGAACTTTAGGCAGTTTCCATCAAATCCTTTGTATTACCCATCAACCACAAGTTGCCGGAAAAGGGAATAAACATTTTTACGTTTACAAAGAAGAAGAAAACAAAAAAATAAATACTAAGATTAAGGAATTATCAATAGATGAACGGGTGCAACTGATTGCCACAATGATAGGCGGGGCACAACCCAGCGAAGCAGCAATAGAAAATGCAAAAGAATTGGTAGATGACCAAGAGTAAAGCAAAAAGCAAAACAAAAACTAACCTATTTATGGTAATATTACCAATGGAATTGCCCCTTCGGTTACTAATTCATTCATAATATTTGTTTTTAAAAAATAATCGGCAAAGGTCATATTCTTTTTTTGAACAACTAAAATCTCATCTTTCTTATTACTTATTACCTTCTTAATTTCTTGAAGTGCATTATTACCCTGATAAATTTTATAATTTGTTTTATACCTACCTTCAAAAAGAGAAACTATTTCTCTCATATTACGATCTAATTCAACAGTATTGTCCATAGTTTTCGCAACGGTAAAAAAAATCAATTCCGTAAGCTCTTCATTAAGAAATCTAAAAAAATTATTCAATTCAATAACATTCACTGAATTACCTTCACTTACATAAACATTAATTTTTTCTAATGAAAATTTTTGAATATTCATAGGTAGTGCCAAAATAATATTTTCTATTTTTTCTATTAACTGCATTGCCATACTTCCAATAAAAACTTGCTTAAAAAATCCAGTTCCTTTTAAGCCCAAGAGAATTAAATCATCATAATTTTCTTTAATCAACTGATTCAATGAAATTTGAAGAGAATCTTCAGTAACTAAAAACTCAACATTTATCTGCTCCGGAATATGTTCAAAAGCTAATGATTTAAGCTTAAACAATGCTTCATCATTTGTTTTTTGGATAATATATGCTTTGCTTTCTATATCCGAAAGCCCGGGTGTTAAAAAAACATTTTGGTGAACTAACAAAATTTTAGCACCAATAAATTTAGCCCAGACAGCTGCATATTTAATCAAAAGGACAGAATAGTCGGAAAAATCGATAAGAAGAATAAGTCGTTTTGTCATTTTCAATTATTTTTTAAATCATATCTTTTCTAGGCATTTTTCTACTTCAATAAAATCATCAGTTTGATTGGCCATTATCATCAAAACATCATTTTCTTCAATAACAGAAGAACCATTGGGACGAAAATACTGTCCATTCCTTTTAATAACAGCAATCACAGCAGTTTCAGGAAATTTCAAATCTACCAACCTTTTATTAATCACATTTATATTGGGAGATATTTTATATTCTCGCATATCAGATTTTTTGAAATCTATATTAAGATAATCTACCTTCAACACCTTTTTTTCTTCCAATGGCAAAGCCACTTTTAACCATTTAGCTATTATGGCCAAAGTAGTTCCTTGTAATAAAACAGATGTTAAAGAAATAAAAAATACAATATTGAAAATAACATTGGATTTTTCAATACCTGCCAGAAGGGGGTAAGTAGCAAATACAATAGGTACAGCACCTCTTAATCCAACCCATGAAATATAAAGTCTCCGTTTTATACTCATCTTAAAAAAAATCAAGCTTAAAAATACACTTACGGGTCTGGCAACAAAAATCAAGAATAAAGAAATCAATAAACCAACACTAAAAAATGGAATTAATTGAGAAGGGAAAATCAATAAGCCTAAAGTTAAGAATAAAACAATTTGCATCAACCAAGCTAAACCATCAAACATTTGCAAAATAGTCTTCTTGTGTATTAATTCCTGACTACCTAAATAAACAGCACAAACATAGATAGACAAAAATCCATTGCCTCCAATATAATCAAGAAAGGAGAAATTAATAAACATCAAGGCAATTACTAAAACAGGATACAGTCCTTGAAAGCCTAAATTTACTTTATTTATCACATATTTACTTACCCATCCAAATATCAATCCGCCGATAGCACCTAAAATCATTTGTTGAAAAAATAAAGGCAAAATAGATACAATACCTTGTTCTGGATTGAGAACTAATGAAAGAAACAAAATGGTTAGTACATAGGCCATTGGATCATTACTACCACTTTCAAATTCTAAAGTAGGTCTAATATTATCTTTTAAAGCAATACTCCGAGAACGTAAAATAGAAAAAACTGCAGCGGCATCTGTGGAAGAAACAATTGAACCCAATAACATACTTTCAAAAAAGCTAAAATCGGTTATCCAATAAACAAAACCTCCTAAGGTGATAGCTGTAAGTAAAACTCCCAAAGTGGATAAAGTTAACCCCTGATACAGGATGGGTTTAACAGCTTTCCAATCTGTATCTAATCCTCCGGAAAACAGAATAAAATTTAATGATACAACTCCAATAAATTGGGCAACAGTGGGATTATCAAAATTTATATTTCCTACACCTTCTGACCCTGAAAGCATACCTATACTTAAAAAAAGAATCAAAGCTGGAACACCAAGCCTAGTGGAAGTCTTACTTAAAAAAATACTGATGAGTAATAAAACCGAACCAATGAATAGTATATTTTCTATTGATAAACTCATCCTGCTTATTTTGTTTATTTTTGATATTTTATTTAAGAAAAAGAATTCCTTAAGATATTGAGAATAATTTTATCTAATTTTCATTAAAATAAAAAACCGATACCATACCTTTCAAAGATAATAAATTATTTGAGAATTATCAATACCCGAATATTAAAAATAGGAAAAATTAAAAATTTAGGAATTGCTATTTTAAATGTTTCACAAAAAATCCACCATTCTAATAATCTCATAAAAAATCAGAATGATTTCGAATCGAAAACAAATGCTATATCTTTTGCTTTTCAAACAAAACAGCTGTCCAACCATCTTCTTCTGTTTGTTTCATCAACTGAAACCCATTTTCAGTTGCCTTTTCCACAATAATATGGGTATCTTGAAGTTTTAAAATACCACTTAATAACAATTGACCATTTGCATTCAGACATCGATTTAAAGCTCCCATAGACTCTAAAAGAATATGTCTATTAATATTGGCTAAAACTACATCATATTTTTGACAATTTTGAAGCCATGAAATATCAGATTGAGCTACATTTATATTTTTGCATTTATTATTAGAAATATTTTCTAAAGCATTTTCATAAGACCATTCATCTATATCAATAGCATCAACATGTTTAGCACCTAAAAATTCTGCTAAAACTGCTAATATTCCGGTTCCTGTTCCATAATCAAAAACATTTTTGCCTAAAAAATCGATATTTTGCATTTGCTTCATCATCAATTTTGTAGTGGCATGATGACCGGTTCCAAATGACATTTTTGGTGTAATTTTTATATCATATTGAACTCCGGCTATGGGTTCATGAAAATAAGCACGAACACTAACAAAACCAGGAATGACCACGGGTTCAAAATTGGATTCCCAACTCGCATTCCAATTCTGATCTTCTAATTCACTGATGGTTATTACGGCTTCCAAATCCTTACCCAATCCTAAAACTTGCTGGCTGATGGATTCCCACTCTTGAGTATAAGCCAATAAGATATCATTTTCCAACTCTTCCACGCCTATTACGGCATCTAACGTACCTAAGGCCCCTAAAAACAATTGTAGTGCTTCTGTAGAAGGATTTTTTATTTCAATTTTAATGTAATTCATAAAGTATTTTTATAAAACAAGAGAGGTTTGCCAAAATTATGCAAACCTCTCAATATAATCAAAGCAAAATTATTTTATCTATTCACTCTACTTCCGGGACGACTTAAATTAGAGTTTTCATCTATTTTTTCCGGAACGCTCTCCGTATCTTGTTCTAAATTCTTCTCTTGACTACCTATAGTACCAGGCTTAGAAGAATCAAAAATAACACGTTGGCTCTCATCATCATACAATTTAAACTCTGTACGACGATTCAATTGACGACCAGCAGGATTATCTTTACCCTCTATCACTTCTTGGGCTACCTTGTTTTTATCGCCCATCCCTTCTGCGGAAAGTCTTGAAGAGGCTATCCCTCCGTTATTTACCAAATAGTTTACTACAGATTGTGCTCTTCGTTGGGACAAGCCTTCATTGTAATTAGCATTTCCTCTACCATCAGTATAAGAGTATATTTTTGCACTGATAGAAGGATTGTTTCTCAATAAATCAATTAGTTTTTCCAAATCCGTTACAGATTCCGGACGTAAAGTGGCTTCATTAAAATCATAGAAAACATTATCCATACGGAAACTACTATTATCAATATAGTTTACATATAAATCTACTTCAACAGTATTATCAGAAGCAGAGCGTGCTATTTCTTCGGTACTTACACTAAAGCTGGAAGAAGTATATTTAGGCTTATCGGCAGTAAAATTAAAATTATGACCTCTTGGAGTATTAAATTCAAATTTACCATCGGTAGAATTAAAAGTACTAAGTTTTCCGTTCTCATCCACCATTTTAACCACTACTTCTTTTACCAATTCTTGAGACTTTACATCAATTACTTTACCCAAAACTTTTAATTTAGGCTCAAATTGTACTCTAAATATATCATCACAACAAGTAGGATTCTTTAAAGCCTCGGTACCAATTCTATTTGAAACCAAATAGCCATCAGGTTTTCCATAAGGATCTAAAGTAAAATACATATCGTCCGCCGGTGTGTTTACAGGATAACCCATATTTTTCACAGAAGCATATCTTGAAGGGCTGTTTCCGGCTAAAGTTCCAACAAAAATATCAAAACCACCCATAGTTTCCCATCCATCAGAGGCAAAATATAATTTATTGGTACGGGTATCAAAATAAGGAGTAATTTCATCACCTTTTGTATTCACTTGCTTACCCACATTCTGAGGTCTTCTATAAGTCTTTTGTCTAGGATCGTAAACAGAATACCAAATATCATAACCACCTCTACCTTGTAATTTTCTATCTGAAGCAAAGAAAAGAATCTCTTTCTTACCAATTTTGGCAAAGAATGGATGGGTACTGGATGAATTACTTTCATTAATACCAAATCCTAACTCTTCTGGTCTGCCCCAGCGATCATTTTCAAACTTAGAAACAAAAATTCGGCAATTTGTTGCAGTATCTCCTACTACATCTAAACATTTGGTAAAATAAAACCTATCTCCACCTTCGGTAAAATTACCATTACCAACGTGGAATTTAGGATCATTAAATTTACCATCCATAAAAGGCAAAGGCCAAGAGAAGGTATCTACAGCAGCAAATTTATCTTTTCTGGAAACCATAAAACGAGAAACGTACTCTTGCTTTTTGTTCGTAATTTTTTCTGCCTGTCTATTATAGTGCATGGTAGAGAATAGCAATGCAGTGTCTCCCAACGGCAATGGTGACAATTCTGTATTTACAGAGTTGATATTAGTACCTAATTTAGCAATAGTAACTGCCTCAGGGTTTTCTATAGATTTCATCCCTAATTTACAACCTTTAATTTGCAAATCAGATTCTTTAACCAGAGGTTTTAATTCTTTAGTTGGTTTTGGATTATCTTTTTTAAATTGTTCAAATGCAGCAATAGCTTTTTCATACTCACCGCTCATTTTCAACATCAAAGCTTCTTTAAACTTTGCTTCCGGATACACAGCTTTGGCAAGATCATAGGCATCATAATAATTTTTGGCTGCCGGTTCATAATCTCTTAATCTCCAATAAGATTCTGCTAACTGATATCTTAAATATGGATTTCGAGGCTGCTCCATAATTAATTGGTTATAATAATCGGAGGCATTGGAAAAGCTACCATCTTTAAATAATGCATCTGCCCAACGTAGTTTTTGGGGATAACTCAATTTTTCTACAGGGTCAGCTGCTCTTTTTCCATATTTATCTCTTTCTCGACTTTGTGCTACTGCATCGTTATAGGTTACACCAGAAAGAATCAGTGCACCTGCTAATAAAAAAAGTATTGGTTTGCGTTTCATAATTAATGCAACGTTGAAATGTAAAATATTTTATGTTTTTTTTAATTCTAATAATCCTCATGGATTATTTTTCCTTCACTAAAATCTAGCACAAGGGTATAGTAATCTTCTGGCAAATTGAAGCGGACTAGGTTGAATGTATTGAATCATCAATTCCATGCCACCATAACCATTCGTGCTTTGTTTTAATCCGGAGGTATTTAAGTCATAAGCTGCTCCGATTCTAAAATTATTGAACTCAACACCAGCAGTTATCATAGCAGCATCCAAATGTCTATACCATCCTCCAACAAAAACAGAAGGTGCATCAGGTGTTGTATAATCATCACCTAACTTATAAAGAAGTTCTGCACCGCCTATTAATTCAAGTGCATTTGATTGGGATTGGGCTAAGATTGCAGGTCTTAAATGAAATCTTTCTCCTATTCCTATATCAGCACCTAATTGTCCTGTATATCGAATACCTAGACCCACATCTTTAGTGGCTCTTTGTTTTTGAAAGGATTCCAAGGGTTGTGTTAGATTATTGGCACCTGCACCAATGACAAAGGAGAATTTTTCTGTTGCAGCATAGGAGAATGCAGCACCTGCATTCATCAAAAAGGATCCTGTCCTAGTTGTAAGATTATTGTACATAGGGTCTAAGCCTTGTACAAATCCACCATTATTAAAATCTCCGGCAAAATATAGTTTGCTTAAATCTATATTTTTATTGGCATAGCCGGCTTGTAACCCAACGGTCAATGCAGCAGTTCCACTTTCTCCAAAGAATTTATGATAAGCAATAGAGCCTAATGCAGAGAAATTATTCAAATTGCCTTCTCCGGCTCTATCATTATACAATTGAGCACCCACAGCAAGATAATCATCAATTGAGATATCTTTGATTACAGGCATATCAAAAGAAACGGCTATAGTCTTGAATGCAGCTACACCTATAGCTTCACGCCATTGATCCCGATAAATTGCCGAAACTCTATAGTCACCTTGAAATGCTCCGGTAAAAGCAGGGTTGATAGTCATTGGAGTGGCATTAAATTGTGTAAAGTGCACATCTTGTGCTTTTACATTTAAGCCAGTCAAAAGAGCTCCTGTTGCGATAAACGCTCCTGCAATAATTTTTCTACACTTCATATTATTGTCTGAATATTATTATTATTAACAAATTATTTTGTTCCAAAAAATGGACTAAACGCTTTGAAGCCTTAAAAGTCCTAAATATTTTTTAAAATTCCTTGCTTTTTTAAATATTTTTTTAAAAAAATTCTTTTTTCCTTTCTTTTTTACCTCAATAAAGTTACGTTCCCCGTTTTTCGAACCTTTTTGCCGGTATTTTTTTCTTCGAGTTGGATGTCGTAAACATAAACTCCCAAAGGAGCCGGTGTGCCACTTATTTTTCCATCCCAACCATTATTTATATCTTTCGATTGGAATACCTGATTTCCCCATCTATTATAAACCTCAAAACTTAACAAATTAAAATTACCTCTATAAACAGGCTTTAGCGTTGTAGTATTTGGATTGAATGCGTTTGGCATATCTACAACTCCTTCTTCATTTATTCTAAAATCAATTGAATCTCTTAAAGTACAGCCTTCATCTGTTGTAGCTGTTACAAAGTAACGGGTATCTTTTATAGGTGTAAAAACTGGATTGGAAACATTGGCATTACTAATACCGGATACAGGAAACCAATTGAAAAATAATGCATTTGTATAAGGATTCAATTGATAAGATTCTCCTAACCACATAATAACCGAATCGGGCAAGGAAAGGGTAGCTGCGGGATGTACTATCATATTTACAAAAGAGGTATCATAACATCCAAATTCATTTTTGGCTATCAATCTAAATTTGGTATCGGTTTCCGGTGTTAATCCCGGGTTTTTAATATTAGGATTAGAGACCCAGTATTCGGGCGTCCAAGCATATTGATAGTTAGGATTTAATGGGGTATTGCTCAGCGTGCTATATACATTTGGCACTACAGTTACACCAGGACAAATTGCCGTGTCTTTAGGTGTCAAATCAATAAACTCTCCAGGATTTACAGTAAGCACCATCGTATCTTTTCCGGTACATCCAATATCTGTTTGAACAGTGACAATAACATTTGCAGAACTAGCCCCTGCTAAAATCATGGGAGCCACAGAAGTAGGATTGTTAAAAATATTGGCCGGTTCCCAAGAATATTGATACGACCCTCCTGTATCTTGTGGAAATACTTCTGCAAACATCTGCAAATTATTATAGGAACAAATAGCAGAATCATCCCCTATATTTACTTTAATATCGTCAACACGTACATTTAGCGTAACTGTGGAAGCCCGGCAGTTTGTATCTAAAGAAGGTATTCTTACCTTATATTGGTACTGGTAATCTCCAGGAGTAGGGAATGAAATACTTGAAAAATCAATGCTATTACTATTAATATTAGGACTATTAGGCACCCATTCATAATCTAAATCACCAAAGATAGTATCTACGTCAAAAACCACCTCTAACTGCTGACCAAAACATAGACCTGTATCTAATACACTTGAAGAAAGCAATATGGAATCTTGAATAATAACGACAGATGAGTCTAAATAATCATTATTATTACCACAATTATAAGGAGATTTGATTTTTACTATACAAGTTTTATTAGGGCCGGGATTTACAAGCGGTAAGCCTTTAACAACAATCTGGGCAGTTAAGGCATTGGCAGGAATAGTTACATTTCCTGACAAAAACTGGTAATCTACACCATTCACAGCAGTACCAAACAAATCGTAAGGAACTACCAATGGAGTAGCACTTGCATTAGGACGGGATACAGTTATAGTTGCAGGAGGACAACCCCTTACTGTATAGGCAGTATCCTTAATTTGAAGTTGAGAAAGCGTATCCATTCCTGATGCACTGGTAGTAATTGCAGGTGAACTTAAACTTCCTGCTTTAATAAATACACCAGAGTTTAATGCCCCATCAGCCACATCTGCAATAGCCAATTTTAAATGGTAGGTATCACAAGGAGTAACATTTTGAATAGCGGTTAAAACGGTAGTAAATCCATCGAAAACAACTGTTGTACCGGTTGCATTATTCACATAGTACTGCGTATAAGGTGCTCCAGGATATTGATTACTACAAGTGGAGACAGAACCGCCGCCTACACCAGAATTGATAGAATTAATGGCAACCGGAATATTGGTGGTTCCGGGAACTAATGCTATATTTCTTTTGGTGGGTAATGATGGAATATTGGAAACAATACCAGGCCCTGAAATCAAGAAACCAAACACATCATTAAAAGAGGTACAAGCATATTCCGGATATTCTTCTGAGCCAAAAACATACTGAAACTTAATGGTGTCACCGGCAGGTACAAAGTCAAATTGCAAGACACAAGCATTATTGGTAACAGTAGAAGGAGAACCAGCAAGCATTGCAGACAAATCGGTATCGCCGGGGCCTGTAGTTTGAGAGGACATACTCTGTCCGGCAGTAGCATTTACGCCAATAAGCCCACCATTAGTCTTTGCCAATCCGGTAACTAAAAGGATACCACTATCTATCCCTAAATTGGAAGTACCCTCAAATGTTGCACTACATAATGTCTTACAGGTTACTGTAGGGTTCATGGTAATAACACCAGTACCCACCAATTTTTGTACTAATTGGGCAGCGGTTACATTATCGTCAATCGTTAATTGTGCTTTGGCTTTAGATGCCATCAACATCAATAAGGATAGCATAATTGAAGCACAAATTTTAGTAGTTATTACTCTCATACTTATAATATTTTTGACAACTTAGGGTTTATCTTTTTGCAAAAAAATTTAAAAATTTTCTAAAGGTAGTTAAAGTTTTTTAAAAATACAATTTTTCAAACTAAAAAAGTAGCAAATCTTAATTTGCTACTTTTAAACCCTATACTTAAAAAATAAATTTTTATTTTATTAACCCGAATTGACGGCTTAATTCCATCATCTTGTCGATAGGCTTTTTTGCTGCTAATCTCAATGACTCCTCCATTGTAATTTCTGGAGCATCATATTTCAAACACAGATAAATTTTCTCCAAAGTATTTAACTTCATATAAGGACAATTATTACAAGCACAATTATTATTTGGTGGTGCTGCAATCAATGTTTTGGTGGGGGCACCTTTTTGCATTTGATGTAATATGCCCGATTCGGTAGCTACTATAAATATTTCAGCAGCATCTGTTTTTACATAATTTAATAGTTGGGAGGTAGAGCCAATAAAATCTGCTGCTTTTAATACAGCCTCTTCACATTCAGGATGGGCAATGATTTTAGACCCCGGATGCTCTTCTTTTAATCGGGTTATTTTTTCTAAAGAAAATATTTCATGCACGATACAAGAACCATCCCAAAGTACCATATTTCTTCCGGTTTGCTTATTAATATAAGCACCTAAGTTTCTATCAGGAGCAAATATTATTTTTTGGTCTTCGGGCAAGCTTTCTACTATTTTCTGTGCATTGGAAGAGGTACAAATGATATCACTCAACGCCTTCATGCCAGCACTACAGTTGATATAAGTAATCACGATATGATCAGGATTTTCGGCTTTAAATTTTGCAAAAGCCTCAGGAGGACAACTATCGCTTAAAGAACATCCGGCATTCAAATCCGGCAACAAAACTTTTTTTGTCGGATTAAGGATCTTAGCTGTTTCTGCCATAAAATGAACCCCTGCAAATACAATTACATCTGCATCGGTTTTAGCGGCCTGCTCAGCCAGCCCTAAGCTATCACCAATATAATCTGCTAAATCCTGAATTTCAGACTCTTGATAGTAGTGAGCCAATATTACAGCATTACGTTCTTTTTTTAACCTATTTATCTCTTCAAAAAGATCCAAACGGGGATCAATGGGAGCATCTACATATCCTTTTGTAGATACTTCTGACATTAAAACATCTAAATCAACAGTTGAATTCATTTCTTTTCCAATTTTAATTAAAAGTATTTGTTTGCTTCTATGTTTTTAGACTAACTCCAAACACCTTAGTTTAATTTAAGATACAAAAGTCGTAATTTTATTTAGATTTAAAAAATTTCTTCAGCTCCTAAATTCAAGATCAGGAAACTTAGGAAGTTAATTCAATATTATTTCCTTCTATTTTGTCCAAAAATTCTTTGTAGATTTGTACCTTTAAAAAAATCATTTTCAATCATCTCAAATAAGAATTAATGAAAAAACTTTTTTTATTACTTTCAGTTACTCCAATAATGGCAATGGCACAAAAAAAATTAATGACACCTGAAATACTTTGGCAGTTAGGCAAAGTAAGTGTAAATACCACACTTCCTGATGGAGACAGAATCTTATACACTATTGGTCAAACCAACCTAAATACCCAAAAAACAGATTCAAAAAAATACATCCTGAACAATAAAACAGGAGCAAGTATTACAACCTCTATTTTGGAGGGTAAAAATTTTGTTCAATGGGACAAAAACGGTCTTTATGCTACAAATGATGGTGCACTCTTTGTTTCAAAAGACGAAGGAAAAACCTGGACACGCTTAAATGCCAACCTCAAAGGTGCGGACAACATCCGTATTGCACCTGATGGAAAAACCATTGCTTTCAGCAGAGAAGTTTTAATAGAAAAAGTTATGGGAAAAGACCAATACAATGACGTGCCTAACAGCACAGGGTATATTTACAGCGATTTAGACTACCGTCATTGGGACAAGTTCAACGAGGGGAAATTCAACCATATTTTCTTGACTTCTATAAATAGTAATGATGCTAAAGATCTATTAAAAGATGAGCCTTACTATTCCCCGCAAATGCCTTTTGGCGGTGTAGAAGATTTTATTTTCAGTAATGACAGTAAAACCCTTTTATATGTCTGCAAGAAGAAAGCAGGCAAAGCCTATGCAGAAAGCACCAATACCGATTTATATGCTTATGATATTGCCTCCGGACAAACTACAAATTGGACAGAAGGAATGATGGGTTATGATAAAGACCCACAATTCAGCCCAGACGGCAAATATATAGCTTGGCTCAGTATGGCAAGAGATGGTTTTGAAGCCGACAAAGTTGATTTGGTTATCATGGATTTAACTTCCAAAAAGAAAACGAACTTAACCACTGGTTGGGATGAAACCATTGATGGTGGCTTCTCTTGGAGCAACGACAGCAAAACAATTTTCTTTAATGCTGCTTACAGAGGTACCGTTCAACTGTTTTCAATAAAAATTGCCCAACCCAATAAAGTTACAAAAATCACAGCGGGTAAATTTGACATAACCGGAATCTCCGGACAAAGTAAAAACGATTTAATCGTTACCCGTACAGACATGAACCATGCCAATGAAATCTATAAGGTGAATTTGAAAAATGGCAATATGCAACAATTAAGTCATGCCAATGATGCCATTTACGATAATTTGGAAATGTGCAATTCCGAACTAAAAATCATAAAAAACAGTGAAGGTAAGGATATGGGCGTTTGGGTGGTTTACCCTCCTAACTTTGACAAAAACAAAAAATACCCTACCCTATTGTATTGCCAAGGTGGCCCACAATCTGCATTGAGTCAATTTTTCAGCGTTCGATGGAACTTTGCCCTAATGGCTGCTAATGGCTATATCGTAGTGGCTCCTAACAGAACCGGTATGCCGGGATGGGGCACCCAATGGAACGAAGCCATCAGTGGAGATTGGGGAGGACAGCCCATGAAAGACTATTTAACCGCAATAGACGAAATGGCTAAGGAACCTTATGTAGATTCCAACAGACTAGGTGCTGTAGGAGCCAGTTACGGTGGTTACAGTGTTTTTATGCTGGCAGGTATCCACCAAAACAGATTCAAAACTTTTATAGCCCATTGTGGGTTATTTGATATGAGAAGTTGGTATGGTACTACCGAAGAAATGTGGTTTGCCAACTGGGATTTGGGTGGTAATTACTGGCAAAAACCCACCCCTAAAGCCTATACCCAGTTTGACCCAAGTAATTATATCGACAAATGGAATACGCCTATAATGATAATTCAAGGAGGAATAGACTTTAGAGTTCCTATCGAGCAAGGTTTACAAGCCTTTAAAGCGGCTCAACTAAAAGGATTAAAATCAAGACTATTATACTTTCCTGACGAAAACCACTGGGTGCTCAAAGCACATAATGGTTTGGTTTGGCAAAGAACATTTTTCGAATGGTTAAAAGAAACATTATAACAAAATAATAAATCATGAATTTACACACAATAGATACCGGATTATTCAAATTGGATGGTGGTGCCATGCATGGGGTAGTCCCTAAAAGCCTTTGGAACAAGCTCAACCCTTCTGACGACAACAACCTTTGCTCTTGGGCAATGCGATGCCTTTTGGTAGAAACCGATAATCGCCTTATTTTAATTGATACGGGCATAGGAGACAAACAAGATGCAAAATTCATGGGGCATTACTATCTGCATGGCGAAGGCAATATGATACAATCTATTCAAAATTCAGGTTTTAGTGCTGATGATATTACAGATGTATTTCTCACCCATCTGCATTTTGACCATGTAGGTGGAGCTGTAAAAAGAGAAGATAATCGCCTATTACCTACTTTTAAAAATGCTACTTATTGGAGCAATCGCCTGCATTGGGATTGGGCAATAAACCCCAACGAAAGGGAAAAAGCCTCTTTTCTAAAAGAAAACATCCTTCCCATACAAGAATCTGGACAATTGCAATATTTTGAAGGGAATGATGGTGATGAGTTTTTACCGGGTTTTAAAGTGAGATTAGTTAACGGCCATACCGAGTCCATGATGTTGCCACAATTGGAATACAAGGGACAGACTTTATTATACTGTGCAGATTTATTTCCTAGCATGCACCACATCCCTTTACCCTGGGTAATGGCTTATGATACAAGACCATTGGAAACTTTAAAAGAAAAGAAAAAATTACTGGCTGAAGCAGTTGAAGGCAATTGGTTGCTTTATTTTGAGCATGATGCTTATAATGAGCTTTGCAGTTTACAGGCTACTGAAAAAGGAATCAGAAACAAAGAGGTTTTAAAGCTGACAAATCTTTAATACCTTATGTGGTTGGTGAGCTATCCTATTGTCTTGTCCTAAAAAAAGTGTAAACTTTTTTTAGGACAAGACAAATTTACAATCGAACTAATTCCAAATAATCAGCATAAGAAAAATCTAAAAGACTATTAATTTTTTTATCAGCAATCCCAAATTGTGGAAATAGGTATTGATTGGGTTCGGGCACCACCACTGCTAACATTTTGGCGGCTTTAGCCGCCACCAAGCCGTTAATAGAATCTTCAAATGCCACACATTGCCAACTCTTAATACCTAAAGCCTCGGCAGCGTTTAGGTAAACTTCCGGATGCGGTTTGCCATACTTACAAAAATCTGCTGTTTGAACAGTTTGAAAATAAGGCTTAATTTGAAAAAAATGAAGTAAATCATCTGTCAACCTTTTTGGAGAAGAAGTAGCTACAGCCATAGGAACAGCATGGCTTTTCAAACTTTCTAATAACCCCAAAACTCCGGGCATCAATTTACCTTTCTGATGCGTATTGAAGATTACGGCATCCACAATCTCTTCTGCAATTTTCTGTGCCTTGGCATCATCCTTCCATCCAAAATATTGATTCCAAAACTGGGTCACTTCTTTAATCCTAAGTCCTCTGGTATGCCTCAGCAATTCAGTTGAAATGGGTATCTGATAAGCACTCGCTACTTGATGCATACTTTCCAGCCATATTTCAGGATCCGTATTCAACAATAAACCATCTAAATCAAAAATAGCCGCCATTAAAAAATCTAATATTTATTGATTCCATAAAGGATTATCAGAAGGACAATGGTAGCTTTTCAATTGAAAAGAAACGCCAAACTGTATCATCAAATATTGGTCTATGGTGGCATTATCGCCTCTCTGACGGCCTGCTATACCAAACTTATTTCCATTAACAGGAGTAGAGCGGTCTTGCAAAATAGAAGCTTTTGTAGCCATCCCATTGGGTAAAAGAAAATGTTGCTCCCCAACATAAGTCTGGCTCACATCATCCAAATAATCAGTAAAAGCAAAACGATGCACCAATTCCAAACCAAAATTAATTCCCGGCCTCAACCAATATTTCACTCCTGCACCAAAAGGCATAATCATATTAATTTTATTGTATTTCCTATCCTTAAATGCACTAAGGTTTTGCCCTTCGGTATGCAAGGGTCTCAAGTATTCTTTACGGCCATTATAATCCACAAATGGATCCGAATAAATGGCTCCTAAGCCAAATACCATATAGGGCGTAAGTCTTCTATATTTATCTCCGGTCATAAAATAGAAGAAATTAAATTCTCCTAAAACAGAAGCCTCAATTATATTATTTTTAAAACTGAGGTTCCTTATTTTTTGGAAAGGATTATTAAAATCACTGTCTTTTCCGGCCAATTGTACATATCCCAAATTTACTCTGGTTGAAATATAAGGGTTAAAATAATACCTGTAAAATACCCCGGTGGCTGGACGTACCGTTTTAAATCCGTATTCGGGATTTAAATCTCCAAAATACTGTGCCGCACCGGCCATTATTCCATACTCATTTCTATCATAAAATCTTTGTGCAAAGGCACCAAAATGCAAAGTGGTTAATAACAAAGAGATAATTAAAATCCTGGTTGCTTTTATCATATTTTCAGATTTCGACTTCCTTTTAATATAAAACGCAAATGTACAAAGTATTCGTCTATGGATGCCTTAAAATGTTTTGAAAATCTAAATTTGTCTCAAAATAATCAAACAGTTTAATGACAATAATCATTTTTTTTTTCAGCCTTGACTTTTGTATTTTTGCATTAACAACGAATAAACAAAAGTATGCAACCTCGTAAACTTTTACCAATGCTGCTAATGCTTGCCCTTTTTATGGCAACATTTAAGAATGGTATCTATTCGGCATACTACACACTCAACCAAAAATCATTTATTGAAACGCTTTGCGAAAACAAGAACAAGCGGGAATTGAATTGTAAAGGCCAATGTCAATTAAAACACATTTCCGATGATTTAAAACAAAAGAAGGAACAAACAAAAAATCTAAACTCACAACAAGAAATTGTCCTGTTTTTTGAAACCACCTTTAAAAAGACCACTATCCTTATTCTTAAAAATTCAAACATTCAACCAAAAACTATTATCCCTGAAAGCCATTATGATTTTTTACTTTACCTCAACAAAGACAAACCTCCGACAATACAATCATAATACGCTTTTAAGCAATTCAAAAAATAAGTATCAATTTTTTAAAAAATAATTACAAATCATGAAAATCATAAAACATTTAAGCATTATACTTTTGTTCTTTGGCTTATTCTCTTGCGACAAGACCGAGAAACCTCCAATAATCGACAACCCTTTAGACGGAAAAATTTTATTTCAAAAATTCCAAGACAATGACCATATTATTGAGCTTTATACCGAATCGGGCAAACTGAAACAAGGCTATAACAGAATATTTTTACAACTAAAAAAATCAGACAACAGCATTTTGGAGAACCCAAACATTCAATGGAATCCATTAATGCACATGAGCACTACCAATCATTCTTGTCCTTATAGCACTTTAAAACTTTCCGGTCAGTCCAAAACAGTATTAGAAGGATACATTATTTTCCAAATGGCAAGTAATAATTCGGAATTTTGGGAACTCAAATTTGATTATACTGTTGATGGGCAAAGCTACCAGGTGAGCGACACCATTGAGGTACTCCCCAGCACTTATAAAAACACTATTTCTTTCAAGGGAGCCGATAGCGTAAAATATCTAATTGCTTTGGCAGCTCCGCAAAACCCTAAAATTGGCACTAACGATATGAGTGCTTTATTGTTCAAAATGGAAAACATGATGAGCTTTCCTGCAGTGAATGGTTACACCATACAGATAGACCCAAGAATGCCTAGCATGGGCAACCACAGCTCGCCCAACAACGAACACTTGAAACAAACTAATGAAGCCGGTTTTTATAATGGGAAATTAAACTTAACCATGACAGGATATTGGAAAATAAACCTCCAACTTTTGGATAAAAACCAGAATAATTTGAAAGGAGAAGCCATTACGCCCAGCAATGAAAGCAGCAGCATTTTCTTAGAAATAGAACTTTAATTTTCCTACCTACTCCGGCTATTCTAACAGGATTCAGTCGGAGTATTTATTTCAAAAACACATTAAATGGATTATAGAAAAACACTTTATATTTTCTTGATGGCTAGTATCCCTAATTGGGTATTGGCTCAAGAAAATGATACAATACCCGATAAAGCCACTAAAGAATTAGAAGAAGTTATCATTATCGACCAAAAAGACATCAGTGCCAAACATTCAAAAGCTTTAAGCTCCTTAGACAACTACTTAGAATCTAATAATGCCATCAGTATGATTAAAAGAGGGGCTTATGCTTGGGAAGCTGCATTGAACGGTATGACCACAGAACGCTCTGTGATAACCATTGACGGCATGAGGATTTATGGTGCCTGTACCGACAAAATGGATCCCATTACCTCTTACGTAGAAATAACCAACCTGAGTAAGGCCATAGTAAAAAGCGGACAAGGGGGTGGAAGTCATGGTGCTACAATAGCCGGAAGTATTGATTTGGTACGGCAACATTCTAATTTTGACAACTCTGGGCTAAAAGGGAGTTTGTTTACGGGTTTAGAATCCAACAATCTTCAAAAAATAGTTGGGGGAAAACTGCAATATGCAGGTAAAAAATTTTACAGTGATTTAGACCTTACTTTTCGTGATGCTGAAAACTACCATGCCGGTGGCGGTGAAGAGATTTTATATTCTCAATTTTCTAAACTTAATATGTCTGCAAATACAGGCATAAAGCTGGGCGACCACCAAGACCTTTCCGCTTCTGTAATTTATGATAGAGCTTGGGATGTGGGCTACCCAGCATTACCAATGGACGTCGCTCTGGCAGAGGCTATCATGGCATCTGTAAAGTTTCAAAAACACCACATTTCCACCAATATTCACCACTGGGAAAGCAAGCTCTATTTAAATAAAGTTACCCATATCATGGACGACTCCAAACGTCCTGTGGTTCCTATTCGTATGGACATGCCGGGCTGTACCCAAACCAGTGGATTTTATAGCTTATTAGAGGGAGAAAAAGGAAAGCACTTCTGGAAAGCCAACCTCAGTGGGCATATCAACCGCTCTTATGCAGAGATGACCATGTATCCAAACGACCCTAACGAAAAAGCAATGTTCATGCTGACTTGGCCTGATGTCAATACAAATTTTATCGGTATTTTCTTTGAAGACAAGTATTTATTAAACGAAAACTGGGCAACAAACTTTTCTGTCGGAACCAGTATTCAGACCAATGTCATTAATGATTCTTTCGGCTTGGAAAGTTTAAAAATTTTCTACCCTAACCTGACACCAAACCAAACGAGATGGTTAAAAAACGGGGGTTTGAATTTTGCCTTTAACAAAAAAGCTCAAAATATCAATTTGGGTTTGGCTTATGCAGAAAGGACGCCATCGGTTTCAGAAGCATTTGGATTTTATCTTTTCAATAGTTTTGACCGCTATGACTATATCGGTGACCCTGAATTAAAAAATGAAAAATCTTTAGAATTAAATGCTTCCTATAGTATTGCTTGGAATAATTTGTTTGTAAAGGCTCAAGCCAACTATTTCAGAATGTTTGATTATATCATCGGGAAAATACAACCGGGTTTAAGTCCTATGACTATCCGTGCCAATGGCATCAAGAAATACGAGGCACTTAACCATGCAGACATCTTCAATGCCAACCTTAATTTAAAATATTCTTTTGCCAAAAATTTTAATACTTCAGGTAGAATTATTTACCGCTTAGGTCAGGGAGATGGGCTGCCTTTACCATTAATTCAACCTTTTAGCTATGGATTGTCTTTAAGATATGAGCCTTTACAATATGCTTTTGAGGTTAATATGGATGGAGCAGTTAAACAAAGTAAATATAGTGCTGTATATGGAGAAACGCCTGCACCTGCATACACTATCTTCAATCTGAGTGCTTCAAGAAACTTTTCTTTTTCCAAACAAAATTTAATACTAAAAATAGGAATAGAAAATATTTTTGATGCCAATTACAGTACTTATGCAGACTGGAGCCGCATTCCAAGAATGGGTAGAAACCTCTTCTTTAATGCCATTTATAAGCTTTAAGAAAAAAAATCAGTAAAAAAAGCTTCAATTCTAAATTTGAATTGAAGCTTTTTTGTCAATAAAGAACTTCTTCTTGTCATATTGTCACCAATAATTTATAAGAAATGACAAGGATTCCTGATAAAAACTATGGAACGAAATTTGAAAAATTATTATCATAAAAAATAAATATTTAATATTATGGTACAAGAAAAAGGAACCATCTCGATTCATACCGAGAATATTTTTCCAATTATTAAAAAGTTTCTTTACTCGGACAATGAAATCTTTTTAAGAGAATTAGTTTCCAATGCTGTGGATGCCTGTCAAAAAATAAAAAGACTTTCTGCCTTAGGTCAGGTGAATGGCGAAATTGGAGAGATGATGGTGGATGTAGTGCTTGACAAAGAAGCCAAAACCATTACTATCAAAGATAACGGTATTGGTATGACGGCTGATGAAATCAAAAAATACATCAATCAAATTGCATTTTCGGGAGCTACCGAATTTGTAGAAAAATTTAAAGAAGCAAAAGATGCCAACGAAATTATTGGAAAGTTTGGTTTAGGCTTTTACTCCGCATTTATGGTAGCAGATAAGGTAGAAATAGACTCCTTATCCTATCAAGAGGCAGCAATGCCGGCCCGCTGGGATTGTGACGGCAGCACCACCTTTGAAATCTCTCAAGGTGCAAGAACAGAAAGAGGTACGACTATAACTTTACACATCAATGAAGAATCTTTAGAATTTTTAGAAGAAGCTAGAATTTCTACAATTTTAAGCAAATACTGCCGTTTCCTTCAAGTTCCTATCCGTTTTGGAACAAAAACAGAGCATGTTGAAGATGGTCTTGATGAAGAGGGCAAAACAAAATATAAAGAAGTTGAAATAGACAATATTATTAACGACACCCACCCAATATGGACTAAGACCCCATCCGAACTTACCGATGAAGATTATTTAAAATTTTATAGAGAATTGTATCCTTTCACAGAAGACCCATTATTTTGGATACATTTGAATGTGGACTATCCTTTTACACTTACAGGCGTATTATATTTCCCTAAGATAAAAAATGAGATAGAGCTACAACGCAATAAAATCAAGCTTTTCAGCCGTCAGGTATTTATTACCGATGAGGTAAAAGATATCGTACCGGAATTTTTAATGATGTTACATGGCGTGATAGACAGTCCGGATATTCCGTTAAACGTGTCCAGAAGCTTCTTACAGGCTGATGGCAATGTAAAGAAAATCAACAGCTATATTACAAAGAAGGTGGCAGAGAAATTAGGTGAAATGTTTAAAAAGGAACGTAAAGCCTATGAAGAGAAATGGAATGATATCGGGTTGTTTGTAAAATACGGTATGATTACCGATGAAAAATTTTATGATAAGGCTAAAGATTTCGCATTATTGCAAAACACCATAAACGAGTACTATACCCTACCGGAATATGCTGCAAAGGTAAGCCCTTTCCAAACTGATAAAAACGGTGATGTTGTGTATTTATACAGTAACCAGCCGGAAGTTCAAAGTACTTATATCCAAAATGCAATAGGTAGAGACTATGATGTTTTAAAAATGGATGGTCCATTAGACAATCATTTGGTGAGTCAATTGGAAAACAAGCTGGAAAAAACCAAATGGAAAAGGGTAGATGCAGAAGTGATGGATAAGTTGATAGAAAAAGACCATCAATACGAAAGTGTATTGAGCCAAGTTCAACAAGATGGCATCAAAAATCTTTTTGAAAAAACAATCCAAAAGGAGAGCATGAATGTGGAAGTAGTGGCAATGAATCCGGAGGAAATGCCGGTAACTATTACCATGGATGAGTTTATGCGTAGGATGAAAGACATGTCTAAGATGGGAGGTGGCATGATGAATTTCTACGGCAGCCTTCCGGATAATTATAAAGTTACTATTAACAGCAACAATCCTTTAATACAAAAGATAGCAGACACCAAAGAAGAAGCCATAAAAGAGCAATTAAGCCATCAGGCATTTGACTTGGCGATGCTTTCTCATGGATTATTAAAAGGAGATGCATTAACAGCATTTGTAAAAAGAAGCATAAACCTCCTTTAATCAAAAGCAAAAATAAAAAAATGGAGTTGTATTTTTTACAACTCCATTTTTTTATTGAATACTCCTATTTTATTTTTGGAGGATTTTGAAGACAAGCGTTATTATTGGTTATTTCATTACCCGGAATCAAATAATACATATAATTAGTATATGGAGAAACAACAATTGGTTCAGAACCTAAATAGAAACCAGATGGTTGCCTATTGATATCGGACAATGGAACGACACCAGTACTTTGTACCATTTGACGTTTTGCATCGAAAAAGCGGAACCCTTCGCCCCATAATTCTATACGACGTTGACGCCATATTTCATGCACCAATAAATCCTTAGTATTATAAGCACTTACATCATAATTGGGTTGTCTTGTTTTTACAAATTCTTCAAGAATTGTAGCGGCACCTGTAAGGTCATTGGCTAATGCTTTTCCTTCTGCCTCAATTAAATACATCTCAGCCACTCTCATATAAGGATAATCACCAGCAAAACTTGCATCACTAATAGTTCTAAATTTCAATTGAGATTTAAATTTCAAATGTTCATAACCAGGCCATCTGGTACGGCTTGAAGGATTCCACCAATGGAATCTGACATCATTAGAATCTAAATCTTGAGAATAATCTACTCCACCCATTTTCCTAATTAATGGACTACCTACAACTTTTTCATCATAATCTGCATAACCTCCTAACTTAGGATCTAAGTGAGAATAGAATGAGCCATAAATACCATTTTGTTCTTGGTTAATATGGGCACCCCACATCCATTCTCCGGCAGATGTGCTATTGAACCCATCCAATAAAGTATTACCGGAAGACAATGTCCAACCTTGGCGGGCAGAGTCTGCTAAATTAGCTGCTACCGTCCATTTACGTTGATACAAAGCAGACCTGGCTTTTATTCCATAAGCCACATTCAAATTAATTTGAGATTTATCGGCACCTCTACCTAGACTTCCTTTCTTGAAGTTTTCAATAGAAGCATCCAAATCGCTATCGATTTGAGTTAATACATCACGCATGGATGCACGAGGTTTTGCTTCTTTGGTAGGTTCAGTGTATAAAGGTACTCCTAATGCATCACTAGGTGTAGTACCTTTGGCATATACACCATAACCTGACCCGGTACCTCCATCAACTACATAGCCTAATCCGCCATAAGGCATTTGATAGGTTTGCAATAATTGAAGATATGCCCATCCTCTATAGGCATAAGCCTGACCCTTTACTTCATTTCTTTCTTCTTCTGAACCTACTGCAGCATCAATATTCTTTAAGATAAAATTGGCATTAGTAATAATAGCATAATAAATATTCCATGGATAAGAATCTCCATTTTGTGCATCGCTATATGCTCTGTTAAACCAGCCCAAACCGGCTTCCGAGTTACCAAAATCCTCTCCCATTAAATCATAATTTATATTGATTGAGGGTAATCCAAATTTATCATGATCATCAGAAGTATAAAGTCTTCTGTGCATCCCATTTAAAACGGTTTTAGCACCCGCTGTGGTTTTAAAAACATCTTCTAATGGAACCTGAGTAGAGGGTTTGGTATCTAAATAGTCTTTTTTACAAGAATTCATACTTAAAGCTATGGCTAAAGCAATTCCTGAAGTTCTTATTATTTTATATACATTCATTTTTTTAATTTTAATATTTTAATAATAATTATTATAATTATAGACCCATGCTCACACCTAACATGAATGTTCTATATGGATAATAGTTAAAGCTACCGGCACCAAAGAAAGCAGAAGTTACATCTACTCCTTTACGGGCAGACAAGTTAAATACATTGTCCATAGCAAAATACACTTTCGCATAAGGAATCTTAGCACGACTTAGCATTTTATTTGGTAAGTTATAAGCCAAATTTACATTTCTTATTCTAAAATAGCTATTGCTGATTAAATTCATATTAGAAAGTGCCCAATCTGCATTCCCGTCTAAATAAGTGAAAGCAGGAAGTATGCCTTCTTTAGTCTCATCTCCTCTTTTTTGCCAAGAATTATTAATCACATCTTTATGAATGGCCTGTCCTCTCGATTGATTAGTAGCAGAAGTTAATCCGGCATAAACACCATCATAATATTTACCGCCTAAACCAAATGTTGCAACAAAGTTTAATTCTAAATTTCTATAATTAATAGTATTAGACCAAGAACCTTCTAAATCTCTAAAAGAAGAACCAAATACTTTCTTGTCCACACGGGGATCCAATTGATTGGCTTTGTCCACAACAGTACCATCCGCCTTACGCCAAGTAGGATTTCCTGAAGTATCTACACCGGCATATTCATACATATAGAAAGAGTTAACTGGTAAGCCTTTGGCTAAGATAGTACCACCACCACCTATCAAAGAGTCTTTACCTTGAACCTGAGTCACTGCATTTCGATTATGAGATAAATTCAATTTGGTGTACCATGTCAAACTGTTGATAGTTTTCTTTTCAAAAACTCTTGCACCTACACTCAATTCTATCCCTCTATTACGCATAGAACCAACATTTGCATAAAATCCGGTAGTTCCTACTGAGTTGGCTAATGGCTGCAAAAATAATAAGTTATCAGAACCACGATTATAAACATCTAAAGATGCAGTTACTCTATCTTTCTTAGTGGCTACATCAACTCCTAAGTTCATATCAACAGATCCTTCCCATTTTAAATCTAAATTACCATAGTTGGCAAAAATTAAACCCGACTGATCTGCATTGTTCAAGCTGGCAAATCTATCCATCCAAGAATATAAGCCATTAATTGCATCGTTACCGGAAGTACCCCAGCTAAAACGCAATTTAACCATATCTACGTGTTTTCTCCAACTGGATGCAAAATCTTCATCAGAAATAATCCATCCTGCACCGGCAGAACCAAAGGTACCCCATCTTGCTTGTGGAGAGAAACGAGAAGAACCATTTCTACTTACAGAACCAGATAAATAATATTTACGTTTGAAGTTATATTCTGCTTGAGCAAAATAGGTTTCAATTCTCAAGTTATCTTCTGAGGAACCGGAACCTTCACCATTAGCCCCATTGGTTAATTCAAATAAATCAGGGAATGCTGTAGAGAAACCGATACGGGTAGCATATAAATTATTATTTTTTAAAAAATAATTCTCATGCCCTAATGTTAATTGGAAACTATGAACTATAGAATCAAAAATTGGATGATTCACATTACCAAATTGAGGTTTCCAAGTTAAGAATTGGTTGAAAGTATAATCGATTTGGTTGGTATGACCTCTAGAAGAACGACCACTTACGTTAGCGGCATCTCCATAAAGGCTACTATAATAATTCAATTCGTTTCCGTCATAATAATTAACAGCTATAGTACCTCTAGCCGTCAAATCTCTATAGATTTGAGCTTCCATATAACCAGTAACATTACCAGTCAAAGCTATCGTATAAGGTTTATTATGAAATAAGGAAGCCACAGCATTACTATTCATAGCAACAGGGCGTTTCTCTGTCGTTCCATGAATACCAGATGCATTATTCCCAAAATCATATAATGGATTTCCATCTTCATCCAACATTCTGGTACCGTCTAAATTATAACGATACACAGGATAAATCGGTCCCATCATTCTTGGGGTAGATAAAGGATTTGATAAAGCCGAACTGCTACTTGTAGCTAGGAAAAACTGTTGGTCATCAAAAGCGGCTTGCATTTTTAACCCGGTTTTCAACCAATCTGTTACCTTAGTATTTACATTCAACATTCCGGTAATACGGCTGTATTCTGAATTTTTAATTATACCTTGGTCTTTTGTATATCCTATAGATAAGTAATAGTCACTAGTCGCATTTCCATTCATTACAGAAACGTTATAGTTTTGACGAACTCCTACTCTTTGAATTTCTTTAGCCCAGCTATCATTATAAATTTGTTGATCATCACCCGGCAAAACTTTACCATAAGTAGGGCTAGTAGGATTATCGTCAATCAAACCACTTGCCGGAACTCGATAAGCATTATACCCTCCTAAGAAGTTTACAAATGCTTCTGATGTTTTATCACTTGGAGTAGAAGCCCTGTTCTGTGTAAGGATATACCCTTTCCAAGCAGCCTCATAATAATCTCTTACATTATCAATAATATCATATTCCGGAATATAACGGTTCAATACCCCAACAGAAGCATCTACACTGATTCTAGGCTTATCCATATTTTCACCACGCTTGGTAGTAATTAAGATTACACCATTAGCAGCACGGGCACCATAAACCGCTTTCGCAGTAGCATCTTTTAATACAACCAAATCTTTAATATCTAAAGGGTTAATTGTATTTAAAGAACCTGAGTATGGAGCGCCATCCAATACGATTAATGGAGCAGAACTAGCACTCAAAGAGCCTTGACCTCTCAACATGATATCCGGGTTACTACCTGGCTGACCAGAGGTACTGGTAGTTGCCAGACCTGGGGCTGCACCATCTAAGGCAGCACCTACAGAGGTAACCGGTCTGTTAGCAATTTCTTTGGAGCTTACAGAGTTTAAGGAACCGGTATAAGAACGCTTATCCAATTTTTGACCATAAACTGCAACACCTTCCAAATCTTGAACGCCAACTTCTTCCTTAATGGAAACTTTATATTCTGATTGAGCTCCTAACTTTATCTCAACCGGGTCGGTACCAAAACTTGAGACAATCAAATAAGTACTCCCTTCTGGCACTTCAATAGAGAAGTTTCCATCATCATCGGTAACCACTCCTAAAGTGGTACCCTTAACCATTACTTGTGCTCCAGGAAGACCATCGCCCTTCCCATCCACTACAGACCCCGTTACTACCCGGGATTGTGCTATCGCAAAAGCAACGCTTGACATCATTGCAATTGTTAATATAAGTTTCTTCATTATATTATATTAGCTGTTAAAAAATAAATTTAAATTTTCAAAATTTTGGGCTAAGTTAAGGAATTATTAATTAACTTATCAAAAAAATTATTTAGAAATGATAAATGATTTGCTTAATTGACTACCATCAGCAATGACTTGAACCATATAAAGACCATTAGATTGATTCTGACAATCTAAATTAACACTAGAGCTCCCTATATTATTTATAGTTTTAGAAATCACTAATTGCCCTAAGGTATTAAAAACATTTACAGTAACATCTTTTACTTCCTTTAAGTTAAATTGTAAATTTACCAAACCGTTCTTAGAAGGATTTGGAAAAACTGTAAAAGCATTTTCGGCTAATTGGTTTTTTCTAATTGAAACACCAGCCATACCATTACATGTGGTTACGGAGGTAGAGTCTAAAAACATAGCACCTGTACCTGCCGGATCCAATGCTTCTTTCAAACGGCTTTGAGCTCCTGCATAGGCAGGGAAACTTGTTTGATCATATTGATTTTCCCATCCATAACTAAATTTCGAATAACTCATATCTTTACCAAAAGCCTTACCATCTTGGACACAATTACCACCAGGACCTCCGGATAAAACCCCGATAGATCTTCCATAAGGGTCAAACAAACTACTTCCAGATGCCCCTCCAGCAGATCCACCAGAAAGAGCAATCATTTTCCAATGTGTGCCTCCTACAATAGATTGATTAAAGGTAGCACCAGTTATACCAGTCCCAATAGCTAATTTCATCATATCTCCACCCGGATGGTGAAAACCTAAAAAGAAGCTATAATCTCCATCAAAATCAGCTTGAGTATAGCTAGCCTTTCTATTCCATCCGGCTAAAACAGCATCAGGAATTTTACTAAAATCCTCATTTAATTCCAACATTAAAAAGTCCATCACTAAAGAAGGATGTTCAGTACTACCTGACATAGAAGGATAATTACTACGAGATACAAACTTAGCACCTTCAGTTAAAATTGGAGAATTGGCTTGGGTAGGCAAGCCTGTTCCATCACAATTGGAGGATAAATAATTAAATCTAAACTGCCAATACGCAAAATGGGCATTATCATGACCATTTCCATCATCACAGTGAGAGGCTGTAGCAAATAATGGTTTACAATTTTGTTGGGTATTAGAGGTATTATTTATTAAAGTACCCGAACAAAATCCTATGCCTTGATAAGAAGCATTGGGAGAAATTAATATACGGGCTACACTTTTCTTCAAATTAGACAAATCATCACCTAAAGGACAGATAGCATTCACGTGACACTTAGCTGATGCTCCTAAAACCCCAGAAGGATTCACAGGAGGATTTGCCATAGTCTGATCGTATCTTGCGAGGTCTTGTTCATATCCTCTATAAATAGCACCGGCATATTTTATTAGATATTGAATTTCTGAAATATCAACATTGGCATCGATATTCATTTCAATGTTCACTTTACTGCCGACAACAGGCTCATTGGAATAATAGTCGTTTTTAGGGTTTTGTTTATTGGTATAAGCTCCTAAAATTTGTTTTCCATTTTCATTTGAAAGATACAAAGCAACTCCTTTGGGCAAGTGGTATTTTTCATAATACAAAGCTACTGCCATAGCATCCGGAACTTCAACAGTCAGTCTCCAAATTTTATTTCCATTTTCAAGATAAGTCCATTGCCCTGTTTTTTGAAAATCGATAGCTGCCGGAAGGGTCATGCCTACTCTATACATCTTTCCTCCGTTCTCACCTACCGATAAGTCTTCTCTTATTAAGGCATCATAATCAGGACGCTCTAAGGTAATAATGGGAGCAACACTCTGAATCTTGTTTCCCAAAATTCTTGATTGGGGGAATCCTCCTTCCCCTACTTGAGCCAAAAGAACCTTATTAGTAAACAAGGTTGTCCCGGCTAATAAAGACATAAATAAAAGCTTCTTCATCTTAATTTTTTTACTAAATATTAAAAATAAGTCTGTAAAAATAAAATAAAAAAACTAAAATAACAAATTACTTTCTTTATATTCCCTAATATCTAAATTTCAATAAGCTAATTTTAGGTTGCAGATAAAATAATAACAAGGAAGGCATACACCACAATATACTGTCTAAATCAAGGAAATAATTTTGCACAGCAAGCCCTTTTTAGAAGAAAAAACAATTTAATTTAACCCTCAAATTAAATAAGTAAAAACTAAGTTTAGACTTTAAAAAACATGGTTAAAAAAAATCATTTAAAAAAAATATTTTTTGTTTCAAATTTTTATGCCTACTTTTGACTAAAATAAATTAATTAAACTTTAAAAAACAAGAAAGATGAAGAAAGTTCTCCTTACCCTTTCGGTAGCATTATTAGGTTTTACTGGAAAAAGTATAGCACAAGAAGCCGATTTACAGGCGTTCGTGTTTTCTGACAGTGCAATAACAAGTTGGAATGCCGTTTTAAATGATACCACAAGAGGTTTAAACAACCCAGTATGGGAAATGAAATTTGGTCAACAATTTAGCCCTGACCAGATTTGGAACAGAAGTACAAGTACCGATAGTATTTTTGCAATGTGGGGTGCATGGAATAACGGTCCAGATCCTTTAGATCCTGGAACCAAAATTGCTTATATCAATTCTTTAAGCCGTTATCTAACACAACAAGAATGTATTGATAATAACGTAACTTGTAGCGATACACAAAGATACTTCTGGACTTATTTAACTGGAGGATCGAGTGCAGCAATTGAAGCTGGAAGCTATGCAGCATTAGGCTCTTATAGAGGTGTTGACACTATCGGTCTATTAGTTGATTGGAATTTATGGGTGGACAGTGGTAAAGTAAGTTATTTAGGTCAACCATGGGATCCTGCTTATACCTTAAATACAGATTATGGATTCTTCTACAGAGTTTATGGAGTAGGAAGTTCTAATTCTCCTACTAATATTGATATGGTTCCAAAAAACAATATCTATGTTCAAAAAATTAGATTTACAGGTACACATACTCCAATTGCCATTGCACCGGTTAAACGCGACATGGAGGCTTTAAATGTATATCCTAATCCTGCAAACACAGAAATCAACTTTACTTATAACTTCAAACAAAACTCAGTTGGAGATTTAGTAATTAAAGATTTAACCGGTAGAACAGTTAAAGTTTTGAACTACGGTCGTCAAGCTGCAGGAAAACATACCTACAAAGTAGATGTATCTTCTTTAGCTAACGGAAACTATATTGCTGAATTCCAAACCGGAGAAGCTATTGCAGTAAGTAAATTTACTGTAAACAAGTAATCCTCAAAGGAATCCCTTAAATAAAAAAACCATCCTCAATGAGGATGGTTTTTTTTATTTGAATGATAAATTATTTGTCTTGACTTTGCTTAATAAATTCATCAGCCTTCTTCTTAAAACCGGCAGCAAACTCTTTTAATTCATTGGCCAAAGCTTCATTCTTAGTAGCTCTGGTATAAGTGTCAGCCATGGTGGCTAAGGTTTGAAAAACAAAATCATTCATCTCATCCACTCTCATTCTTTTGGTCCATAAATCGATTCGCATAGCAGCGTTTTCGTTACTGTCCCAGAGTGAAAGCATAAAAGCCTTTGCTTGTGTGGGCATTTCATTGTCCGATCCTGTAGCACTCCAATCGATATGCTCCGGCATATTCTCATTATCTAAGTTAATGTTCAACTTAATTTGATGACTCTTCATTCTTTATTCTTTTAATTTTATTAATTATTATTTTAATTTAGTATAAACAAATTTTTCCAATCTCCCCTACACTAACCATGATTCGACAAGCTCATCAACCCCAACTAACCACTAACCATTTCTACTTCATTCAGGTCTATCCATCCTTTAATTCCATTGTCAAGGGTAACAAAAACCAGACCCTTTCTTTTTTGTTTACTTATTTCTAAAATTGTGCCTTCTGGCAAAATCCAAAGTACTTTCCCTTTTTTTTCGGAATCAAATAAAAATGTGTTATTTTGAAAAACAACAGCCTTATTTTCCATTTTATTTTCTCGAAATGCAAAGAAAGCTAATAAAAACGAAAGTACAGTCATACTAATGCCAAAAGCCAACCATCGATTAGCATATTTCAATTGTTTTTTTGTTCTTAAAAAGAAAGCCAATGCCGTAACCGTGAGCATAATTAAAGATAAAACTGCCCACCCATTGGCACTCAATGCTTTCAATAAGTATTGGTACCAACGAATAAGAAACAAACTGTTTTCTAAAGGAAGCTTACTCCCATTTTGATGAAGGATAAAATCAATGTTTTCTTTTGCTTTTGATAATTCAGGGTTTAATTTTAAGGCTCTCATATAATTTAAGACGGCCTTACCTTCTTCTTTCTGCTTAAAATAAGCGGTTGCCAAATTATAATAGATCCAAGCATCTTTTCTTTGTTTTAAAAGGCTTTCATAATCCAGGATTGCCGACTCATATTGCCCGGCATTATAGGCGGTATTGGCAGTTTTCCAAAGATTATTGAGCTCCTCATTTTGAGCCATACTTTTTGTAGAAAACAATAATATTCCCACTAAAAACAACAAGGTCAATACCCTGATGCCTGTACCCATTATTTTAAATTTTAAAATTATTGCTTTCATTATTTTTACTACTGATTCCTTTTAGGATTACCCTTTATTTTCTTTTAAAAACATCCTCAAATTGTTGTATTAATTTTGACACTTCTTGATAGCTATTTGCCAGACCTGTTTTTTCATAAAAAGGGCTGTATAAAGACCTTTCGCAATGTTCTATTTGATTTAATGTATCATTTATTAGTTGAGGAGCTAGACCTTTACGTTGCAAGGATTGTTCTAAATTCTGCTTGTTCAAATTACTTAAAGGAATCTGTAAATGTTCACTTAAATAAAGCCAAATTGCTTTTGAAATCTCTTCATAAAACTCAGCATTTTGATTACTATTCATAAGCCCTAAAGCCTTAGCCAATCGTTGTTGAGCTATTTTATCGGGCCCTATGTTTTTATGGTTAGATAATCCGCTCTGCTTCAAAATTTCCTTATAAGAAAGTCCACCAAAAAAGACCAATGGCAATAATACTAAGCCCCAGAAATACCATTGAGCAAACAAGGGTGCAGCCCCAGAATTTTCAATCAAAGGCAAGTTTATTATTTCATTAAATTTATTGACCTGTGGCGTACTCGTAACAGCAATAGCCTTTCCACTACCCTTATCCACTACGATAGTAATAGGATTAATTGTTATCGTCCTAAAAGCATTTTCATCAGTATTAAAATAGGTCCAGTCGAAAGAAGGAATGGTATAGCTTCCTGCTGCATTAGCATTGAGATTATAGGTAAACTCCCGGTATCCATCCATTTTAGGCATTAGCTCGCCAATACTATCCTTTATTTCAGGCTCCAGACTATTGAGGCCACTAGGGAAAACCAACTTAGGAGCTTCTACTAAATCCAAGTTTCCGGCTCCATGGATTTTTAATTTTAACTGAATCACATCATCGGTAGTAAGATTAGCTTTAGGAGTGGTCACCATTAGATTCATTATTCCTACCCCACCGGTAAAAGATGGAGGCGATGCAGGTAAAGGTTTTACATTCAAAACAACTGTTTGGCTTTGCAACTCTTTTTCCACCCGTTTTTCAACATAGGAATAGCCATTATTTTCTAACACATTTACCCAACCAGAAGCCTTAAAAGGGTCAATGGTAAGCTGCCCAGACTTTTGAGGAAATAATGCCGTTTTCTTCAACGTAAAAACATTGTACAAACGACCATGATAATTTTCCTGATGTGCCTGACCCATATCTTTCACCTCATCATCTTTAGCCCAAAAGCCATTTAACTGGGGCACCCCTGCTGGTTGCATGGACATTCCTAAGCGGGTGTAAAGCTTATAGGTAACATTCACCTGCTCTCCAACCATAGGATTCAATTTGTCAACTTCTGCTTTCAGAAAAATATTATCGTTGATGTGTTCTATGGTCAGTTCGGAAGCATTGGGTCTTACCTCTTGCAAAGGTTCTTGGTCTCCTTGAAAATCTCTCATTTGTTGCAACATTTTCCGGGCAAGCTGTTGTTGTCTTTTGAAAAAGGCATCAATATCATCATCCGGGAAGTCCGGGAAATCATTGTGCTGTTTAGCGGAAGAGGACACCACCTTTACAGTGATATTTGGAGCTGCTATACGTTCTCCATTTACACGAATAGCGGCTCCTTTAATTTGAAAAGTACCTGTCTGCTTGGCCCTCAGCACAAAGGAGTAAGTTACCAGTTCATTTCTTTTCATCCCGGTATTATCCATAACAATTTCGGTACTAGAACCTCTATTAGGACCGGAAAGCAAGGTGAAATTTACAAAATTTGGGTTCAAAAAATCAATTCCTCTAACGGCATTATTTATAGTATAAACCACTTGAAAGTCTTCGCCCACAACCACCGGCTGGTGGCTAACATTGGCTACAATGGAAACTTTTTGAGCACTAGAAACGCTATTCCCCAACAGGAATAAAAATAAAATGAATAATTGCTTTAGATACCTCATAGGTTTGAATCCCAGGAATAAATTGACACAAAAATATTCTAAATAAACTATTTTCAAATTAAAATTGGGTTAAATTCTATTTTTCCAATTTATATTTGAGCCGATAAATTTTTTCAGCTATGATTTTCAAACAGAAAACTATATTACTAATCTTGATACTTATTTCAATTTCTGGTTTCCTTAAAGCCCAATCACCTTATGCAATAAAAACTGTGGATACGCTTTCTAGTCCTTATTTCTGGGGAAGAGGCTATGCTAAAAACGGGATGGGGAAAGCTGCACATTTTATCGCCGAGGAAATGATAAAAATAGGTTTACAACCATTTACAGAAAACTTTTTTCAATCATTTTATATTTCAACAAATATTTTTGAGAAATCAGTTAATTTAAAAATAAATGGCAAGCGAATAAAAGCAGGCAAGGATTTTATTGTAAAGGCAAGCAGTCCGACCTTAAAAGGGAAATTTAAACTTAATAAAATAGATGAGAAAAATTATAAAGACCCAAAAAACAAAATTAGCATTACAAAAACCAATAAACTTACTTGGTCACCGGCTTCACAATTAGATTCAATTGTACAAATTTATCTGAAAGACACGAGCAATATGGATTTAACAAAAGCTAAAATAAACCTTAAACAAGAATTTAAAAAAGATTTTGAAGTGAAAAATGTATGTGGCTTTATTACTGGAACAGTTTATCCGGACAGCTTTTTAGTATTGACTGCCCATTACGACCACCTTGGAGGATTAGGAAAACATACCTATTTCCCGGGTGCCAACGACAATGCTTCCGGAACTGCATTGCTTTTGGAGCTTGCTGGATATTATGTCCTGCATCCACCCAAATATTCAGTTGCATTTTTAGCCTTCGGTGCAGAGGAAATAGGATTAAAAGGCTCTAAATATTTTGTAGAACATCCACTAATCTCTTTAGAAAAAATAAAATTTCTCTTAAATCTGGACTTAATGGGTAATGGAAAGGAAGGGATAACGGTTGTCAATGCATCCGGACATCCGAACCAATTTCAAAGTTTAGTGGCATGGAATAAAACCAAGGGACGTTTTAAGGACATAAAATTTAGAGAAAATGCTGCCAACAGCGACCATTATCCTTTTACACAAAAAGGTGTTCCTGCATTTTTTATTTATACCTTAGGAGGTAATCCTGCATATCATGATATTTATGACATTTCTAAAACTTTAACTTTAAAATATTTTCCGGATTTAGAGCTAATGATTCAAGACTTTTTCAATACTTTCTAACTGAATATCAAATAATTAAATTATTCATAAAATTACTATCAAAATATTTTTTAAAAGATTTCAAAAAAATATTTTGCAGAAAAAAAATATATCCTATCTTTGCAATCCCAAAACTAAAGGAGCAATCTTGAAAGTTTTAAGGACTGGTAGTTCAGTTGGTTAGAATGCCGCCCTGTCACGGCGGAGGTCGCGGGTTCGAGTCCCGTCCAGTCCGCAAAAAATCAAATTTTGATTTTTTGTTTATTCTTAGGAATAAAAATGCAGTTCATAGTTTTTTGTTAGGACTGGTAGTTCAGTTGGTTAGAATGCCGCCCTGTCACGGCGGAGGTCGCGGGTTCGAGTCCCGTCCAGTCCGCAAAAAAGAGCAATACGAAAGTGTTGCACTTTTTTTATTTATGGTCTATCCTCTAAACCTATACGGTTTAATTCTCTAAACATCTCTAAATTTATGCTCAGATAAGAGCAAAAAGCTTAAATTTTATTTATTTCAGGGGAACAAAAGGCATCATTGCGAGCGGAAACGAAGTGTAGTCGAGAAATCTCCATTCCTGTGTATCGTCCTAAAAAAAGTTTACACTTTTTTTAGGACGATACAGGATGCTTTCTAAAATTAATTCATAATTTCCTTTTCTTAATTGGATTGCCGATACATTGTTCTTCTTTTTTCCTTAATTTTGCGACTTAATTTTTTTTCAAAAATGACAGCTTCGGAAATACGTCAACATTTTTTAGATTTCTTCCAATCAAAAGGACATACTATTGTTCCCTCAGCACCAATTGTGGTAAAAGACGACCCTACCCTGATGTTTATTAATTCAGGCATGGCTCCTTTTAAAGATTATTTTTTAGGCAATAAACAAGCTCCACACAAAAGAGTAGCAGACACCCAAAAATGCTTGAGAGTAAGCGGTAAGCATAACGATTTAGAAGAAGTAGGCGTGGACACTTATCACCACACCTTATTTGAAATGTTGGGCAACTGGAGTTTTGGCGATTATTTTAAGAAAGATGCTCTGGTTTGGAGTTGGGAACTGCTTACAGAGGTTTATAAAATCGACAAAAACAGAATCTATGTTACTGTTTTTGAAGGGGATGAAAAAGAAAACCTCCCTTTCGACCAAGAAGCCTTTGACGAATGGAAAAAATGGATAGCCGAAGATCGTATTTTAAAAGGAAACAAGAAAGATAATTTCTGGGAAATGGGCGATACCGGTCCTTGTGGCCCTTGCTCCGAAATTCATGTGGACTGCCGAAGTGATGAAGAAAGAGCTGCCGTTCCGGGACACACCTTGGTAAATGCAGACCATCCGCAAGTGATTGAAATATGGAATAATGTATTTATGGAGTTCAGTCGCTTAAAAGACGGCTCTTTAGAAAAACTACCTGCACAACATGTGGATACGGGAATGGGCTTTGAACGATTAGTAAGAGTATTGCAAAATAAGCAAAGCAACTATGATACCGATATATTTTCCGGTACGATTGCTGCCATTGCCCAAATCACCAATAAATTATATGATGGTTCAGACAGTAAGACAGCCATTGCTTTCAGGGTTTTATCGGACCATATAAGAGCCATCTCTTTCACAATTGCAGATGGACAGCTGCCATCCAGTAATGGAGCAGGTTATGTAATCCGTCGTATTTTAAGAAGAGCGGTTCGTTATTACTATTCGGCTTTAGAATACCACAAACCCTTACTATTTCAACTGGTACCGGTCATTGCAAAACAATTTGAAAATGTATTCCCTGAATTGCAACAACAGTTGGACTTCGTATCTAAGGTAATCAAAGAAGAGGAAGACAGCTTCTTAAGAACTTTAGAAAAAGGACTCAAAAAAATGGACGATATCATCTCCCACAGCGGAAAAGGATTAGTCAATGGCAAAGAAGCTTTTGAATTGTATGACACTTACGGCTTCCCGATAGACTTGACCAGATTGATTGCTGCTGAAAATAATTTATCAGTGGATGAACCTGCTTTTGAAGCAGAGATGAAACAGCAAAAAGACCGTTCCCGTGCCGCAACAGCCATAGATGCTGCAGACTGGACTGTCATTAAAGAAATCGAAAAGAATATTTTTGTGGGTTATGATGATTTTAATATCCAAACCCAAGTGGCTAAATACAGAAAAGTAAAAGCAAAAAATAAAGAGCAATTCCAGTTGGTATTAGAAAGCACCCCTTTCTATGCCGAAAGTGGCGGTCAGGTAGGCGATCAAGGGGTATTAATTTTTGGTGATGAGGTGATAGAAGTGGTAGATACCAAAAAAGAAAACGATTTAATCATACACTTTACAGAAAAACTGCCCACTAATATTGAGCAAACCCTCACTGCAAAGATAAATTGGGAACGCCGTGTGGAAACCATGTACAACCATACTGCCACCCACTTAATACATGCCGCATTGAAGCAGGTTTTAGGCAATCATGTGAACCAAAAAGGCTCATTAGTAAATGATGAGCTATTGCGTTTTGACGTTTCCCATTTTGCAAAAATTACTGATGAGGAACTTCGTAAAGTAGCAGAAATTGTAAATGAGAAAATAAGGGCAAATATTCCGGTCTTTATCAAAGAAATGCCCAAAGAAGAGGCTATGAAATTAGGAGCTATGGCATTATTTGGAGAAAAATATGGCGATACTGTTAGAGTGGTTACCATAGACCCTAAATTTTCTATCGAATTATGTGGAGGTACCCATGTTGCCAGCACCGGAATGATAGGAGCATTTATCATCACCTCTGAATCTTCGGTGGCTGCAGGCGTAAGACGTATAGAAGCATTAACCGGTGGAGCTGCTACCAAATACTTATTTGATAAAGTACAGGAAAGTAAAACTTTAGTAGAACTCCTTAAAACTAAAGACCCCATAAAGACAATAGAAAAATTGATAGAGGACAAAAGCATTTTGGAGAAAAAGGTTGAAAGCTATGAAGCTAAAGAAATAGCAGCTCTATCAAAAGAATTATCTACTCAAGCAGAACCAGTAAACGGCACCTCCTTTATTGGAAAAACAGTGAATGTTGACAATATGGATGCCTTAAAGAAAATAGCTTTAGACCAAAAACTATTTTCAGAGCGTTTTGTAGCAGTTTTAGTTGCCTCTATTAATGGCAAAGCCTCAGTAGTGATTGCCTTAGACGAGGCTACTGCAAATGAAAAAGGATTGGATGCCGGCAAAATGATAAAAAACAATGTCGCCCCTCTTATCAAAGGTGGTGGTGGTGGTCAAAAGTTATTGGCAACCGCCGGTGGACAAGACAGCAGCCAACTTCAAAACGTTATCGAAACTATTAAATCATTACTATAAAAATTTAAAAAATGAAAAACATAATAGCAATATTTACCTTAGGTGTATTATCTATAAATACTTCCATTGCCCAATTACCAAAAGAATTGGTAGGAAAAACTTTTTACAATACCGACTTGGTCAATATGGATCCTAGGTTTGGTAGTGTTCCACGCATACAATTGGAAAGCAAATCAAAAGCAGCAGTTCAAAAAGGAGATGTTGTTGAAATAGCCAGCATAAAAAAAATTAAAAATGGATTTATCACCACCACACAACAAACTAAACGAAGTGATACTTTTGAAATTATCAGAAAAGATAAGAAGGACCTGAACATTCAGCTGAAAGACCAAAAAGGGCATCTTTGGGTAACAAAAGTAGAAAACAGCACTTCTGAAAAAGAGCTAAAAAACTACCCAACAGCCAAGGAAGGTATGAAACGCTGGGTAATTAACTTGCCATCACTTCCTAATGAAGGACAGTATAAAGTAGAAATTTATGCCGGCAATCTGCATGATGTGGATTGTAACAATTTCTTCCTTTCAGGAAAGATTGAAACTAAGGCATTAGAAGGTTTTGGATATCACTACTACAATGTGAGCACTGATAACAAAGTATTAAGCACTATGAAGGCTTGTCCGGACAACATAAAGTACAGAAAGTTTGTGCACATGAAACCCTTAATGGTGGACTATAACAGCAAGCTTCCATTAGTAATTTACACTCCTGCGGACCTTATAGTAAGATATAAAGTGTTTTCTGAGAAAGAAGGTTGGGAATATGCATTTCCAAAATAATTGATACATAAAAAATTTCGGCATTGAAAATAAAAATATTTTCAATGCCGAAATTAGACTAAAAAGGTTTATTCCAATTGGAATAAACCTTTTTAATGATATATCATTGAACCAAACAATTTACCCTATTCCAATAAGCTTTAGGATATAATAAACAATACCTGCAAATAAAGCAGAAACTGGTATAGTCATCACCCAAGCCCAAAGTAAGTTAATAGTCACACCCCACCTAACAGCAGAAAGCCTCTTAGTGGCACCTACACCAATAATAGACCCGGTAATGGTATGTGTGGTACTTACAGGAACTTTAAGCATTTCTGTTATGAATAAAGTCATGGCTCCGGCAGTTTCTGCAGCCACACCTTCAAAAGGAGTAACTTTGGTAATCTTAGTCCCCATAGTTTTAATTATTTTCCAGCCTCCACTCATCGTACCTAGAGCGATAGCCGAATAACAAGCCAGCGGCACCCACTCTACCATATGGTCAAGACTATAGGTATTTGGGTCATAAGCAATATAAGCCGCCATGATTATCCCCATCACCTTTTGAGAATCGTTTCCTCCATGACCTATACTAAATGCAGCAGATGAAACCAATTGCATGCGCTTGAACCATCTTTCAGACTGGGCATAATTCAAAGAGCTTAAAAATAAAGTGAAGATTGACATAGAAATCAAAATAAAGAACAGTAAAAACCATTTCATGTTTTGACCAAAAAGCAAAGTCTTCAAAAAATGTGGTTTTTGAGAGTCTAAACTTTTTTGAGCGGTCTGAATGATTTTATTTTCTTTTTTAAACTCTTTCAATAGCGGTGCCGCCTTTTCTTTAATCTGAGGGTCTAAAATAGTTTCCACATCCTGATTAGGAGCTATTCCTAAGCCACTTAAAGCGTGTGAAACTTGTTCAATTTTTTTATTGGATTGTATAATGGCACTAGAGGGTGTCTTTATCAGATGAGTCAATCCATATAAAGAAGCAATAATAATTACACTAGAAACAATCTTGGGTAAATATCCTTTTCTAAATGAATTTAGAAACCATAAAGAGATAATAAAGGCCACTATCATACCCAACAAGGGTGCCAAAAATATAAAGCCAATAATTAAAAAAATAGTAGGACCATCAATAGAAGAAAGGCCAATTGTCCCATTGGTACTAATCAAAGCATGAGCTATAGCAGCCCCTCCAAAGCCACCGATAAGGGTATGTGAAGAACTGGAAGGGATTCCAAACCACCAAGTAATCAAATTCCAACTAATGGCAGCGACAAGGCCTGCCAGAATTACTGCTAAGGTAATATATTCTGTTTTTACAGTCTTTGCAATAGTATTGGCAACGCCATGGTCGAAAATAAAATACGCAACAAAATTAAAAAATGCAGCCCATAAAACTGCCTGAAAAGGAGTAAGTACTTTAGTGGATACAACAGTGGCAATGGCATTGGCCGCATCATGAAATCCATTAATATAATCAAATATTAAAGCTAATACGATAATTGTAATTAAAAGCTGCAACATATTAAGTATAGATGAGTAAGGATATTAAATAACTATTAAACACTTTATAGAGTATTTAATATTCTAAGCATATTTCACGATAATAGACTCAATGATATTGGTAGCATCTTCACACTTATCTGTAATGATTTCCAAGTCTTCAAAAACCTCTTTAAATTTTAAAATTTCAATAGCATCCGTTTGATTGGTAAACAAATCACGGATACTGGAATCATACAATTCATCAGCCTTGTTTTCCAAACTATTCACTTTGACACATGCTTCCATTATCGCTCTGATATTTTTCATATCTCTAAGATGACTCACAGCCTCTGTCAAAAACTTAATAGACTCTTGAACCACCAAGGACATGTCTTTCATGTATTGGTTTATCTCATAGATATTATAAATAACTATTTTTTTCCCTCCGGCATACATATAATCTGCCACATCATCCAAGGCTGTTGCTAAGGAGTGAATATCTTCTCGATCAAAAGGGGTGATGAAGTTTTGACTTAATTCAAGAAAGACTTTATGGGTTAAGCTATCATTCTTATGTTCCCAGTCTTTTAATCCTTGCAAAGCTGCAATTCGAATATTTGCATCCGGTTCATGCATGGCTTGTACAAATGCCTTTGACATCCCTGTCAAATTGCTACAAATTTCTTCGAAAAGATTATAAAAGACCTTATCCTTAGGTAAAAAATTTTTTAGAATTGAATTAAGTCCCATTGATTTAATTTTTGGCAAAGTTAATGTATTTGTAGGTTTATATTCTTTTTTGCTCTTTAAAAATTAAAGACTTTTCATATTTTTTATTATTGAAAAATTTTAATGCTTAATCCAATACTAATATCATTATGAAACCGCCTGAATAAACAGTAATAAAAACTATAAAATACCAATGTCAAAAGTAATAGCTTAGCAGGCTGCATCCATCATCTTTAAGGTAGAAAATTCATTTTTTTTCAAAAAATTACATTTTCATAAAGATATTTGTGGCAAAAACCGTTTCCCTTATTGCTCTTTAAACCATGAGCTGTACAACACATAATTATTGGCTATACGATTAATTTCTCCTTCTTGCAATTCAGAAGAAATATCTTTTATTTTTTTTGCAGGAATGCCACCAAATATACACCCGGAAGGCACTTCTGTATTTTCTAAGACCACAGCTCCGGCAGCAATAATAGTATTACTTCCAATATGAACATTGTCCATTACTATGGCTCCCATTCCAATTAATACATTATCGTCAACCGTACAGCCATGAACAATAGCATTATGACCGATAGACACATTATTACCTATAATAGTTTTTGTCTTTTCATAAGTACAATGAATACAGGCTCCATCTTGAACATTTACTTTATCGCCCATCCTGATACTGTTGACATCCCCACGGATGACTGCGTTAAACCAAACACTACACTCCTCTCCCATTACCACATCACCTACAATGGTGGCATTGGGTGCTACAAAAACACTTCCCGGAATCGTTGGCAGTATCCCCTTTACTGGTAATATTATTGGCATAAAAAAAGTTTTAAAATAATGGATTAAACCGCTACTATCCCCTTGATATGAGGATGAGCATTATAATTTTCTAAAGTAAAATCTTCAAACTTGAATGCAAATAAATCGTCAACTTCCGGATTTATTTTCAGGGTAGGTAAACTAAATGGAGTTCTACTCAATTGTAGTTTTGCTTGTTCCAAATGATTTTTGTACAAATGCACATCACCAAAGGTATGGACGAATTCTCCGGGTTGTAGCCCACATACTTGAGCCATCATCATAGTGAGTAAAGCATAAGATGCAATATTGAAAGGCACTCCCAAAAACACATCTGCACTTCTTTGATACAATTGACAACTTAATTTCCCATCTGCAACATAAAATTGAAATAAGGCATGACAAGGACTCAAAGCCATCTTAGGCAAGTCGGCAACATTCCAGGCATTTACAATTATCCGTCTGCTATCCGGGTTTGTTTTTATTTGATGCAAAGCATCTTTAATTTGGTCGTAAGTTTTCCCATCTGCACCTTCCCAACTCCTCCATTGCTTACCATAAACCGGACCCAGATTTCCTTGCTCATCTGCCCATTCGTCCCAAATCCTGACTCCGTTATCTTTTAAATATTGGATATTGGTATCGCCTTTCAAAAACCATAACAATTCATAAATAATTGATTTTAAATGAAGTTTTTTAGTAGTAACCATAGGAAACCCTTTACTCAAATCAAAACGCATCTGGTAGCCGAAACAGCTTAAAGTCCCCGTTCCGGTTCTATCGCTTTTTTCATGTCCGGCATCTAAGATATGTTGTAACAACTGCAAATACTGTTGCATAATCAGCTTAATTTTATTCTAGGAGCAAAAGTATCAAATTAAAATGACTCCTAATTTTAATAATTTATTTTTACAAATTGTAGTTTACCCAAGCCTACAATCGGCACCACCATTTCGTACAAACCGGTTTGTTTCCCAAATCGTGGCATCCATTTCCCATCTGCTTTAGCCTGTAAATTTAGAGTATTTTCATCCTGTTGTCCATCATTTGCCACTATGGTAGTTTTCACTCTTGAACTTTTCTTTTCAAATTCATTAAACACAAATCCCAAGAAAGAGCCAGCATTCATCAGACCAAAAGAAGAATAAATGCCATTATCATCAATGGTTCTCTGTGTTTTATTTACTATACTTATCCAATTCAGCTTCCCCTCGGCATTCACATCAAAAAGCAAGGCATTTTTAAATAAATATTCGGTATAACTATTTGTGGAAGGGCCGCCATAATATCCCCATCCATAGAAACCGGACCCCCCATAACTAGACCTTAAATATTTAGCCATAGACTCGGTGACTAATAGCATCCCTCCATCATTTTTTACTATCATTTCTTTTACCAACACATTATTCAAATTAGCAGTAGCAACCAGATGGGCAATACTATCAGAAAATGGGGCAAACACACCCTTAATCTTTTCATTTTCGGCTTTGTCCAAATTAAAATTTCCTAAAAAAATACCATTTACTTTACCCCCTTTATCTTTATTTAATCCGGCAAAATGAATTTTTTCATTATTGACAAAATCCTCTTTCAACATTAAATTTTCAACAAAAACGGAGCCAAAATCTATAGGAAAAGCTTTTGAAGAAACAGTTTGAGTGCCGGTAGGGCTGATCTCATACACCATAGCCTCACTAACTTCATTATTTTTATTAGAGGTCAAATCGCTTAACAACAAAACCAAGCTGCCATCATTTTTCAATAACAACTGATTCACGTTCCAGTAATTTTTTGCAGGAATTTTATCATTTGTTTTCACAATAAAATTTAAAGACTCATCTAAAGCAATAAATTCATAATCCAATTTATTATCCTTAATCATATATGCGAGCACTCCAAAAGCTTTATTATCTATAGAATGCAAAAAAGCGTAATCCCTTTTAGTGTTTCCAAAATAATTTTGTTTAGCATTTTCAATATTTTTGGGTCGGCCAATCAATCGTCCATCTTTGTCTAAGGCTGCAATATAAAAAGCCTCTTTACTATTCATCTGAACACTATACATTAAAATTGCTCCATCGGCAATAGGGAATAACTCAACTTGATTGGGCGATTCAGGCATAAAGTCTAAAGAAACTATTGCCAACTTATTCATTGCTGTATCATAAAAATCGATATAAGATTTCTTCTTATTAGAATTAAAAATCATCAACCGGTGATTTACCCAGCCTCCTATATCAAAAACATCTTTTCCCGATTTAAAGCTTTGAGCTTTTGAAAAACTCAACACTTGGGCATTTAAAGATGCAGGTGAAATAAAAAACACAAAGGATAATATCAATAATAAACCTAACCTCATTTTTTTCTTATTTCGGTCAAAGTTAATAGAAAAATGAAAAGCAGATTGAAAACTTATCCTAAAATTGTCAAATGAACGTATTTTTTTAAAGCTCCTACAACTAGTCTATTGAAATGTGCTGTTGCTTATAAGATTTTCTTTATTTTTTAAAAAAATTATTTTCTATAATAGCATTATATTTTTGCAACCTTAACCAATTTTTTTTCTTTGATGAAATTCAATTATTATTCTTTACTACTACTTTTAACCTTGCCCTTATCTTCTAAGGCACAACATCAGGACCAAGACTTGGACAATATTATCATCAGTTCTGACAGACTACAAATTCCTTTTAAGAAACAAAACAGAAATATCACCATCCTTACTGCGGATGAAATCAAAGAACTTCCGGTGGCCTCCCTTAACAACATACTGGCCTATGTTGCCGGAGTAGATGTACGCCAAAGAGGCCCCAATGGCACACAGGCTGATATTGGTATTGATGGAGGTTCCTTTGACCAAACTTTAATATTGGTGAATGGTTTTAAAATGACAGATGCCCAGACAGGACACAATATGATGAACTTGCCGGTTCCTATTAATGCAATAGAAAGAATTGAAGTGCTCAAAGGTGCTGCTGCACGAGCTTATGGGGTGAATGCCATGATGGGCGTGATTAATATCGTAACAAAAAAAGAAATGACCAATAGCCTCATGACTCATGTTTATTCTGGATCTTTTTTTCAAAATGACGACAGTACCAATAACACCTATTACAATACCGGAATAGAAGTTTTGGGCACATTGCAACAAAACAATTGGAACCATTTACTTTCCGGCTCTTGGGATCAGGGTAATGGCTACCGATATAATACCGCCTATAATAACAAAAAAATTCTTTATACAGGAAGAGGGGTATTGAGTAACTCTATTAATCTTGAATTAATGGCAGGAGTAGCCAATAGTAAATTTGGCACCAATTCATTTTATGCCGCTCCAAGCGATAAAGAATCCACAGAAGAGGTTAATAATAATTTCATAGGTTTAAGATTACCCATCCAAATGAAATCTAATTGGATGCTACGCCCTACGATTTCCTATAAAAACACCTATGATGATTATATCTTCAACAGATTCAAACCGGCTATTTACAGAAACCAACACTATACCAATACCATTGATGCCCAATTGGATAATATATTCTATTCTGAATACGGAAATATTGCTTTGGGATTGAATTACAGGCATGAAGCCATCAACAGCACCAACTTGGGAGATAGAGCAAGAAACAATTTTGGTGTTTCACTTGAATACCAATACAATTTCGATTTTGGCTTGGATATGAATACAGGTGTTTATATCAACCAAAATTCAGTTTTTGGACTTAAAGCCTACCCCGGCATAGATTTAGGGTATAGCCTTAATGAAAAACTACGTCTTTTTGCTAATGCCGGTGCCGGCCAAAGGCTACCAACTTTTACCGATTTATACTACAAAAGCCCTTCAAACATTGGTAACGACAGCTTATTGCCGGAATGGATGCTTAATTATGAATTGGGATTAAAATATTACGACAAAGATTTTAAGATAAGTGCCTCTGCATTTTATCGGGATGGCAGACAATTCATTGATTGGACACGCCCAGACACTTCAAGCCCTTGGTTTGCAAATAATTTTGCCATCATAAAAACTTTGGGACTTAACATAAATGGACAATATCAATACAAATGGAGTAAAAATACTTTAAGCATTATTTTGGGTTATACCTATTTATCACCAAAAAACTATACAGCAAGCGAACATAATCAACAAGGATGGCAATCGCAATATGTGATTAATAGCCTAAAGCATCAATTGATAAGTATTGCCAATTATAATAATAAAAATTGGAATATTGCATTAAGCAATAAATATTGCTCCCGTTATAATGCCACAACTTACTTGGGTCAATACAGAAGAAGTAATTTCCATATTACCGACCTTAAAATAAGTTATTCTTTAAATGAACTCGTAATCTATGCAAGTGCAAATAATTTATTTAATATCCAACATATAGAATCAGGAGTAGTTCCTTTACCAGGAAGGTGGATAAGCATTGGGCTAAAATACACTTACAATAATTAACAATTAAATTTATTATTATTTCGTATTATTGCAAATTAAAATTATAAAAAATAGAAAAGATGAAAAAAATAATTACAAGTTTAGTATTGGCTTTAGGTGTTGCTTACGGAGCAATGGCACAAAAGAATGTAGATTTAGCTTTTAGCGTAACAAACCCTGGAACAGAATTTCAAGCAGTACCCAATGTAGCTGGAGGTGATAGTCTGCAGTTTAATATTCAAATTGCAAATAATGGTACAGCAGCTGTAGTAGCTTCTGACTCTATCGTTGTATGGCAATTAGGATATCTATACAAAATCTCCGGACAAAATTTAATAAACTATGTTTGGGAAGGTAGATTGATTACCGGCGTTAGCATTCCTGCCGGTCAAAGCTATACTCATTCTTTTTATATCAAAAAAGGAGCTGCAAGAATTGCACAAAATGGAGACACCGTAATCAACTATTTCATTGATAATGACACTAACTTTATCAAAGCCGAAGGTTATGGTTGGGAATCTAACGGAAATTTATTTACAGATCCAGGCGTAGATAACAATGATCCGGATGGAGAAAATGGTTTAACAGGTAATAACACTACCACTCGTAACTATATCATGGGAGCTAGCACAGGAACCAAGAATGTAGGTACTTTCAAGTTTGAAGCATTAAATGTTTATCCTAACCCATCAAATGGCAACTTAAATATCTCTTACAACTTTAAAAACAATTCTGAAGCTAATGTAAGAGTATTTGACCTATCCGGTAAAGTAGTGTTTACTAAGAATTTAGGTACAATCTCTGAAGGTACTAAAAACTTCAATTTAGACATGAACACTTTAAGCACCGGTTTCTACACTATCGAATTAATTACCAATGAAGGTACTGCGGTAGGAAGATTCAATATCAAAAAATAATATTTATAATAATACTTTTAAAAAGCTCTTTTTTCAAAGAGCTTTTTTTTATCTTTGGATAATATTAAATAAAGAACCCAACCTTTCTAGAAAAAAGACAGTCTTTGTAATAAGACCTAAAAGATTAACGAATCTTGTCCATAGCTTTGATACATAATAATATTTTGACAGGAACCAGCGAATTAGAAGCTTTAATATCCGGATGTGTACGCAACGATCGCAGTGCACAATTTAGACTGTACGAAATATTTTATCCCAGAATGATAGGCATGGTTAAACGCTATTTCCCAGATCAAGAAAGAGCTGAAGAGATATTAAATAATGGCTTCTTAAGGGCATTTCAAAAAATTGACAGTTATGGTTATAAAGGCTCCTTTGAAGGATGGTTAAGAAAAATTGTTTTTCATGCCGTTTCCGATTATGCCAAAACCGAACTCAATTATTCTAAAAATACCTTATTTGTTGAAAAAGAAGAATTCGTTCACAAAGAATTAGCTGCTAATTTATTCTATGATGATTTAATCAAATTGGTGTATGAACTTCCCGAAAAACAAAGAGTCGTTTTCAATATGTACGTATTTGAAGATTTAGGACACAAAGAAATCGCAAAAAACCTAGGCTTTTCAGAAAACACCTCAAAATGGTATTTAAGCGAGGCAAGGAAAATATTAAAAGAGAAGGTTGAAAAATTAGGATTACACCTTAAAAGATAATGCAGTGAAAGAAAAAGATTTTATTAAAATAGACGACCTTTTCAAAGGTAGAGCAGACAAAGAAGAACCTGTACCAATGGGAGCATGGGAAAAAATGAGCCATAAATTGGATCAATCTCCTACCATTTCACGTTCTTATAGGAATTGGCGTTTAGGTTTAACCGGACTAATCGCAATTTTTGGAATTGGCACTGGACTTATTTTTAAAAATCACCTTAACAACAATACTGTTAATAAGGAAAAAACAGCGTTATCTATTGCCAATCAAAACCAAAGAATAGTTGTTCCTTCAGGAAATGAAAATAAAAATTTGTCTAAAACAAAAAAGAATAAACCTTCGAATACTGCAACCCCATTAGACATTCATCAAAAATCTTTAGAAGAAAAGAAAATTGCTAAAAACATTTACAGTCCTACTCAAGAGACCTCTAAGACCATACCTTTAATTTCAGAAAAAAATCAAAACCAAAAAACAACAACTTCTAAAGCAAAACACCAAAAAAGAAATATCTCTTTAGCAATCAAACAAGAAAGAAATGCTTCATTGATGCCTGATTATGCAATAGGCACTAATGAAACACTTCCAAGTCCAAGAACCATAAATTCAGATATAGATGCACTTTTAAGCCATATAGACCAAGAATCTTTTAAGCCAAAAGCTATTGAGGATTCCAATTATTTGGCAGTGATAAAAGACGATATAGCCCAAAAGAAATATGTGCTGCCTAAAACCATTCAAGAATGGAAATTGGAAAAAGACCAAAAAGTTACTGAGATAGAAAGACAAATAACTTTTGTAAAAAACAAAGACGGCAAAAACATTAAACATATTGATACCCTCAATACCAAAAATTATTCCCGTAAAGTGCTACAAGCCCTAAGCCTTCAAGATAAAAACAATCTTATTTACTTAGCCTCTTCCAAACCGGGAATGGCTATAGCCTCCAAAAGAGCAACAAATAATTTGGCAACTTTAGCAAATGACATTTCTATTGCTGCTAACACTTCAAATAATATTGAAATTATCCAAGAAAACAATCTTGTACCTTTAAACAATTATAAAGTTAATGACAAATCAATTAGCAGTAGCAAAAAGTTGATAGCTCAGTTTCAAGATTTTATAGATGATTATTTTAAAGGAATTAAACCCTATTATTTTGGCAGCAGTATAGGGGTACAAACAGCTTTCAGTAATCCACAACAATATGGATTCCATATCGGCTTGGCTGCTTTTTATGATTTTAAAGAAAGATGGACTTTAGGCACAGAGATAAAATATTTGCATAACAAATTTAACAATCAAGCTTGGAAAGACATCTACTATCAATACAGCCAACAAAGCATAGACAATAGTGGAAGCCAACCTATATACAATGCTTATCGACAAGGGTATGCCAATATTTACCACCTTCAATCTGCATCCTATTTTGAATTACCGGTAACACTCCGCTATCAACTGAACAAGCTATCCTTTATGGGAGGATTATTGGTTAACTATATGAATAATATTAAATACAAAATAGAGCCTCAACAATTAGAAGGAAATGGCACTTGGGTAGCCGGTCCCAAAAAATTTGAAAACACCTCACCAATAATTCAAAATACAGATTTGAAGAATAGAGTGGGTTTAGGATTTACTATCGGCACGCTATATGACTTTTCTAAAAATACCAGCTTAGATTTCCGAATCAATCAAAACATATTAAACAATAAAAACCTAAAGACTGCAGCTTTTTACAATACTACCAGCTTCCAATTATCATTCTATTATTTTATGGGAAGAAAAGACAAAGTTATTTATATGATGCACCAAAAATAAGTATCTTAAACTATTACAGGGGACTTCTAAAAATTAACTCTTTGATATTAAATTGATTATATATATATTTGCATAATAAAACTCATCAAAATGCACAACTATAAAGTTACGGGGAAAAAAGGTTTATTTGACGAACAAGAAACAGCAGAAAAGGTATCTTCCATAGGAAATCCTTTGGAGAGATTGGACTTGGCTATTGATTTCGAAATGTTTCGAGATACTTTGGAGAGTGGAATGTTGAATATAGATAAGAAAAGTAATGCAAGAGCAAAACCTTTTGATGTAGTGAGCTACGCTCGCAATCTTCAAAAAATGATTATCAATCATTTTTTTCGCTTGTGTTTAAAATTTTGATTATTCAAAGGTATTATGGTTTGGCAGACAAGCAAATAGAATATCAAATTCTTGACAGGCTTAGCTTTAAGAAGTTTTTAGATTTGGAAAGTGGTGATAAAGTGCCTGATGAAAAAACAGTTTGACTTTTTAGAGAACCCTTGACTAAAGAAGGAATTATTGAAAATATTTTTGAAGAGTTTAGCCAATTCCTAGAATCAAAAGAGCTTGTAGTTAATGAAGGAAATATGATAATTAGGGTTTGCTGAAAAACTAACATTTCCCTGATTTTCTTATCTTTACAGCG
>DAOMPL010000020.1:0-52655 GCA_035444785.1 Edaphocola sp. | reverse complement strand
GCCGAAAAATTGGACAATTTAGAGCCTGTTGCATTTATTACTTGAATCCACCTTTTATAATTATTCAAAAAATTCTTTGGGGTAAATAACTTTTCCTTCTTTGTTCTTTAAAGCTTCAGGAACAAGTTCTAAAGCCATACAATTTTCTTTAGGTGCATCAAATGGCAACGAAATATTGAATTGGTGCAAAGGCTGGTATCCAAATTTTGGATAATAGTTCTCATGTCCCAATAAAATAATGGATTGATAGCCTAATTTTTTTGCAATGTGATGAGCAGCTTCTATAAGCTGTCTGCCTATTCCTTTTTTTTGAAAATCAGGTAAAACCGCAACGGGAGCTAATGCCAGAGCAATTACACTTTCTTTACGCGTTTCAATGTTGATTTCCGTGAGCAAAATGTAGCCAACAATTTGGTGATTCACCTCAGCAACTAATGACAATTCAGGGATAAAACCTTCGGATTTCCTTAATCGTTCTACTAAAAATTGTTCTTTTTTGTCGCTTAAAATTTCATTAAAAAATGCCTTTTCTATCAAATTAAATACAATAGGATAATCGGCAGTAGTTTCTTGTCTTATTTTAATTTTCATTACTATTTCAAATAATTTAAAATTTCATCAATTGATTGGAGTTGGACAAATCTCTCACTCTTAATTGTTTGTTCTTGTTGTTCGTGAGTCCAAGTTACATGATAGGGAATATGTCCGGCATGAGCTCCCAATTCTAAAATAGGTAAAATATCTGATTTTACAGAATTCCCTAACATTAAGAAGTTTTCAGGAAGACAATTTAAATGATAAAGTAATTTTTTATAATCGGCTGTCTTTTTCTCACTCATTATTTCGATATGATGAAAATAGTGTTCAATTCCAGAATTTTTTAATTTTCTTTCTTGATCCAATAAATCACCTTTGGTGGCAACAATAAGTTGGAAATCGTCTTTTAGATTTTCCAAAGTTTCAGGTACACCATCTAATAATTCAATAGGTTTTTGAAGCAAATCCTGCCCTATTTCAATAATCTCTGAAATGATGTTGGGTGCTACTTTGTCTTTTGAAATACGGTTTGCGGTCTCTATCATACACAACAAAAATCCTTTTGCACCATAACCATAGAGTGGTAAGTTTTTCATCTCGGTTTGAAATAATTCTTTTGATATTTCTTCTTGAGAAAGATGGTTTGAAAGCAAAGAACAAAATTGTTTTTCTGCTTCCTGAAAATACGGTTCATTTACCCATAAAGTATCGTCTGCATCAAACGCAATAACTTTTATTTCTTTTTTCATTTCCTAAATTTACTAATTTTGTAATTGAAAGTTCAGCAAAGATAAGTTTTTCAAAAAGGACATTTGTCCTAAGGCTTGTATGTTAAAAACAAACGAATCATTTTTTAGTTATATATCAGCACTTTACGAAGGTCAAATTCGTAAAGAAAATATTATCATAAAAAAGTGTACAAAAGGAGATAAATTACTCTCTCAAAATAATATGGCTACAAAAGTGATGCTAATTGTGGAAGGAATCACCAAATGTTATTTTACAGAGGACAATGAAAAAGAATACATTCTCGAATTTTTAGGGAAAGGTGAAATTATAGGCGAAGTTGAATTGATTCGTAATATTTCCTGTTTGTGTACGGTGAAAGCGATGACAGATGTTTCTTATTTTGCTATTGATAAATCTTATTTTTACGAACTCCTCAAAACAGATATTCAGCTGAATAATCTATTATTGGATAGTTTTGCCAAACGAATTGTGGACACAGCAAGCAAGGGCATCTTACCAGCAATTATACACGGTAGAACATAATTTGATTAAGTTAATGGAACTACAGGCTAAACAAAATGTTTCGCTTTCAAAAGAGGAAATGGCCTCCTATTTGGGCATTACGGTTAGAAGTTTGAATAGAGCAATGAAAGATTTCCAAGAATAAAATTCCGTTTTTCAAAAATCATTAAGTTGAAAGTATGTGCTTATCCATATTTGTAATGGTAGGTTGAAAAATACTTATAATGGCTAAACCCAGAATCCAAAAAAGAGAATAGGCAAAGCTGTAAATAAAAAATCAAAAGCTTGCCCAATTATTGAGCAAGCTATTGAGAAAAAATTATTATATTAAATTACTCTACAGTTAAAGTACCGTGCATAGTTCCGTGGTGACCAGGGAAAGAACAAATGTAATCATAAACACCTGCTTCAGGAGCTGTAAACTCGATAGTAGTAGATTCACCACCACCGATAGTTTTTGTGTGTGCGATAACTTCTCCTTCTAAATCTTTAGGAACATATTCGTTATCTTTAGCAGCGATAGCAGCTTTTGCGAAATCGTCAACATTAGTACCCATTTTCAAGAATACTACATTGTGACCCATAGCAGTTACAGGAGCTTTACCAGTGTGGTGCAAAGTTAATTTGATTTTTTGACCAGCTTTAGCTTTTAATTCAGTTACATCAAATTTCATATCATCACCAGCATTGATAGTGATTTCTTGTGTAGCTGGAGTTTCAGCAGGAGCAGCTGTTTCAGCAGCAGGAGCTTCGGTAGCAGCCGGAGTTTCAGTTGTAGCTGGAGTTTCAGAACCACCTCCGCAAGAAGCGAAGAAAAATGCTAATGATGCAATTGCAATAATTGACTTTTTCATTTTTTAATTTTTATTTTTGAGTTAATATTGAAATTATTATTTAAATGTTGCTTCCATTTCTATAGACTTAGGGAATAAAATATTATTCTCTAAGTGAATATGTAAATGTAAGTCTTGTTCAAATTCTTGAAGCATGGACAAAGTTACGCTATAAGTATTGCAACCATCTTCAGGAACGGTATAATTATTTGTTAATGCGGCAATTTTTCTGAAGCGTTCCCCTTCCCCATCATGCTCATGCATCATATTACGGATAGGGTTTTGAACGGTTCCAAATGGAGCCGGCACTTTATCTATATTGCTTTGTTTAGCCTGAACCATTTTGCGTACATAAGGGAACAATAGCAATTCTTCTTTTTTCATGTGAGCAGCCAATTCCCCTACAGATTCTTTAAACAAGCCTTGAACTTCTAATAATTCAGGATGTCTATCACCATGCACTCGGGCTATTTTATCCAAATAAGGCATTATTTCGGCACCTTTAGATTCTACATAACGGTGATGTTTTTTCTCAATATAATCAGCCAATAAATCCAAAGGCCAAGATTGATAATCTATAGAACCAGCATTACTTTCTTTGGTAATAGCCGTTAATTCTTCCATTAAGGTATCGGTATTCAAATCGGCACTTTTACAAGCCTCATCAATACTTCTATTTCCTTGGCAACAGAAGTCAATACCGTTTTTCCCAAATACAGATGCGGTACGGTAATCTTTGGCAACCAATTCGCCTACTATGGTTTCTTTTGATATGGACATAATAATCTTATTTTTAAATTATTTTGACGGTGCAAAATTAAGACTAATTACTCTAAAATATATTTTTTTTTCGTCAAAATATTGTAATAATTTTTAATTTTTATTGAAAATCAATTTGTTATCTTAAAAAAACGATTTGTATAAGTCTGGTTTTAAATACATAATGAGGTAAAACAATCCAAATCCTATAAACATAATTACCAATGCCCATACCCAAGAAGGAATACCCTTAGGCGTCTCAGAGCCTGAAACAACGAAAATATCGCTTCTTTCACTTCCGTAAGCATTTATGGTAATAGGCAGCTGTTGATTGACTACGTCATTTTCTTTCAAGCCTACTACTGCAATAGAAGGGCCGTTACGCACCTCAAAAGGGACAAATTTAATACCCTCTACATTATCTGTTGATTGGGCAACAATTTTTAAGATATGTTTCCCATCAGGGATTTTGGTGGTATCCAAAACAAACCTTACCGGTGTAGTAAATTCGGCAAAGGGTTGCGGATCGTCATCTATAAATATTTTTATTTTCTGATTATTATTCATGTCGTTATTCTATTACAATGTTTTTAATATGGTTAGGTGCTCCTTCTTTAGGGTGAATAAGATATTTTACTGCATAAAATAATGTGAACCCTACGATAATGATGGCAAAAATAATAATCATATAATCCCATTTTGTTTCCGGTCCGGGTCCATGAACTACACCTTGCAATATTTCCGGTTGATTTTTTTTACAGGCCTCACAAGCAAATAATACAGCCGGATTAAAAGCCATTAAAAAAAGGCAAATTCTCAATATTAATTTCATAACCTATTTTTTTGAAACTGTTTTTAAATAATCTCTCACTTTTTTCACATCTTCAGGTTTCACCGGAGGGGCATTATTACCCCAACTGCTTCTTTCATGAGTTGTAATAGCTGCTATTTCCTCATCAGTCAAACTTTCTCCAAAAGGAGGCATAGGTGGATAGCCTTGGCTTACTAATCCGGTATATCCATCCAAAACTATGGTGATTAATTGTTCCGGGTTAGGATCGTTTACGATTTTACTTCCTGCTAAAGATGGGAATGTTCCGGCAACTCCTTTACCATCAGCCTGGTGACAGGTGGCACAGGTATTGGCATATAAGGCACCACCATCTAATCCTTGAGCTACGCCTCCGGCAGTAGCAACAGGAGCTTCTTTTTTAGCAGCAGGGATAAATTTCCAATCTGGTTCGCCACCTAAATCCGGTTGTTTCAAAGAAAGCAAATAAGCCACCAAATCCAAAGCTTGTTGTTTGGCTACAATTTTCTTATTTTTATTTTTAAGAAACTGAGCCGGAATAGCCACCACAACATCTCCTTTTTTAATTTGAGTAGAATCTTTTTCTTCAAACAGCCAAGGGAAGCCCGGCATGATGGATTCTTTGACCACAGAACGAGGATTGTAAAGGTGCATCAACTGCCAATCTTTTGAAGGCTGTCTTTTACCTACATTAGTCAAATCAGGCCCTGTCCTTTCACTTCCCAAAGTAGAGGGAGATTGTCGCCAAAAGTCTAAACGCTTTTTACTGTAATAGTAATCTGCAGCGATAGAAGGCCTGTCTCCCCACATTTTATCCATTTCAATATTCCTCACTTGTTGGGTGTGGCAGGCCATACAATTTTCAGCCGTGTACATTTTCAAACCACTCATTTCTTGAGAAGTCATGGGCTTCATGCTAGGAAGTGGCTTTACTTCCTGCATTTTAAAAGCAGGCAATACGGCTATTAAGATACTCAGTCCTATATAAACCACTGCAGAGGTGATTACTAGATTTTTATGATTATTATGAAAATTCAACATGATAAATAATTAAGCTTTTGAAGTTTTTATGGTGGATAATTCAGAGACTTCTTCAGGTGATAATTTTTTGGTCATCACATAGAAATTATAGGCAAATATCAAATGGGAAACAAACATTAAAGAACCGCCCACTGCTCTCCATACCCAGTAAGGAGCCATAAGGATTACAGATTCAATAAAAGGTTTTCCTTCTACCCAAGCAAATCCACGCTCGGTACCGCCTATCATTAAGGAAGTCATATAGGCAAACAATCCTATAAATGCCAACCAGAAGTGCATACCTACAAACACCTGCTTAGGTTCTCGTCCGGTAATTTTGGGTACGATGGTATAAATACAGGCCCAAAGTATGAAACAAATAATACCATACATGGTCATGTGAGAGTGTGCCACATTAAAATCGTTGAAGTGCCAAATGAAGTTGGTAAATCTAAAGGCTTGTAAACTACCTTGTGTGGAACCTACAAAATAAAAGACTACTCCTACTAAGAAGAAAGGTAAGGTATAACTCTTAGAGATATCATGCCAGGTACCCCTCATGGTCATCATAAAGTTGGTAGAACCTGCCACGACAGGAATAAACATACCCGCACTGAATACGATAGCCACAGTTTGAAGCCACCAAGGCAAAGGACTAAAGATAAAGTGGTGGGTACCAATGAGCGTATAAAATAACATTTGAGTCCAAAATGCCAACACCCCTAAAGAATAAGAATAAATAGGTTTATTGAGAGAAGAAGGCAGATAATAATAGATTAATCCTAAAGTGAAGGTCATAAACCACATCCCTACTCCTTGGTGCATAAAATAACCCTGAATAACGGTTTCGCCCAGACCTTCTTGGAAGAAAGGAATATAACCAATAGTATAAAGTGTAATCGTCCAAATCAAGCCCCCTAAAAGATACCAGTTGGAAATATAAATCTCATCCACTTTACGGGAAGCAACAGTTTTATAGAAATTATAAAATACAATGATTAACCCACCTCCAAAAAGAATGGCAACAGGCCAAATGTACTCTCTATACTCTCCTCCCCCATTATTAACACCTGACATGAGCAATAAATCACCAATGATGACAGAAAGATTTATCATTGCAAAAGACAACCAAGATAGTTTTTTGCTCCATATTTTGGTATTAGAAGTTCTGGCAATAACAAAGTGACCTAAGCCCACCATGGCTAATGAAGCCCAGCCCCAAAATACGGTATTGGTATGCACAGGTCGCAATCTGGAGAAGGAAAGCCAAGGTTGGGTATCCATCTCGGGCCAAACAAATTTCATTCCTACATATTGTCCGATGGAAGTACCAATCACTAACCAACATACAGAAGCTGCCAAATACCATAAGACAATTTTTTTGAGCCCCGGATCGGTTTCTATAAACACTCTTGACCGTTTTTTTTCATCTACTAGGGGTCTGTCAGGGTCATGACTAATATCTGCTACCACGCCTCTCTGGTCTAAAACAGCTACATCTCCTCCTAATTCTTTACCACTTAATTTAAAATCAACAGCTGCCTTTCTTTTTTCCAAAATGCCGTCAATCTCCTTACTATCTAAATGAACCAAATCATCTGCAAGATTTAATTTTCTTTTTTTCTGCTCTTTATATTTGGCTCTTTCAATAAAATCAACAACCCTAAAATACAAGATAAATACAGCAATTAAAAGCACTATAGCTAATAGAATTACAGTACCAATCACCCCGGGATTATACTGCCAATTATCCAAATTGGGATTGGGTTCGGGTTGTGCCATAGCAGCAGTGCTCCATAAAAGTGCCGGCAGCAGCAACATTTTTTTATTTAGGATGTTTTTATCCGAAATAAATTGAAATAAACGGTTCATCGAGTAATTATTGGTTTTTATTTTCATTAAATTATTTTAATAATCAAATTAATTTTTGGCAAAAAACAACCAGTCCTAAAAATTTAGGATAATATTGTCCGAAATAGAGACAAAAAATATATTATCTTATCAGGGTGGTTTTACCAGACTGAAACTGGACAGCCAATTCATAAATAGAAGTGGTTTCCAACATTTGTTTTAAATTTTCTCTTATCGATGCAAATTTTTCATGCAAGGGACATGGTTCATCAGGGTTACAAGCCTCAAGCCCTAAAGCACAGCCTTTATACACATTATCGCCATCAATTGCAAAAACGATTTCGCTCACTTTGATTTGTTTCATCTTTTGGATATCAATTTCGAAACCTCCATTAGGCCCTGTAAAAGAATCCACGAGATGTGCACGTTTCAATTCCCCCATAATCTTCGCAGTGAAAGCTTCCGGATTGGCAGAATTATTGGCAATATCCCCTACCTTCACCCTATTATTTTCTAAGGATTGGGTAGCAATATATACCATTGCCTTTATCGCATATTCACAAGCTTTTGAAAACATTTATCACTCTTAATGAAATGCAAAAATAATAAGGGATTTTATTAAAGACAACTTTGTCCATAACTTTTTATAAATAAGCACATAGAATAATCCTATAATAGCATTTGGAAATAAGAAAACTATGTTTCAAAATGAAACTGCATACCTTAATAAATAGGGTTTGTTGTTCAATTAACAGCAAGGTTTGCTCCGAATATGTTTTTAAAAATATAGTTGGTGTCCTCACCAACCAATTGAGCGGATTTAGTTGGTGAGGACACCAACCATTTGGGGTAAGTGAAATTCTATGAACTGGTCTTTACAGTTCAATTGAACTCAAGGACAAGTTAAAGTCTTGTAATTCAAAATAATGATTATTATTTGAAGGAAAGAATAAAAATTTGATGCCCCCCATTAATAAGGACCCAAACTTCAAATAAAAAATTATGCTCTCCAAAGAAGGCTACAAAAGTTTGTAAACTTCCATTGTTTTTTTAGCAAAATTTTTCGATGAAAAATTCAAGGCATATTCAAAGGATTTCTGAATTTGACGGGCTCTTATTGCTTTATCATTTAATAATAATAAAATGTTTTCTTTAAGACTGAGAGCATCTTCAGGGTGAATAAAAATACTATCGGCACCGCCGGCTTCCTCAAGGCAACTTCCAGTAGCAGCGATAACCGGAACTTGTGATTTTATGGCTTCTAAAACCGGAATACCAAAACCTTCAAATATACTGGGATAAATAAAAACAGAAGCAGATTGGTATAATAAAGGAAATTCTAAGAAATTAATTTCCGGTCTAAAATGCACCCTGTTGGTTAGCTGATTTTTGTGTATAAAGGCTATAAGCTTTTCCTTATAAGGCGTATCTTTCCCTACCAAGACCAAATGAATATCATCCGGCAAATGGATCATAGCCTTTAGAATCAATAAGGCATTTTTTCTTTCCTCCAAGGTACCCAGATTCAATAAAAACTGTTCCGGTAGGTTATATTTTTTCTTAAAAACAGCTTTTTCTGGTTCACTATATCGCTCCAAAAACATGGGATGACAATCTTGATAGACCACATTTATTTTTAATGCTTCTATACCATAAAAACGAATCAGGTCTCTTTTAGTCTGTTCACTCACGGCAATAATTCGATGGGCTTTAGCACAGGCATTTATAGTTTTTTTACGATAAATAGCATAATCTATTCTTGGATACAACTCGGGAAACCGTTCATAAATTAAATCATGGATGGTAACCACCAATTTTGTATTTAAGGGTATTTTACCCAAAGGCAGTTCAGCACTTAAACCATGATAAATATCGGTATTATTAAAACTTTTTGTTATTCCCCAGCTTCTCCAAATGCTTTGCGGCAAAAATCTTGAAGGGTGAATGATTTGAATATCTTCACAATTTTGAATTTCAGGGAAAAGAAGGTTTTCTTTAAAAAGAGGCGTAAAAAGCTGATACGTATTCTCCGGAAAAAAACTATGCAATGCCGTAATCAAACTACGGCTGTAATTTCCCAAACCTGTTTTATTAAAAAAAGCTCTTTTTGCATCAAAGCCTATATTCATAATTCAAAATTAATAATTAAAACGGAGCTTCAGATATAAAAGTCATTTCCTTTCTGGTAATAGGATGTTTTAGGGTTAGGGATTGTGCATGGAGCATCAAACGCTCTGCCGGTTTTCCATAAAGGTCATCACCTAAAATAGGTATATTCAACCCTAATTGATGGGCACAATGTACCCTTAATTGGTGGGTGCGTCCGGTTACAGGAGTCAAGGCTACCCTACTTATCCCATTCTTAACTTCCAATTTTTCCCAAATCGTTTTCGCCGGTTTGCCGTGTTCAAAATCGACTAATTGATGAGGGCGATTATCCAAATCAACTCTTAATGGTAAATCTATTATTCCGGATTCCTCGGTCAAAACACCATTCAAAAGAGCAATATATAGTTTTGAAACTTTTCTTTTGATAAATTGAGCCTGAATGTTTTGATAAGCCTCTTTGGTCTTTGTAGCAACCAATAATCCAGAAGTGGACATATCCAAACGATGCACCAGCAATGATCCTGTGGCATTGGGGTACTTTGATTTTAAGATATCCAATACAGACCACTGCCCTGTTTTACCGGGAACAGAAAGCATTTCTGAGGGTTTGTCTAAGACCACAATGGTTTCATCCTCATAAATTATTTTCAATTGATGTTCTAAATCTTGATGTTGCAACATAGGATTTGCTTCCATCGGAATACCTTGAAGCATGTGACTCAAAATGGGTTCGCATTTTCCTCTACAGGAAGGATAAAAATGTCCATGTTTACGAATTTCTGAAACAGGGGATGCTCCCCACCAAAACTCTGCAAATGCCAGTGGTTTCATTTTATGCAAAAAGGCATGCTGTAACATTTTTGGCAGTGCACACTCTCCGGCACCGGAAGGCGGTTGATGCATACCAACTCTTTCAAAAATCTCTTTGACATTTTTAGATGATCCATGAATATTTAAAAAATTATATTGAGCAAACAATTGCTCTTGTAGGGTTGCCGATTTTATTTTTCGTTCTTCCTTAAGGTGGAGTATTTGTCCGCTAAAACTATCTAAAAGAGCTTGAGCCTCCGCTATTTTAAACTTACAATCTTTTTGAACAAATCTCAACTCCCCTTGCTCCCGAATACTTTCCAATCTCAAATCTTCAAGTACTGCTTCTCTACCGGTTTCACAAAGGGCAAATACTGCATCTGCACGTTGCAAAGCTCTTCTTTCTTTATTATTTCTTATCTTTTCTTTTAAGGCTTCTATCTTTTGTTGGCAGTCCAGCTGAATCGCTTTCAAATTATTTTTTAAACTTAGGAGTTCTTCTGAATTTTCTAATAGAACTATTTTACTGTTGATTTCATTCAATTCGGTTTCTCCCTTGACAAAAAAAGCATCAGGCTCCAACATGTCGAAAATGGGTGGAACGAAATAAGAATGTTTGTTTTTATTTGCCAATTTTCCGGAGAATGTGCTCATAAACCCAATCATTCCTTCTTTATTTTCCACCAATAATACTCCAAACATCTTTCCTATAACCAATCCTGCTTGATTTTCTTCCAAGCCAAAATTATGTTTCCATTCTTCTTGAGTTTGGATGTAATGTTGCACTATTTTAGAAGCCTCCACACATAAAGGATGAGGCTGATGATAAAATGGAAAATTAAATAAAACAGGCAACTCCTCAGGTTGTATTGCTCTATTAAAAGGAATAAAGTAATCCTTTATTTTAAAATTACTCATTATGATATTAGACATCAAAAAAATATTAGGCAAAAATACTAAACAAATCAATGCTTTGTTGAATACAAAAAGGATAATCAGAAATTATTTAATTAAGATGGTTTGGATAACAATAAACAATTGACCTGAAATTAAAAACAGAATCCTTGAGAAGGCAATATCAAAAAAGATTAACATTTTTGAAAATTATTTGTATTTTTGTCATTAACAAATTATTAAACCATTTTTTTATGAAAAAGTCTTTACTGCACATTCCGTTATTGTTTTTATTTTTAGCTATTTCCTTTTTTAGTTTTGGTCAAAACTTCTCTCCATTGCAACCCATCACCAAGGAGACTTTGAACAAAAATCAACAAACTTTATTAGAGGATTACTCCCAAACCTTCACTTTTAAGCAAGATACCAGCCAGATCAAAGCTTTTATCTCCGGCATCCAGCAACAGTACAATACACCAAATTTTTCCACCCAAATATCATTGCCAAATTTCAATGGATCTACCATTGACTTTAAGATTCAAAATAGCCGGACGCTAAGTGCTTCTTTCCAACAGGAAAATAATATTATTAAGACTTTTTTCGGAAGTTCGGAAGATGGGAAATACAGCTTGAGACTTACGCTTTCTCAAATGGGTGTAATGGCAAAAATAACTGAAACCACAAGCCATAATACTTGGTATATTATGCCATTAGATATGCATCAATCTAATACTTTGGTAATGTATGCAGCAAATGACCCCAAAATATGGCAAGATGCTAATTTTAGTTGTCAAGCTATTGAGGTCCCTCAATTAGAACAAAAGCCATCCAGCCCACTTCCTCCTCTGATAAAAATGGCTACTTTTGGAGATTGCCAATTAAGGAGCTACAGATTTGCTGTCGCTGCCTCTGCGGAATATACCAATTGGGCAGGAAGCCAAGCGAATGCTATGGCTAACATTGCAAATACCGTCAATAATATCAATGAAGTGTATGAAAGAGACCTTACTGTACATTTAGATTTATATACGACTAACAGTATTGTTTTTACTAATAGTGCTACTCAGCCTTATAATTTTAATTCAGGATTCACTTTAACGCTTTTAAACTCAAATATTAATGTTTTAAATGGAGCTTACACAACTTCCGGTTATGACTTGGGGATGTTGTTTCATTTTGGAATTGGTGGCGGTTTAGCTTATCTATCTGTAGTTTGTACAAACTCTCATAAAGGTGGAGGTGTTGCCGGTATTGCATCTACGACACAAGTTCCCTATTTTGAACAATCTGCCATGCATGAAATAGGCCATGAGTTTTCAGCAGGGCATTCCATGTCTGCCAATACCGGAGTATGCGGAGGTGGAAACTATATGTCAGGGTCTTCTATTGAAGCTGGCGGTGGTTCTTCTTTAATGGCCTATGCTGGCAATTGTGGTGTTTTAGCCTACCAAAGTAACAGAAATAATTTCTTCCATAGCAATAGTATCCAAGAAATGCTGAGCTATATAGGAACTACATCTTGTGCAACAGTTTCAAGCACCGGACATTCTGCACCCATAACCTCCACTAATAATAAATCCTACAATATACCACAAGGTACCCCGTTCAAATTATCGATGACGGCAACTTCATCCACCAATTCTTTGACTTATGCCTTTGATCAAATGGACTTATATGGAGGAACAGGAACCTCAAGTCCACCAAGCCCTACAGCAACTTTTGGACCTTTGTTCAGAACCAGAGTACCCTCTGCTGATAGTTTTAGATACTTTCCTTCACTAAATGTTTTATTGGGAGAGGAGTCTGGAGATTTTGAAGTATTACCTACTATTGCAAGAACTATAAATTTTAAAGGTATTGTAAGAGATAATTATCTGGGAGGTGGCTGCAAGGCACAAGAAAACATTTTGGTAAATACCCAGAACTGTGGTCCATTTGAGTTTACAAATCTGAATACTGCAACAGCCTTAACTGCCAATGGTTCGAATACTGTTACGCTCAACTGGAATACTGCAAACGCTTGTGTACCCACAACGAATGTGAAAATTTCATTTTCTACCGATGGGGGCCATACTTATCCTTATGTAATATTGAGCAGTACTCCTAATGATGGTACCGAAACTATTATTGTTCCCAATTTAACGACTTGCAATGGTAGATTTATGATAGAAGCCATTGGAAATATTTATTTCAATATCAACAGAGCTCCTATCTCTATCACCTCGACTTGTTTGGCTAATGGAACAAAAATCAACCCGGATGCAAACTTCACTGCAGACAAAGGCTCTCCTACTCTAAACCTTTCTTTAAGCCCTCAATATGGAACAGCAATCAGCCAACCACTTTCAGGTACTATTAATGCAAGCAGCCCTAGTTCAAATTTGGTATTTCTTAATACAGCTTCCAATTCCTGTGTTTCAAGTGGAAATGCTACCCAATATCAAATCTTTGAATTTTTTCCTTCCATAACCGGAAATCATACTTTTAACTTAAATGGCTCTTTCGGTTTATTAGCAAACCTTTATTCAGGTAGTTTTGACCCTAATAATCTCTGTTCCGGATTCTTAAATTCTACTGCTACCCGAAATGGGACTTCCGGACCGGTGAGTTTAAATTCCTCTTTTAGTCAAGCACTTTGTGCCAGACAAAAATACACTTTAGTCGTTTCTACTTTCAGCAATGGAACACCTACATTACCTGCCAATTATACTGTGAATGTGACCGGTGGCACGCTTTTCAATAACAATCCAAATCCGGGTGTCAGCTTTAATTATGGATATGTAATTGTGAATACTTTAAATGGTCTGATTAAAACCATCAAGCCGATAGCAGATCTTAGCAATCCTTCCACATTTACAGCCGGCGATTATTTGGTTTATGGAATATCTACTTCTAATTCTTTGAGTGCTTTGGATAATACCTATACTGGTGGTGCATTTGCTGCTTTTTCAACTGCCATTTTAAACCAAACCGGTGGTCTTTGTGCTCAATTATCCCAAAACTTTAAAAAGGTTAACATTTCCATTCCGGCATCATTCAATTCTGTATCCTTAAAAGGCGTTATTAATAAAAACCAAAATGCATTGCTTTCTTGGGAATATACTGACAATAAAATAGACCAATTTATATTGGAAAGAAGTACCAATTCCGAAGATTTTAAATCGCTTGAGGTATTTTCTCATATTAACAAGGAAAGTTTTAAATTTGAAGACAAGACTTTTTCCGGTATTCAATCATCTAAAGTGTTTTATCGACTAAAAATGATTTTGAAGAATGGAGAAGAGGTCTTTTCTAATACTGTCGTATTAACGCCTAATAGCAATGAGAATCCAAATATCAAAATATTTCCTAATCCTATTGAAAACAACACCTTCCAAATTCAATTTCAGGAAGCAATTACCGGAACAATAGACATTAAAATAACCAATATTTTAGGAAAGCAAATCTATTCTGAAATCTTTACAAAAGAGCAAGGTGTTAGCAATAAAACAATTGTATTACCTTCAAGTTTACCTTCTGGAATTTATTATCTTCATATTCAGAAAGAAGGAAGAGCGTATAGCTTTAAGATAAACAAACTTTAAATCAATATTTCAAACCTTATGCCGTGAGAAAGCCTAAAAATCTTCTCACGGCATTTTTAATAAGGAATTCAATAAAAAAATACAGAAACCTAAACAGCAATGTTATGGTTATTGAAAAAATATCTATGCAGAGAAATAGAAGAAAAAGAAACTTGAAGGCTTTACAAAAAAAAAGCACCAATCAACAATAAGATTGGTACTCTTTTAAAAAATAATAAAATAGACTACATAAAGCCTATTTCTTTCATCCAGTCATCATTATAAACCTTACCAACATATCGGCTGCCATGGTCATGAAAAATCACTACTACCAAATCTTCCGGCTTTAATTTATCCTTTAATTGATGCAAACCTGCCACAGCAGAGCCTGCAGAATATCCTACAAATATACCTTCTTCCTTGGCTATTTTTCTTGCCATCAAAGCTCCATCTTTATCAGTTACTTGCTCAAAATGATCAATAGCTTCTTTGATATAATTCTTTGGTAAAAAATCTTCTCCTATTCCCTCTGTAATATACGGATGCACTTCGTTCATATCCAACTCTCCGGTATTAAACCATTTGGTTAATAAAGAGCCATAACTATCAATAGCCCATACTTTGATATTAGGATTTTTTTCTTTTAAAAATTGTCCTGTACCACTTATGGTACCTCCAGTACCTGTGGCTACCACCAAATGGGTGATTTTGCCTTCTGTTTGCTCCCAAATTTCAGGTCCTGTTTGCTCATAATGTGCCAATCTATTTGCCAAGTTATCATATTGATTCACATACCAGCTGTTCGGCGTTTCCTCTGAAAGTCTTTTAGAAACAGAATAATAAGAACGAGGATCTTCGGGTTCTACATTGGTAGGACAAATTATCACTTCGGCTCCAACGGCTCTCAAAATATCTGCCTTTTCTTTAGACTGTTTGTCAGTCGTAGTAAATATACATTTGTAGCCTTTTTGAATGGCTGCCAAGGCTAAGCCCATACCGGTATTGCCACTTGTACCTTCAATTATGGTACCTCCGGGTTTTAGTTTACCTTCTTTTTCTGCAACCTCAATCATCTTCAATGCCATACGATCTTTGATACTGTTTCCAGGATTAAAGAACTCCACTTTTGCATAAACGGGACATGGTAAACTTTCTACAGTTTTATGTAATCTCACTAATGGTGTTTGTCCAACAGTTTCTAGGATATTATCAAAAACTTTTTTGTCTTTGGTCATAAAATAAAAAATTTAGGCAAAGGTAACTTTTTTTGGGTAGCCAAAAGTGTAAAATATTAAAAGCATAGCTTTTGCATTAAGTATTTTTGATATTGTGAGATTTATGCTATACTAGGCACTTTTGATTATTATAAAAAACCTAGGTGGATATGTGAAAAAACACAAGACCACATAGATTCATGGACATTTTTTAGTAAAAAAATAACTAAAAAATTTCATAGAAAATATTTTTTACATGGTATTTTAAATGCGAATGCTGTGCATACCGAATGGTATATTTTTCAATATTAATTAAAAAACTTCAACACCGGATGACTTATTTGATTCCAAAAACTAAGACCATGTGTAGGGTCAAGGATAATCATAAAAACAAATCCATAAACAGAACCAATAAAATGTGCGTCATGGTTGATTTCCTGTTTTTGCTTTTTACTCATCAAATAGGAATATATCAAATAGCCGATTGCAAAAAAGATTGCAGGGAAACATAAGGCAAAAAACAGACAAATATTCTGCCAAGGCATAATAAAAATATAGGCAAAAATAACAGCCGCTACCCCACCCGAGGCTCCTAAACTGGCAAATTTTGGGTTGTTATAATTTTTGTAATAGCTGGGTATGTTTGCCACAACAATACCACTTAAATACAACATAATAAAATATTGTGCTCCCAAATACCTGGCCATAAAATCACCAAAGAAATAAAGGGTAATCATATTAAAAGCCAAGTGCATGGTGTCGGCATGCACAAAGCCCGAAGTAATTAAACGATAGGCCTCCATTGGAGAACGCATCACAACAGGATACAAAATTAATTTATTTCTAAGATTTTCATTTGAAAATGAAATATAAGAAACAATGCAAGTAATAACAATAAGGAAAAGGTTCATCTAAAACTATTTATATCAATTCAATATTTTTTTCTTCGTATTTTTTAACCTTGACCATAATATTTAGGTTTTTTCTACAAAGTGAAGCAATAAATTCTTTTTGTTTCCGTGGCGAGACCAAAACACTTTGACGGTTGGCAAATTCTATTCTCAAGCGATCCAAAGACGTAGCCGGTGCATTTACAGGATTTTTTGTAGCTATTATTTTTGTAATTTCATCTACTTTAAATGTTTTGTGGTAGAAAAAACCACATCGAACAATGAGTAAATTATTATCTAAAGTGTAATCTGTAGTAAATATCATGTGTAAGATAAAAAACAATACCAAAACCGGTATCAGAATTGCTATCCAAGCACCTGAGCCGGTTTGAATCAAAAGATAGCTAACCACAGAAAGAATAATAAAAGGAGGAGCAAAGACTCCGATTCCGATTTTTGATTTGAATACCGTTTTCATTTTGCTCCTTTCTATTTTATTTTTTTACACTTGAAAAACGCCTTCCTTCCATTCTTTTGTGATAGGGGCATTATTAGCTGCTTTGATACCTTCTGATATTACCATTCGTGTATCGAAAGGGTCAATAATATCATCCACCCATAGCCTGGCGGCAGCATAGTAAGGAGTAGTTTGATTATCGTAACGGTCTGTAATGGTTTTTAACAATTCTGCTTCCTTATCAGGATCAATAGTTTCTCCTTTTGATTTAAGAGAAGCCACTTGAATTTGCAATAAGGTTTTGGCAGCTTGTGCACCACCCATAACAGCAATTTTTGCATTAGGCCAAGCATAAATAAACCTGGGGTCATAAGCCTTACCACACATAGCATAGTTACCTGCACCATACGAGTTACCTATGACGATAGTAATTTTTGGCACTACAGAGTTTGCTACGGCATTCACCATCTTTGCACCATCTTTTGTAATTCCTGAATGTTCGCTCCTGGTCCCTACCATAAATCCGGTTACATCCTGAAGGAATACTAAAGGAATTTTCTTTTGATTACAGTTTTGAATAAATCGGGCGGCTTTATCGGCACTTTCGCCATATATCACACCTCCTAACTGCATTTCTTTTTTTCCATTTTTCACTATGGTTCTTTGGTTGGCTACGATACCAACAGCCCAGCCGTCAATACGAGCATAGCCACAAACCACAGTTTTGCCATAGTCTTTTTTAAATTGGTCAAATTCTGAATTATCGACTAGTCTTTCTATAATTTCTAATACGTCATAAGGCTTGCTATTATCTGTACTCATAAAGCCACAGATTTCTTTAGGATCTTTCAATGGCAATACCGGTTTCACTCTGTCAAATCCTGCTTTCTCTTGCTCTCCTATTTTACCTACTATTCTTTTCACTTGCTCTAAGCATTCTTCTTCTGTATCAAATTTATAATCGGCAATACCACTAATTTCTGTATGTGTAGCAGCACCTCCCAGTGTTTCGGCATCTACATCTTCACCTACGGCAGCTTTTACCAAATAAGGTCCTGCTAAGAATATGGAAGCATTACCATTCACCATTAAAGTCTCGTCACTCATGATAGGTAAATAGGCACCACCCGCCACACAACTACCGGTTACAGCTGCTATTTGGGTAATCCCCATAGCACTCATTTGTGCGTTGTTTCTAAAAATTCTACCAAAATGCTCTTTATCCGGAAATATTTCATCCTGCATAGGCAAAAACACACCGGCACTATCTACAATATAAATTACGGGCAATCTGTTCTCCATTGCAATTTCTTGCATTCTTAAATTTTTCTTACCGGTAATTGGAAACCAGGCCCCGGCCTTAACGGTATAATCATTGGCAATAATCATGCATTGGCGACCACTCACATATCCAATTCCTGAAACTGTCCCTGCTGCAGGACACCCACCATATTCCTGATACATTTCATATCCGGCAAATACTCCCAATTCTAAGAAATCGGTGCCTTCATCAATTAAAAACTGTACGCGTTCTCTAGGAGACATTTTCCCATTCTTTTTCCCCTTTTCCAATGCACTCTTGGAGCCACTCCCTTCTATTTTAGATTTTTTTTGTTTCACCTGTGCTGCCAATAAACGCATGGCATCCTCATTCTTGTTAAATTCTATATTCATTATTATTAATTAACATTATTTTTTTAAACAGCTAAGTTATGCTATTTCTATTAATTTGTGGGACACAACTGGCAATTTTCTATTTAATTAAATAGAAAAAAAGATTTTGTGGCTTTTTTCAAGAGGGTTACTTTTAATATTTATTTATATTAATTAGGGTTAGATAATTTTTTTTAAGAAATTTTACTAAATAATAATTGATAAATAAACAAGTATTGATTACTTTGCATTAATTTTCTTTTAATTAAACACCTACAAAAAACACAAGCAGGATGAACTATTATATGATACCTTTAGTGGTGAATGACAGACGGGTAATAAACCTTCCATTAAGAGAAAAAGACCTTCAAGTAAGTTCTAGTTACTTAATTGAAGTACCCGAAAAAATACAATTTAATATTTTAAGTCTTTTAAAAGATGCCTCGATAAAATCTTTAATATTAGGAAAAAAAGATTTGACATCTAGTGATTTTACTACCAGTTATCTTCTTAAAGGTAATGAACTTAAAGTTATTTTAAATGCAAAAGCGAATACATCAGAAACTAAAACTAAAGAGGAGTCTAATGCCCCTGCTTTGACTTATGACGATTTGGATGTTTATGTGCCCAAGGCCAAGAAAAAAGACATTCCACAAATTACCTCTACCAATGAGAATATAGGAATTTATGAGAATACTATAGAACTTTCAGCCTTAAATTATAGTAATAATTCTTTTGTAATTAGTGGTCATGTCAAAGAGAATTATGAAAACTTATTAAAGAAAGAATTTCCAAATCTTATTATCACTATTGAATTAAATGCTAACGGAACGCAATACAATGGCAGTGTTACCGTTAATTGGTGTCATCCGCAACAGTTTTTAGGAATGGCTTTAGATTTCGGGTCAGAATCTAGCCAGCTGGCTGTAAAACGTTACCAAAAGGGATTTGGATTAAGTTATGAAGATAAAAAAGTAGAACATGAGCATCTTTTCAAAAATATTCTTTCTTTTTATAAATCTAAAGACTGGATTCCAAAAGATGACAATAGCCACTATTACCAAGAAGAGGCCCAAACTAATTTTTTTAAATCTATATTCTTTTTAAAAGAAAACTTGACGGGGGAATATGATGATATTGATGATGCCCTATTTGTAGAAAAGATAAATGAGAATCTCAAAATGCTGGTCAGCAGTACTACCAAGGATTTGGGTTATGTAGGGTTATCGCAAAACAAATTTCATCAATTACCCAATTTAAAAATTGCCCATAAATATGACGAATCCTTTAGTCAGTTGAATTTCAACATGAACAAGGATGGGTACGAGGTGCCTTTGAAATTATCAGACATCAAAAACAAAGCCTATAACAGTATTCTAAGAATCATTATTGAATCCTTTTTGAAAAAAGAATTTATCAGGTATAATAATGCTAAAAGGAAAATAAGATTCGTACTCTTAGTCCCAAACATTTACGATTTTAACGATATTAAAAACACTCAAGTTTTAATAAATAAAATATTTAAAGAATTTGCAGACCATGACTATAAGGACAGGATTTTAGCTTGGGAAGTGCTTACCATTTCTGAGAGCGATGCTTCTTTCCTTGGTTACATGAATAAAAATCATGTACAAATTGAACAAAGGAGCCATTATATAATTATTGATGCCGGTAAAGGCACCACAGATTTTTCTGTTATTCAAACCGGTGCCGAGAATATTTATAACATCAATCCTATATATCGTAATGGTTTTGCAGGAGCTGGAAATTTGATCACCTATTCAATTTTTGAAACTTTAATTCATTATATCAGAGCAAATGCTGCTGATCAAAATACTGCATACAAATTCATCAAAGAACAGATATTAAATAACTTAAATGACCATAATCTTGAAATAAAAAATAGATTTTATGCTCAACTTGAACGTTTGAAATACAATTTTCACCACAATAATTCCTATGTGCTGAACCAATGGAAAAACGTACAATCCGGAGACTATGATTTCAGGACGATTACAGAGTCAGGAGCTACTATTGACACCCTAATTGACCTCTTAAATAAAATTGAAAACATCAGCGATTTCTACGGTTACATACAAGAAACTTGTGAACTGATAGCAGAAAGAACAATTATCAATTTAAAATTAGTGAAAAATAATATCACCGACTTTAATTGTAAAGGAGTGATATTAACCGGTAGAGCATTTCTGTTTACACCATTTGAAGAAAAGATTAGAGCAATTCTTGCCCAAAAATTAAATATTGATTTTAATTTTATTCACACTTTAAAAGGTAATGAATTAAAAGATATTTGTATTAAAGGAGTATTCAACAATACAGTTAGAATTAATTCTGAACAGATTGGCTATCCTATTCAGGTAATCTTACCAAAACCTATTGCTAAAGGAGAAAAGACACAAGAAGTTGAGGAGCAAGAGAAGAAAAAAAAGGAACAACAAAAAAAGAACAGAACCAATTTTGGCACTAGGCTTATTAATATCTTCTTCAACGAATTAAATGAAATTGAAACCGCAAAAGCTGTAATTAATACCGAAGAAAAAACAGACTATTACGAGCTTTCTAGAAGTCAGATATTAATAGGTTCCAAAAAATTTAAAATAGGAAGTAGTGCTTTGTTTGATAATACCAATAAGGATATTCAAGCAGATATTACCTTTACCCCTTTGGGCTATTTGGTTAGGAAAATAGAAGACAAGACCGTAAAAGATATTTACCCTTTAAAAGAAATCGATGATACTAACAATATAGAAAAGACAATGGTGATTCCGTCCCTCTTTCCTAACTATATTGATGAGCAATTTATGTTTAGCGTAAAAAGAGATGATATCAAAAAAGCACCTGTTATTCCGGACTTACCGGAAAAGAAAGACATCCAGGGGCCATCGAAATCACCTCAATATTTTTAAAAAAAACAGGTTATTTATTAATGAATTTTTCAAATAAACAATAATGAAAAAAATATTTTCTATAATACTATTCAGTTTGTTGAGTGGCACTATGTATGCCCAACTGGACAGCTCTACCTCTACTTTAACCATAAATGGATACACTGAAAATGCAGCCATTTCATTAATCAAAAACAATAAACTAAGAGTGCAGAACAAAGAAATATCAGACACTTTTAACTTATTAAAGAAAGGAACTCATTTGGGTTTGGAAACCTCCAATGACAGTGCCAAATTTTTAAGTATTTTAAATCTGGATTACAACCTTCTTAAAAGCACCTTATCACCCGTTACAGGAGGCAGTGTCATTGATTCCTTAATTGACCTTACGGCCACAATGAAGGGTCAGAAACTTATCTTGGCGGCAGGTGACAGTATAGAATCAGCTACAGAAATATCAGGAGACGAAAAGTCTGAGGTACCTAAAACAGAGAATGATTATAAATTTTGGCTATTCCCTTTATTAATTGGTATTGGTGGCTTAGGCTTAGGATTCTTATTAGGCAAAGGATCAAAAAAGAATCAGCCCAAATCTATTCCGGCTGAACCTGCAATTCAAAGTCCTGCCACTTCAGAAATCTTTAAAGAAGCTGTGGTAAACCCTAGTGATACTGAAAAAGAACTAAAAAAAGAACTGAAAGATTTAAAGGAAAAGAACAATCTTTTAAGTTCAAAAACAAAAGAGTTAATAGAGGGTGACCAAGCTTTTTACACAGCTACTTTTGAAAAAATAATACTTCCGTTGCAAAAAGCCCTGGACGATGGCAATGCTGTAGATGTGGTAAAATATTCCAATTTAGCCATGGTTTATTTATCCAGTATTACAAGGGTAAAAATTAGAAAAAAGCAAAATTATGATGATGCCAATATCCAATTGCTCTTAGGAAACAACAGCTTCACAAAAGATTTTCCGGAAATCGATTTTCAAACTTCATTAGACAAAATACCAGCCAACTTGCGAGTGTTAATGGACATCTTGGAGGCAAATGGGGTTAAAAGTTTAGGTGATGTGATTATTAAAGGCTATAAAATTAAAGGTCAATAAAGATGAAAAAATTATTAATTCTTGGTATTCCTATCCTGTTGATTATTGCTATTAACTTGATGTATGGTGGCGTAATCAGTTGGATGCTGAGTTTTGTAATTATCGCTTGTTTAGTGTTTTTTGTTGCCAAGTTAGGATTAGAAAGTCTTATCACCCAAAAATTAAAAAACTACAATCCCGGAGATGAGCGTATTGGTCTATTAATACAATTTGACAATAAATGGAAAAGTATTCTTAACTTTTTATTACTCACAACTGTTTTTTTAAGCTTGGCCACAGGCATTTATTTCACTATGGCACCCAAAGGAAAATTTCCTTGGTTTACCAATACCGAATACCATGGACTCAGTAATTCCGGTATTGCTTTTTCAAATCAATTAAAAATATATCCTTTATTAGAAGACAGCAGTAACAGTAGTAGTAATATTAGCTTTGCTCATAAGAGAGATCAAGATGCCGTTATCAGCTTCAACCACTTTTACCAGCCGGTAACGCTATACAATGAAAAAGCGGAAGAGGCCCAATTATTAAACAAAATATTTGATGCAGATGCTACCAATGGTTTTGAATTAGAAAACGGAAGCAACAAAATTCAGGTAACTATTATCCATGAAAATAACAATATTTTCCAAAGATTGTTTGGGGCACCAAAGGATGAAACCGAGTATCAAATTTCAATTTCCTCTTCTGATAATTCCATATTGGACGAACTCAATTTAAAAGGACCTTTTACCGATAAAGTAAGTATTAAAAATTCATCTTTAAAAACGGGTATGTCTTTGTTCAACCTGTTTTTAGACAATCAGGATTTTAAATCTACCAAGAATGAGACCTATCAAGTATTAGAGAAAATTTTGATGGATCTGGGCGATACTTATTTATTGGTCAATAGAAGTGGTAGTCAAAAGTCTTTAAGTGTGTTTCCTGCAAAAGAACTTTTAGATAATGGATATCGGCTTTTTATCAATAAAAAACTAGTAGCTCCCCAAACTAATTTTAGCACAAATATTGCTTTGAATGACAAGTTTTACATAGGTTTTAATAATAACAAAAAGCTTCTTCATATCAGCAACCTTAATGAGGAGCAATATGATAAAATCAACAAAAAAAGTTTTGTGTTAGTGTTTGATTACCCCAATACCTATATGCTGAGAAGTCCGGGCATTCAAGCAAAAGGTGATAAAAACATTCGTTTTATCACAAATAATTTTGATGAAGTTATCAATACAAATACTCAGGAAGGATTTTATTTTACAACCTATAATTTAAGATTGGCAGAGCCAATAAATGGTGCAATAGACTATGTTACCGGTGGTCCCAATACGCCTTTTGTTGTTGGTGTAACAGACAATAATGCCAACAATAAACACTTTGAAGCCGACCAAAAAAGATTCTCGCTTCAAAGTAGCGATAAAAACATTCATTATCTTTTTGAAGTTAGAGACTTCTCTAAAAATGGCTTTTCTTTACCTAAAACTATATTATGGTTAGGCATTAGTTATTTGGCATTTATAGTATTATCGGTATTTTTTGGAGGTAAGCGAATAGACCGTATAGAACCAATCATCCTTTCTGCCATTCTAGCCTTAACCGCTCTTAGATATATTATGTTTTGGAGAGTGGCCACTTTCCCTCCACTTGAAAACATCACTAAATACGAGCTGGAAAATACCCTTAGAAATTTTGACTTTAATTTAGGTTTTGATTTACCCATTCCTTTAACTTTAATTTGGATTTTACTTTTTTGTACCCTAATTATTCTTTACAGAAAATTTGGCAAGCACCTACAAGATCAGGTTACAATAAATAAAATATTAAGAATTAAACCCGACAATATTAAATCCATAAACCTGAGCTATGCCCTTATTATGGTGGGGATGTTAGTGTTGTTCATGGCAAACAAAAGACTATTGCATATTGAAATATTAACCCGGATTGTTTCAATCTTTATCCCATTGATTATTTATTGGTATTATTCCAAACTTTGTAATAAAAATTATACCTATGCACCATTAAATATTCAAAATAGCAAATCAAAACTTTTGATTCAAGCAAAGGCTTATTTTTACTACCTTTTTAATAACCCTACTTTTGTAATCACAGTTATCACTTTAGGATTTTTTGCATTGTGCGATAGAGGGTTTGCAATACTTTTTGCACTATTTATCTTATTGAAAAATATTTTTATCAATTTCCTTAAAAAGCCTCTAGATCGCAATAATAATAGTGTAAAAAGAATGCTCTATAAACCCAATAACTATTGGATTTATGGCTTTAGTGCATTAGTTGTTTATTTAATTGTACTTTCTGTAAAGTCGCTTTTTTATTATTTATTATTGTATAAATTTTGGGTAATAACAGCGTCCATTATTTTTGGGTTGTTATTAATTTATATTCTTTTTCCAAAGAACGACAAACTCAAAAAATACAGCCTTATTTTTACCGGTCTTTGGCTGTTATTGATAGCCATCACGCCAACCAGAAATTTTATTGACCAAAAAATAGCCAGTACAATAAAGCATGTTCAATATAGAGCTTCTATCATCCACCAACCTATTGGAGAATTGATGCAGCAAAATGAATACACCTCATTTAAAACTAGAAAAATAATTGAGACAGCTGAAAATCAATGGTTTATTAATTCTTATATCAGTAAACCTTATGATAATAGGTTTACCATTAACCTCAGACCCCATTCAAGAATCGGGGTGGACTACCCTACCCAAACGCGCGATGTAGTGGTAGCAAGGTTTCTTATTAGTGAAATGGGTAATTTAGTAATGTATCTTATTCTAGGATTGATTTTATTACCTATGATTTTGTATTTAATGTCTTATAAAGTACACCTCATCACCCTTTCCAACAATGAAAAAAGAGACATTGAATCCTATTCAGGCTTAATCCCTTTGATTATCCTATTTACACTTTCCTTATTTGTTTGGCTTACTGCCACCAACAGATTTGTGTTTTTTGGACAAGATTTTCCTTTCTTAAGCTTGACCAGTAGAATATCGGTTGTGTTACCCTTGATGCTATTAGGTTTTACTTTAACACAAAAACCAACGGTATATAATGCTATCCATATAAATTTAAAAAACCATTCCATTAAGTATTTATTTTTCTTTGGTTTAATTGCATCTTTTGCCTTAACCACCATTAGACAAAATGAACTAAACAATAAGAATTTTACGGTAATCATGGAAACCACCAAAGAGCATTTGGACATTGATTTAAACAATATATTATCTAACATTCAGGATAGCCTTGAGGCTAAACATATCAAACCAAGCTATACCCAACTCATCAGTATTCTTGAGAAAGATAAAGTGTTTAAAAATTTCAGAAATGATACGGTTAAAGATGTTTATACAAAAAGCATTCTTAAAAACCTGATAGACCAACCTTCAACAGCCTTTAGATTAGACAATCCTTTGTTTATTATTTATGATAATGGCAGATACTATTCCAGATACAATAAAAATCTTTATTTGGAATTACCACCTATTGAAAGTAGAAATATTTGGAATGGAAATATTAATGAGACCCTATTCTATAAAGACATTGCCTCTGCAACCATTACTTTTAACAATCAAACAAAAAATGAGGTATTGCCCTACTTTAGAAATGACATTGGTAAAAGTATTCAATTAGCTATTTTGCCGGGTTCATGGTTTGGAAACAATCAAGAAGAAAATATAGGATTAATCAATATTACCAATAACTTTAAAGGACGTGCTAAAGTCTTTGTTTACAAAAACAAATTCAAAAACTTTGAACAAAATGCTGCATCCTTTACTACAACTTTAGAGCATGACGACATTGCCACTATTTACTTAAACGACCAATCTACTGTATTTGGATTTAGAAATTCTGGTAATCTTTTTGCTTTAAATAAATGGATAAATGGTACTTATAAAATTATTTATCCTCAAAAAGAAAATAACTTCTGGATTTATAATTTTGCTAATGCCATACGTACTACTTATAGTAACGAGACGGACTTACATAATAATGTTGGAATCACTTTGGATTATGAATTATCAAAAAAAGTACAACAACTGGTAAACATCTCCGAATCTACGGCGAATAAAAAAACCAATAATTACAACTTTAGTGTGATGGGGGCAGATGGTGATGGGAATGTAAGATTCATGACAGATTATGTTACCAGTAGAAAGCCACTAGACCCTAACAATGATGCTGCTATTTTTGCGTTACAACGAAAACAATTTTTCTTTTCAAATGCAAAAAACGAAAGGGATCAATGGGGAAACAGAAACCTGCTCAACTTGTTTTTAGGCCCTGGCTCCTCCATCAAACCATTAACTGCAGCTGCTGTTTCTTCCCAATTAAATGCCGGATGGGAACAATTAATCTTGTCACCTCCTACAGATAAAGAAATAAAAGAATATGCAGGATTTAAACTTCTAAAACCTTGGAAAAATGATGAGCATTACCATGACTTTGTCACTATGCCAAAATATATAGAAGTTTCCAGTAACTTTTACCAATCCTTAGTCATCTTTTTGGGCTCTTATAGCCGTGATTATTTTTACTATCAACAAAAAAATACCTATAGTCTTTCCACACTTTTAACCCAAACAGCCGGAGAGAACAATAAGGTACCTGATGTTTGGATTAGTAACCAAAAATACTATTTACCTAATTACAATAAAGGAAAAGGCAATTGGCCTGCAACCGATCGCAGAGAAAAACATCTCTCTTATTTTGGTAATGAGAACTCTTTAATCTCATTAGGTTTTGAACAAAACTTTAATCTTAGAACAAAAGATAAAGATAAAAAAGATTTTATTCCAACAAGTTTGGATAAAGTCAACTATGTGGATACCAATTTATTTAAAAGTTTGGAAAAAAACAGAAGTGGTGGCATGTTGTGGAGTTTTCCGGAACAATCCTTCTTCTTACAATCAGAAAGAGCATTTGATGAGAAATATCAAAACTTTAATTTAGGTTTAAAAACAACATCCTTGGGAGGATACCCCTATCGATTAACTCCATTTAAAATGCTGGAAATGTATATGTCCTTGTTTACCCAAAATAAAAACTTCCATTTGGGTGTAACACCAAAGGCAGATAGCTTCCAACGCTGGACGATAGACACCACTTGGGGAGACCCCGGTATATTTAACCTTTTCCTTGCTCGTAATATTTTTACAGGAATGCAAAATGTAATCTTTGGAGCCAATGGAACGGCAAGAAGACTTCAAAGTCTGAAAACTCAATATCCAGGATATTATTTTTATGCAAAAACAGGAACTATTAATGAACAAACGTCTAAAGGGAAAAGCTCAAGAAGATTGATTATTATGGTCTCCAATAAAGATTTAACCTTTGCAAATTACGATAAAGACCTAAAAATATATGGTTGGTTTTTTGCTGTGGACAATACCGGAGATTTTGACTGGGACTTACTTCAAAATATCATTAAAGAGAGTATGAATGCCTCTTCTTTTAAATATTATTTCAATAGAAAATCATGAAAGCATTAAACACAAAAATAGTATTACTTGGACTTGCGGTAATGATCAGCCTGGGTATTTATTTTATAGTAAAAAGAAATATCGATAATTTAGAAATAGAAAAAGAAAATATAATAGCCAAAAATGAGGAGTTTGGTCTGGAACATGCCAATTTAATGAAGGTAGATACCTTTATTAAATTAATTAACAAAGCCTACCATCCCAATGTGACCACAAGTTTTGGCAGTAATCTTTTTACCTTACAAATTAAAAATGCCAATCAAGCTGCCCAAGATTTTTTTAACGGAAATGAGGCCTTGTTAAAATCAAAAATTCAAGATAAAAACTTTGAAATTAGGTATGATAAGTTTAATAATAACATTACCGGCCTTTTTAAAATGACAGACAGTTTGATAACCGTCCCTAACGATGTTTTAATCCAGCTTGTTTATAAAAATTATAACTAGACATGAATAAAATCAATGAAAATAATATCATAGACTTTATTAAATATCTTTATCAAGAAAATATTGGAAATGCTCCCAGTCAAGAAGTATTAGACAGTTGGACAGGGTTAAGCGATATAGAAATTGATGAATACCTGCAACAATTATTTGAAAACTGGAAGTTTTCAGAAGAGCAAATCTTTCAAGAAATCAACAATTTTTTAAATATCCAAAATAACAATCAGAAAATTGAAGAGCATCAAAATGGGAATCAAGCAGAAAACGAAGACATCCCTTTTGATGAATATAATGATACCGATTCTGATGATGCAGAGCAAGAAAACCATGAAGCCTATACCATAAATAATGAAAGTAATGCAACTGAATTTCCGTACCAAAATAAAAAATCTTACACTTGGTTCTGGTTTTTCCTACTAATTATTTTAGGTATTGGAGCCTTTGTAGTTTATAAATTTCAAAAATTTAAAAACTTAAAATACCTTTATGTGACCACAGATAATGTTTCTATTAGAGATATTAATGGTAATAATATTGGCAGAATGGATATTTTTCCTACTAAAAATTCTGTTTCTTTTTTAAGAACAACAGGTCCGGAAACTTTTCCAATTACCATTAAAAACAAAGAATATCAAAACAGGCAAGTTCTCACAGATTCTACTTCTTTTTTAGATTATCTTTTCAATAAAAAAGAAGCTTTTGCTTATGTAAATGAAAATTACGTCATCGACAATAAAGATAATTTCATCATCTATCGCAATGTTTTTAAAGCAATTAATAATTCAAAAAATGAGAATAATAATCTAACTGCAAAATATAGAATGGTCATAGTTGGAAGTTTAAAAATGAAACCGGAATTAATGGATTTATTTATTGTAAACAGCTGCAATAATAATGACAACAATTATACTTCCATTGTTAAATCAAAAACCAAAAACAATACCTTTCAGGTGATCGCCCAATTATCGAATGGTAAATATTATATCTTCTCCGGACAGCCGGATGACAATAACTTTAGTGCCCCACAAGCCTTTAACTATAAAGTAAATGGAAGTGACCAATATGTGAATTATGAGAATGAAGAATTGTTGTTTAAAAAACAAAATGGAGTATATTTTATCTATGATTGTAATAAGGTAGCTAGAGAATATTATGTTAATATAGACAATAATGGAAGCCTTCAATTTGCTAAATACTCTTTTGATATCTAAATTTGCTAAAAAAACTAAACATTATACATGATTAATAAAACCAATATTGTAGCTTACATTAACTTTCTTTATCAAAAAAAGTACAACAGACCCGCACCTGAAGAACTTTTGGAGTCTTGGAAAGGGTTAAATGATAATGAAACAGCCATTCATTTAACCGGTCTATATAATCATTGGGGACTGGACAGAATAAGCAGTAAAAAATATGAAGCAGAATTTCTAAATAAAGGACAAACAGGTGTTAAACCCATAATGCCGGAATTGCCTTCAACAAAAGATTCTAAAAAGCCCAAAACCCCATCAGGACATCCCAATGCCCCCAAACAAGCATTACCACAACCAAAATCCGGAAATAATGGATGGGCTTATTTTTTAGTAGGTTTATTGATATTAGGAGGTGTAGGTTATTATTTATGGTATTTAAATGAGACAGATATTGAAGCACCTTTGGAGGTGACTGCAACAGACTCTGCAAACCTCAATGTAAAAGTAGCAAAACCTGAACCTAAACCCATAGAGGCTTCTGAACCCGAACAAACAGAACAAGATTCTAAAAACGCAAGAACAATCAATGAATTGTTTATGGCAGAGTCTGTTAGAAGTTTTGATTCCATATATCAATATTTTGACCCGAATATGCAAAGGTATTGGGATATCAATTACCCTACTTATGAAGAATTAAAAGCCAGGTTTGAAGACATTTGGTCTAAAACCAAAAATAATGAGAACTCTAATATCAGGGTAAATAAAATAGGTAATAATACCTATGATGTTTACTCCACTTTTTCTTATTTCTCGCTAAGTGATGATAAACAAAAAAGGTTGGATAATAAAGTAAGATTTATTTTTAACAACGAAGGAAAAATCATTCAAACATACGGTTTGTAAGTTGAAGGATACAAATAACTAATGAATAGATTTACCTAAAAGTATAAAACTAAAGTTTGAAAATCCTTCATAAAGCAAGTAAATTTTTCACTTAGACAAGATTGAAAGTAACAAACTATTGAGAAAAATGACCACGGAAAGCTACTTTGATGTATAGTATCATTTCTCAAACTTTTCAATACCATTGTGAAACATTTCCTGAAACATCAATGCTGCATTTACCATTTTTTGTCCATAAAATAGCCCAAATAGTTACCTTGAAAGGTAACTATTTGGGTTTAAAAAACTTCACTTTATCTTTCGTCCGCAGAAGGGCCATACATTCCTGGAATAGGTAAATCGCTCATTCTTAAATATAAAGAAAGTTGCCCACGGTGATGGATAAGATGGCTTTGAATCAAAAAACGCATAGCCGCTTTCTTGGGTAAAGTAACAATAATATGTTCACCAGACTGTAAAGTCCACATAGTATCCCAATCAGAATCAGACATTGCATTCACCTGATCGATATTGGCTTGATAGTTATTGTTTAAAATGTCCAACAAATCTTGTTTTCCCTGAGCCACTAAAGGCTTATAATCTGTTTTAAAATCGAGGGTATTTTTTGATAATGCCAAAGCTACCCAATTGTGCAATTCTACTACATGAGATGCCAAATTGCCTAAAGACATTGATTTTTCATGAGGTTTAAAATCCCAGAATTTGTCATCAATAGCTGCAATCATCTTTCGGGTATTCTCGGTTTCTTTTTCTATTTCTATTAAATAGGCTTGTTTAATTCCCATATTGTATTATTTAAAAAGTTTAATAAAAGACAAATTTATTGAAGTAATTTTAATATCCAATTTTTTATTTCCCTTTAATAGCGTTCCATGTTTCATACAAACTTTCTTGATTGGGTCTGTCAGCAGGAATTTCAGTTAAAGGTTCACATGCTTTCCAGAACTGTTTCATCTCTCCCGGTAATGACTGATATAGTTGTGTCCCTTTAGATTTCCAAGCTATCATATCATCGCTTACTTCTTTAATAATTTTGGCAGGATTGCCTACCACCAAACTTCTTTTTGGAATTTGCATATTTGCATTTACAAAAGCCAAAGCTCCTACTATTGACTCATCTCCTAATATTACATCATCCATTATCACGGCATTCATACCCACCATACAGTTTTGTCCGATATGAGCCCCATGAATAATAGCTCCATGACCTATATGGGCACCTTCTTCTAATCGAACGGTAACTCCCGGAAACATATGGATGGTGCAATTTTCTTGAACATTGCATCCATCGGCTATTTCAATCCCTCCCCAATCGCCACGAAGAGCGGCTCCGGGACCGATATATACATCTTTACCTATAATCACATTTCCGGTAACAATAGCTTGAGGATGCACAAAAGCGGTAGGATGCACAACAGGGATAAATCCTTTAAATTCGTAAATCATAATTAATATTTTTAATGGCATTTAAAATGTTCAAAAGGTTCTTTACAATCCAAACATCGATACATGGCCTTGCAACTGGTGGCTCCAAACTGGCTGATTAATTCGGTATGCTCGCTTCCACATTTTGGACATGGAATCCTATCATCTTCAAAATCTTTAAAACCATCAGATGCTTTACGGTTAGGTGGAGCAATACCTAATGCCAGCATATTTTGCTTACCTTTTTCAGTAATCCAATCACTCGTCCAAGCGGGTTGCAACTGATGAGTGATTTTAATATTTTTCACTTCATGACCTAAAAGAACCATTCTTATCTGCATGGCTATCATGTCCATTGCAGGACAGCCGCTATAAGTGGGTGTGATAACTACTTCAACATTGTTGTTCTCAGTCACTATCACATCTCTTAAAATACCCATGTCCTTAATAGACACATTAGTAATTTCAGGGTCTGAAACATTTTCTAACCAATTTAATATAGTTGTTTTTTCTAAAATCATTTATAAAACCTGAACGATTAAACTTTTAAAGTATTCAGCATTGGGCATATTCCACAAAGCCGGAAAATCGGGTGATTGGGAACCGGAATAGATTTGCTTAATCTGCTTCTTAGCATCTTTAGCAGCATCTTTAATAGTTTGAATCAATAATTCTCTACTGATAAAATTACTCATGGTCGAAGTTACCAAGATTCCATTAGGCTCTAACAGCTTCATAGCTCTCAGATTGATTTCTTTATAACCAGCAATAGCTTTATCCATACTTTCTCTATTTTTGACAAAAGTAGGAGGATCTAAAATAACAACATCAAACTTGTTTCCATTTTTCACCAAATTCTTTAGCTCATCAAAAGCATTCTTACATTCAAAGTTACAAATATTTTCCAGTTTATTGATTGAACTATTTTCTTTTGCCAAGGCAATAGCTTCTGGTAAAAAATCAATTCCATAAACACTTTTAGCTCCAGAAACAGCAGCATGAATACCATAAGAACCCGTATAACAAAAGGCATCTAATACTTTTGCATCTTTTACCAGCTTTTTTATTTCACTTCTCAGATTAACCCTATCCAGAAAATATCCTGTTTTGGTTCCATGGGCTAGGTCAACTATAATAGGAACGCTATTTTCAAGAATCGTAATTTTTGTATCAAAAGGAGCAGACAGAAAACCTTTTTGAATAGGCAAACCCTCTACTGTCCTTACCAAGGCATCATTACGTTCGTAAATACCCTTAGGATTAAACAAGTCCATAAGTATTTTTACAATCTCGGCTTTCCAGAAATCGATTCCTGCATTGAGGGTTTGTACTACGAAGTAATCGTTATACTTTTCAATAATTAATCCCGGCAAACCATCTGCCTCCGAATGTACTAAACGGCAATTTTCAGTAATACCGAGTTGCTGCCTATAAGCCCAAGCAGCCTTCATCCTCTTTTGGATGAAGGCTGCATCAATTTCTTGATTGTCATGAGTTAAAATACGTATTTGTATTTGGGCATCTAAATTAATAAAACCCCGTCCTACAAAGGAACCTAAGTGAGAAAAAACTTCTACTACATCTCCATTTCTGCAGGGCCCTACTATATCTCCAATCTCATTACGAAACACCCAAGGATGCCCTTCTGAGATTCTATCACTGATTTTCTTTTTTAGAAATACCTTTGCCATTTTAAGCGAAACGATTCTTAAAAATACTAAAGGGTACCGGATTTCATCTTGCCTAAAGCTTCTTCCAAATTATCTACACCTTCTTGCATTTCTGCACTACCAATGCTTTTTAAGAGCTCAACTGCTTTACCTTGATTAAGAATGGCCTTTTCTTTATCTCCATTTGCATATAAAAGATGTGCATAAGTATCTAAAATTGCCGCTTCCAAATCAGGGGTGGTATTATTACTTAAAGCAACAGCCTTGGCTGCCCATTGTATTGCTTGTGGTATTAATGCTTTGTTATTTTGCTCATAAACTTCCCAAGCCATTTCATTTAAATTATCAACGATAAATAAAGAAGCCATTTTTTTCAACTTTGCTTGACTTTCAATATATTGATTAGTTTGCTTGTCTAAAGCCTCATCTTTAAGTCCTTGCTTGGCAATTTGAGCTTTAATTTGATTTCTTACTTTTTCAAGCGAATTAGCATCCTCTAAAGCTATTTCAGATAAAGGTATTTGGCTAAATTCATTTGCCTTTGCAAGCTTATATTTTTTGCTCCGTTCTTCATCATTCATGTATTTAAAAAACTGGTCGTTAAGAAACCATTTTGACATAAAGGATTTATCATTTATATCCTCCATGAATTTTAAGGCTAGTGTTTTAAATTTAGATTCATCTTTTAAGTCAGCATATTTTTTAATGGTATTCTGAAACCATAATTGACTCATTTGATTAAAATAGTCAGGAGCATCTTCTTTTTTAAGCTCATCTACTCTTTTTTGATTATTTTTTAATATTTCATAAGCTTTATTGTCGGTAGTTTGATTATTATCTAACAAGAATAACAATTGTTTGTCTGATACTTTTTTCTTCATGTATTTATTGACATAAACATCCATGGCATTATCTACCGGAATACCTAAACGACTTGCTTTTTCAAAATATTTTTCCAAAAAATCTTTTTTGTTATTACCATTTGCAAATTGTTTTCCATATTCTTCTATGCTCATCGGATCTTTACTTTCGGCAATGGCAATTTGTGCATTATTTAAAAACCATTTTAAATCACCCGCACCCATAACACGGTATAACACCTTGCCATCTGCATCCAAAAACAAATTGGTAGGATAGCCCTCTACTTTATACTTTGCGGCTATCTCTATCCCTTCACCTTTTTCTGCATCAATTTTATAATTAATAAAATTTTTATTGTATAAATCTCCGGCTTCTTTGGCAGGAAAGAGCTGGGCAGCCATCATTTTACAAGGACCACACCAAGTGGTATAAACGTCCACGAAAACCAATTTATTTTCTTTCTTGGCTTTTGTCAATACTTCGGCAAACGTCCCTTCTTCAAATTGTAAGCCTTGGGCTTTAACCATCAAAGGAAGTAAAAACATTAATAAAGCAATGGTTATTTTTTTCATGTTATTTATTTATGGTTTAAAATATTTTTTATTGTTTCAATTACGGTATCCACCTCTTCTTGTGTGTTATATTTTGAAAAGGAAAACCGCACCGGAGTTACATTTTCACTATTAGGTAAATTATCAATTACATGAGATCCTGCACTGGCACCGCTGGAACAGGCACTACCACCGGAAACACAAATACCCTGCATATCTAAATTCATCAATAACATATCTGTTTTTTCAGTTTTCGGGAAAGATGCATTTAGAACTGTATATAAAGAGTTTCCATCCCAATCGCCATTGAAAACCACTTCAGGGAAAGCCGATTTTAATTGTTTTGCCATATACTTTTTCAAAGAACGGATATGCTCAGCCTCAGTCTCAAGATGTTCCATAGCCATTTCTAATGCCTTAGCCACTCCTACTATACCATATAAATTCTCGGTTCCGGCACGCATATTTCTTTCCTGACCTCCTCCTTTTAGATAAGGATGAATATGAATATTGTCAGCAATATATAAAATTCCCACTCCCTTAGGTCCATGAAATTTATGAGCTGCACCATTTGCGAAATGAACTTTTATTTCTGAAAAATTTAAGGGATAATGCCCTAAAGTCTGAACGGTATCACAATGAAAATATGCTCCATGAGCTTCACAAATTTCTCCCACTTCTTGAATTGGCAAAAGGTTGCCTATTTCATTATTGGCGTGCATTAGGGTCACTAAGGTCTTTTTATCGGAAGCACCTAATAAAGATTTTAAGCTTTCTAAATCTACATGACCATTAGGCAAAATGCTAACATAAGCAACTTCTACTCCTTCGCCCTCAAAACATTCTACACAATGTAAAGTAGCATGGTGCTCAATAGGAGAACTAATAATTCTTTTCACGCCCAAATCCTTAACTGCAGCATTGATAGCAGTATTAGTACTTTCTGTCCCTCCGGATGTAAAATATATATTACCCGGCTTAACCCCTAATAATTTAGCTATTGACTTTCTTGCAGTCTCTACCCCCATCCTAGACTCTCTACCATAAGAATAAATAGAACTTGGATTGCCAAATTTTTCAGTTAAATAAGGCAACATTACTTCTAAAACTTCTTGATCCAACTTAGTAGTTGCTGCATTGTCAAAATATATTCTGTTCATAATTATCAATAAAAAATTTCTATAAGCTGCAAAGATACTAAAAGCAATTTTTCAAGAATCCTTTTATAAATATTTTACAAAATTATTATTGTTGTTGTTGTTGTTTCACCCAATCTAAAACCGTATCTTTTTTTAATATAATATCTGACACTGTAGGCTGTAAAGATTTGTCTGGCATTACTCCTCGACCCTTCAAAGATCTTTGATTGATTGTTTTTATATGCATAAGTCCCAATCTCCATTTAATTTTAGACTTGGGAAGGGTATAAACAGGTAAGATCCCGGCAACAGTGCCATTATAATCCCCACCCGTTTCTTCTCCAACAATTTCAACATTGGGTAAACTACTCATACGACTTGCCAATAAGGATGCAGCAGAAAAAGTACCCCCATTAACCAGAAGATAAATTTTACCTGAGAAAAAATAATCTTTAGGTTTTCTAAACTTCGTTCCTTTCAATCCTGAATAATAATACGAACCATCCTTATCTTTATAGGTCCAAAAATATCTTGAAAACACGTAGGCAGGATAATACAATGATATCACCGGCCAAAGAAATTTTGAAGTATTCTTATACAATCCAGGACTGAGCAAAGTCGTTCTGGAACTAACTTTTGAAGGTAAATACATCTTAAAGCTGGTATCCACAAAATAGGCAAACAGATCTACTATTTCGGCTGCTCTTCCCCCTACATTATCTCTTAAATCCATCACCAGGGTATTGCAAGAAGCATCATTTAGAGTTTCAAATATTTCCTTGTATGCCTTTTGGTATAAGCCATGAGAAAAGCTAATAATTTTTAAATAAGCAAGACTGCTGTCTTTATTCAGGAAAGTTAAATTTCTAATATATTCCTTATTGGAAGCATCATAGCCCATTATGGTTTTTTTTCTTGCTTCCGCATCTTCTTGTTCTTTTGTAATAAGCTTCTCTTTTTGACCTGCTATTATCTCATTATCATTTTGTACGGAATCTATAGTTTCTTTAATTGAATTATTAATACTGTCGGCAACAACTACACTTTTTTCTTTTTTGGGTTTTCTAAGTAAAATTTTTTCATACGCACCATCTTCATTCTTAAAATGAAAAGTTGCCATATCCACATCACCAATTTCTGCTCTATAAAAAGAAGGTATTCTCTTTGCAAAAAAGAAGTCTAAGCCTGTTTGATTGTATCCATCAGAGCTTAGAGTTGTAATATATTTTTTAAAAATATCCTCAACAAAAATATCATTAATGGACAACAACTGGTCTCCAATTTTTATAGTAGTATCTGCAGAAATATTTTTACTAACTACAATTTTTCCATCTACAATTTTATATTCCAAGAAACGAAGTGGAGAAGCACCCATTTTCTTTAAAAATTTTTTCCTTTTTTTAGTGTTTTTTTCAAATACCGGAATCATCGACATATGGGCTTGATGAACTTGGGCAATCACCGGACTTATTAAAAAATAAAACTCCCTACTACTTAAAGGTTGTTGAATAGCGGCTCTAAGACTGTCAAAGCTTTTGTCTAATTGTTCCTTAGAAGTATAACAATCAAAATCCGGGTGCTTTTTGTATAAATTTTTTTGAACAAAATTCACATCCTTCAATAGCTTAGAAACCGGAATTTTTTGTTCCAACTTCTTATTATAATTCTGGACGGAAGTACAGCTAAATAAGGTAACCATCAATAATAAAATGACTACCCTAAAGCTTCCAAATTGTGAAAAATACTTGTTCAAATTAAAAATTTTAATGCTAAAAACTCAAAATTAATCTATTCTTTCCTTCCTTATTTTTTCTACTACCTCCGGATTGAGTAAAGTAGAAATGTCACCAAACTGGTCAAAGGCACCCTCAGCAATTTTCCTCAATATTCTTCTCATTATCTTGCCTGAACGTGTTTTGGGTAAAGCCTCTACAAACTGTATTTTTTCCAATTTTGCTATTGGTCCTATTTGTTCCGAAATCAATTGATTGATTTCTTTTTTCAAATTATCTCTATCTCTGCTTAAACCAGTATCTTTCAGCATGACAAAGCCATACAAAGCATTACCTTTCAAGTCATGCGGATAGCCCACAATAGCAGACTCTGCTACTGCCGGGTGTTCATTAATAGAATCTTCGATAGGAGCAGTTCCTAGATTATGTCCGGAAACAATAATCACATCATCCACCCTACCGGTGATACGGTAATAACCAACTTCATCCCTCAAAGCACCATCACCAGAAAAATATTTCCCGGGGAAAGCTGTAAAATAAGTTTCTTTGAACCTTTGATGGTCGCCCCAAATTGTACGGGCAATTCCCGGCCAAGGAAAGCGGATACAAAGATTTCCACTTACTTGATTTTCTGTAATCTCATTCCGCTTACTATCCATCAATACGGGTTGGATTCCGGGTAAAGGTAAGGTAGCATAAGTAGGTTTGGTGGGGGTCACAAATGGAATAGGCGAAATCATTATGCCGCCATTTTCGGTCTGCCACCAAGTATCCACAATAGGACATTTCTTTTTACCTACATTATCATTATACCAATGCCAAGCTTCATCATTTATTGGCTCACCTACCGAGCCTATTACTTTTAATGAGGACAAATCATTTTCGTTTACCCAACTAATATCTTCTTTTGCCAAAGCTCTAATAGCTGTTGGTGCTGTGTAAAACTGAGTAACTTTATGCTTGTCAATCACTTTCCAAAATCTATCCTGCTGAGGATAATTAGGTACCCCCTCAAAAATCACAGTGGTGGCACCATTCAATAACGGACCATATAGGATATAGGAATGACCTGTAATCCATCCTATATCTGCAGTACACCAATAGATATCGTTTTCTTTATAGTTAAAAACATTTTTAAAGGTATAAGCAGTATAAACCATATATCCAGCCGTGGTGTGTACCATACCTTTAGGTTTTCCTGTAGAGCCCGAAGTGTATAGAATAAACAAGGGGTCTTCGGCATCCATAATTTCAGGAATATTTTCCACCGGAGCTTTTTCAATCAAAGGAGCCAACCATTCATCCCTTCCCTCCATCATCTCAACTGTTTCATGAGTACGCTCAACCACCAAAACCTTTTCAACGCTTTTTGCATCCTTCAAAGCCTCATCCACTAAAGATTTCAGATTGATAGTTTTATTGCCACGATAGCTCCCATCTGAAGTGATAAGCATTTTTGCTTCTAAATCATTAATCCTAGAAGCTATAGCGTTGGATGAAAACCCGGCAAATATCACAGAGTGAATGGCACCTATCCTAGCACAAGCCAACATGGAAACAGCCAATTCAGGAATCATGGGTAAATAAATACATACTCTATCACCTTTTTTAACTCCTTGACTTCTTAGCACATTAGCCATCTTGCCTACGTTATCATAAAGCTCCTGATAGCTTATTTTTTGTACGGCTTCTTCCGGGTTATTAGGTTCAAAAATAATAGCAATTTTATCTGCATGCTGTGCCAAATGTCTATCCAAACAGTTTTTGGTAATATTTAATTTGGCGTTTTTAAACCATTGGATTTTTGCTTCTTTCATATCAAATTTTAGCACCTTCGTCCAACGTTGGTACCAAACAAAATTCTCATCGGCAATTTGATCCCAAAATTTTTTTGGATTTTTTATTGATTTTTTATATTGTTTAAAATAATCAGGGAGTGACTCTATTACATAATTTTTCATGACAATATTTTAAAAAAAAGGCTAAAATTGAAAACCGAAAGTAATAAAATTAAGAGAAAAAAGAAAATATATTAAAAAAAATAGCCCACAGAGATGTTAAGAAAAGATTTAACTTTGCACATTCTAAAAATAACATAAGAAAATAATTACAAATGATACAATTGACATTTCCGGATGGAGCCGTTCGTAGCTACGAAACTGGAATTTCTGGTCTTGATGTGGCAAAGTCTATTAGCGAGGGCTTAATGAGAAAAGTTTTAGCAGTTTCTCTAGATGGAGTTACCGTAGATAGTTTTGGCCCTATAAATCAAGATGCCTCTATCCAATTTTTAACATGGGATGATGAAGGGGGCAAATCCACATTTTGGCATTCCTCGGCACACCTAATGGCAGAAGCTTTACAATCTTTTTATCCTAATGTAAAGTTTGCCATCGGCCCTCCAATTGAAAGAGGTTTTTATTATGATATTGATTTAGGTGAAGAAAAAATTACAGAAGCCGACCTGATAAATATCGAAAAGAAAATGAAGGAATTGGCTGGTAAAAAAGAACGCTTTAGCAGAAAAAGTATTTCTAAAACCGATGCAATTGCTTATTTCACCGAAAAACAAGACCCCTATAAATTAGAATTAATAGACGGTTTAGAGGATGGCAATATCACTTTCTACACCCAAGGCGATTTCACTGACTTATGCCGTGGTCCTCACATTCCCAACACCGGTTTTATCAAGGCAATAAAGCTTACCAGCATAGCCGGAGCTTACTGGAGAGGAGATGAAAAAAACAAAATGCTTACCCGAATTTATGGTGTTACCTTCCCCTCAAACAAAGAACTGGAAGAGTACAATACATTGATGGAAGAAGCTAGAAAAAGAGACCATAGAAAATTAGGTAAAGAATTAGAATTATTTGCTTTTAGCGAGAAAGTAGGTGCTGGACTTCCTTTATGGTTGCCCAAAGGAGCCATGCTTAGAGAACGGTTGCAACAATTCTTACAAAAAGCTCAAATAGAAAGCGGTTATTTACCGGTGATTACACCACATATAGGCAATATCAATCTATACAAAACTTCTGGACACTACGAGAAGTATGGTGCCGACAGCTTTCAAGCAATTAAAACCCCTCATGAAGGTGAAGAGTTTATGTTGAAGCCTATGAACTGTCCTCACCATTGCGAAATCTACAAAACCTCGCCAAAATCGTATAAAGATTTACCGGTACGCTTTGCAGAGTTTGGCACCGTTTATCGTTATGAGCAAGCAGGTGAACTGCATGGATTAACTCGTGTACGTGGTTTTACCCAAGACGATGCCCACCTTTTCTGCCGTCCCGATCAAGTGAAGGATGAGTTTAAAAAGGTAATTGATTTAGTGTTATATGTATTCAACTCCTTAGGTTTTACAAATTATACTGCCCAAGTTTCTTTAAGAGATAAAGTAAACAGAGAAAAATATATAGGCTCAGATGAAAACTGGGACATTGCAGAAAATGCCATTCGTGAAGCTGCTGCCGAAAAAGGATTGCAAACAATTGAAGAATATGGCGAAGCCGCATTCTATGGTCCCAAACTAGACTTCATGGTAAAAGATGCTATTGGTAGAAGTTGGCAGTTGGGTACCATTCAAGTGGATTACAATTTACCGGAACGATTCGATTTAGAATATGTAGATTCTGACAATACCCGTAAACGTCCGGTAATGATTCACCGTGCACCTTTTGGCAGTATGGAGCGTTTTGTTGCCGTATTATTAGAGCATTGTGGGGGCAAACTCCCATTATGGTTGGTTCCTACTCAAGTGAAAATTCTACCAATATCAGATAAATTCTTAGATTATGCTCAAGAAGTAGCCCAGTATCTTAAACAAAAAGACATTAGGGTTGAAATTGACGACCGTCAAGAAAAAATTGGTAGAAAAATTAGAGATACCGAATTAGAACGTATTCCATATATGTTGATTGTTGGAGAAAAAGAGCAAGAAAGCAAAACTATTGGGGTACGCAAGCAATCAGTAGGTGACTTAGGAGCAGAAACAGTAGAAAGCTTTGCCAACATGATAAAAAAAGAAGTAGAAGAGAAAACAATTGCTTAAATAAATCAAAATAAAAAGAGGCTATTTAAATACTTTTAATAGCCTCTTTTTTATTTTTACCTTTACCAAATTAAAAAATCAGACCATCTTCTATTTAGATTGGGTATAAGAACCCATAATAAAATCCAATAGTTTTTTTAATTATTTCACTTCCATATTTAACTTCATTTGTTTAACCATTTTTCATTCAAAACAATTAAAAATTAGCATTAAATATTTTTTTATTTCAAGCATAATGATTGTAATTTTTTTTGTTAATTAAAGTTATCCAAACATAATACAGGCTTATTTTTCAAGGATACTACTCAAATACTGAAATTTTATTTAAAATAAATTTGGAATAATTGAAATATATTTTATTTTTGCTAGACAACAATTAATATCTTTCATTTAAAACAAATATCTAATTATGAACAAAGCCGATTTAATTGACAAAATTTCAAAAGACGCCGGACTAACGAAAGTACAGGCTAATGCTGCTTTAGATTCTTTCACCTCTACAGTTGTAGGTGCATTGAAAAAAGGAGACAAAGTTACTTTAGTTGGTTTTGGTACTTTCTCTGTTTCCGAGCGTTCTGCCAGAAATGGCCGCAACCCTCAAACAGGAGCCGTGATAAAAATCAAAGCTCGCAAAGTACCTAAATTTAAGGCAGGTAAGGATTTTTCTACTAAAATTGCAGGAAAAAAGAAATAATTCTATCCTAAACTGATTTTAAAAAGTGGAATTTTAATAATTCCACTTTTTTTTATATCTTTGTCGCTTAAACTTAAAAATAATAAAAATGGGTAGAGGTGATAACCGCACAAAAAAAGGAAAGATAACATCTGCAAGTTACGGAGTTTCTCGTCCTAAGAAAGCAAGAAATGCTAAAGCAAAAAGAACTGTATAGTCTTAAAGCAAAAAAAATCTTTCCAAAAACAATTTATTAGGAAAGATTTTTTTATTTTTGTTCTAAACACATTGCCATACATGAGATTACTTCGTTTAAAACAATTTGTAGAATACCAAGCTTTTGGAGTCTGTACAAAAATTGGAGAAAAAATGAATATTGCTTCTTCAAGAATCAGATTGTGGTTTGTCTATATTTCTTTTCTGACACTAGGTTCCCCTATTATCATCTATATGATATTGGCTTTTTTAATTAATTTGAAAAAGTATATCGGTTTAGGAAAAAGAAACCCATTCCTCTCTTAAAACCCTTGTTTGTTTAATTTGAAACAAACTTTATCAAAACATTATTCTTTTAAGCTCCCACAACTGTTTTATTTTCTATACTTTTGCTCTAAGTCAATGATATTAGACTTAAAAACTAATGGATACCCTTTTCAATTTTTTACAACAACTTACCAACCCGGAATGGATTATTGCCCATGGTGGCATGTATATCATCTTATTTATACTTTTTGCAGAAACGGGTATCTTACTAGGCTTTTTTCTTCCCGGAGATTTTTTAGTTTTTATTACCGGTACTATTATTTCTAATTCTGAATATCCATTTGACCATACCCTTAGTAATCTGATATTTTGGGAACTCTGTATGATAGTGGCTTCGGTATTGGGTAATATGTTCGGTTATTGGTTCGGTAACAAATCAGGAGTATATTTATTAAAAAGAAAAGATACTTGGTATTTTAAAAAAAGGCATATTCACCAAGCCAAAGAATTCTATGATAAAAAAGGAAGCTTAGCCATATTTTTAGCAAAATTTTTACCCATCATCAGAACTTTTGCACCCATAGTAGGTGGTATGGTTAAAATGGATTATAAAAAATTCATGTTTTATAATATCACTGGCTCTACTGCGTGGATATTGCTTTTTGGAACACTTGGATTCTTCTTGGGCAAAAATGTATGGGTAAAAGAAAATTTGGAATTTATCGTTATCGGAATGATAGTGGTTACTACGGCTCCTGTACTTTGGAAAATGTTCAGTAACAAATCTATTCAAAAAGAAACACCGATAGGTTAATCTTTAATAATTTCTAAGCTAAATTTGCAACATGGCTTTTTTTGTAAAAAGATTACTACTCCCATTATATTTTTTAATAATTCCATTTCTGGTTATTGCTCAAAACAATTTTGAGGATACACTTTCCAATATTATAATCACTTCAAAAAAAATAAAATTTCATCAAGATACTAAATCAGAACTCAATACCGGTCAAACTTCTGATAGTATTGCTCCACAAACATTAAAATTATACCATAATCTTTCTGTTGCCACCCTACTCAGCCAGCAAGCCCCGGTATTCGTAAAATCTTATGGGGTCAACAATATGTCTTCCTTATCTTTCAGAGGCTCCTCTGCTGCTCAATCCTTGGTACTTTGGAAAGGCATTCCCCTAAACAATCCCAGCCTAGGCATCGCAGATATCAGTACTCTACAAACCGGAATGTTTGACAATATTACTGTAAATTATGGTGCTAATGCCTCCTTACTCGGAAGTGGGAATATTGGTGGAGCTCTGTACTTAGATAATATATTATCAAAAAAAAGTAAGATTGAAATTGCTTATGGCATAGGTTCTTTTGGGAGAAGAGAGAGCAGTTATAATGGTCAGTGGACCCATAAAAAATTGAGTATTGGATTAAAAGCACATCAACAAAAATTAATAAACAATTTTGAATACAATAATATTAATGGAACGCGTGAAACCATGACCAATGCGAATCTTAACGCCTATGGCCTAATGCTTTCTTCTGTATATAGCATCAACCGTTACCAGTCTTTAAGTTTAGACATTTGGCATCAGAAATATTACAGACAAATTCCTAAAGCCATGTTTGAAACCTTTTCTAATAAGGAACAAACAGATAAAGCCTTAAGAACCTTGCTCAATTGGAATTTCAAGAAAGACAACACCAATTTTTATGCAAAATTTTCTTTGAACAATGAAAATCTAGACTATTCTGATAGTTTTTATAATGTCTTCAGCACAAGCAAAACATTGCAATATTACCAGGAAGTAGGCTGGAAGCAAGATTTCAGAATTCCAAAATATAATGCGGCACATAAAATTTTACTGTTTTCTGCATACCAATATACTCAACTAAAAAACTCATCCTCCAACATACCCTACCAATCAAGACCATCATTAATTGGGGCTTACCAATATTTGCACGGTAAAAAAAGATGGGCTTTTCAAGCCAACTTTAGACAAGAATGGACAAATGGAAAGCCTAATCCAAGTCTTTTGGGAGCAGGGACAGAATATGAAATTTTCAACCAAGAACAATGGCAATTCAAACTAAAAGCCGGTATTCAAAAAACATTCCGAATTCCTACCCTGAATGAATTGTATAATAATCCGGGAGGCAATCCGAATTTGAAACCAGAACAAGGATGGAATAAAGAATTTGCTAGTGTTATTAATTGGAAAAATAAAAAAGGCAATATTAATTTCAGACAACAAAGTAACTATTTTAATCGGACTATCAAAGATTGGATATACTGGTTAGGAGGAGCTATTTGGACACCACATAATCTGGCAAAAGTTTATAACCGTGGAATAGAAACTTCAAATAATATTAATTTTGAATTAAACAATAAAACCAAGGTATATTTTTCATTAAAAACAGCTTATGTACTTTCTACTACATTGAAATCTTACATGCCCAACGATAGCAGCATAGGCAAACAAATTCCTTATGCTCCAAGATATTCTGGCAACTTGAATCTTGGCTTTCAAATAGAAAATTTTAATTTCAACTACAATCAAAACTATACCGGTTACCGCTTCATAACAACTGACGAAAGTCTTTATTTGAAACCTTACCATACCGGAAACATACAATTTAGCTATATTTTTTATTTCAAAAAATTATGTGCAACTTTGAATGCCCAAGTCCAAAATATATGGAATGAGTCCTACCAAGTAGTGGCTTACAGACCAATGCCCAATAGGTTTTATTGCCTGGGGCTACAACTTGGATTATAATAGAAATTTTTATGAAAACAAATGATACTATAGTAGCTATTTCATCGGCAGCAGGCATAGGGGCCATCGGCCTAGTAAGGTTGAGCGGAAGCATGGCAGTGCAAATTGTAGATACTATCTTCAAAGGAAAACTCTTAAAAAACCAACAAAGCCATACCGCACATTTTGGTACCATTTACGACCGAGACCATAAACAAAAACAATCTATTTTAATTGATGAAGTAGTGGTTACCTTATTCTTAGGCAATCGCAGTTTTACAGGGGAAGATACTGTTGAAATTGCTGCACATGGCTCTCCATACATTCTTCAAGAGATATTAAAATCTTGTTTGGCACAAGGTGCAAGAATGGCAGCACCCGGAGAGTTCACTCAAAGAGCCTTCATGAATGGAAAAATGGACTTGGCACAAGCAGAGGCAGTGGGCGATTTGATTGCCTCAGAAAATAGAGCCAGCCACGATATTGCCCTAAACCAAATGAGAGGTGGGGTAAGCTCAGAGTTGGCGACATTAAGAGCGTCTTTAATCAATTTTACAGCATTAATTGAATTAGAATTAGACTTTTCTGATGAGGATGTTGAGTTTGCCAACCGCTCCGAATTGAAAAAATTAATCGACAATTTAAAACAAAAAGTTGGTCATCTCATTGATAGTTTTGAATATGGAAATGCCATCAAAAATGGTGTTCCGGTTGCTATCATAGGCAAACCTAATGCCGGAAAATCAACCCTATTAAATGCTTTACTCAAAGAAGAAAGAGCCATCGTCAGCGAAATTGCAGGCACTACCCGGGATGTGATAGAAGAGGCTATTAATTTAGATGGGATTACTTTCCGTTTTATCGACACAGCCGGCATCCGCCAAACGGAAGACACCATTGAGGCGATTGGTGTAGAAAGAGCAAAAGAAAAGGTGAACCAAGCAAAAGTTGTGATTCATTTATACGAGACAGCAACAGATATTTTAGATGAATTAGAACAATCCTTACAAAATAAATTGGTTTTTAATCTAAAAAGCAAAATTGACAAATTCGAAATCCCGGAGGATTATTTTGAAAAATTATATCAAAAATATCCAAACTACCAACATTTTGGCATTTCGGTAAAGCAAAATATCCAAATAGATTTATTGACCCAAAAATTGGTTAATTATTTCAAAGAACATCACCACAACCAATCTATCATCATCAATAATATTCGGCACAAAGAAGCTTTAGAAAAAGCTTTAACAGCTTTAGAACAGGTAGATTCAGGCATGGAGATGGGATTAACCGGTGATCTTTTGTCCATACATTTAAAAGATGCACTCTACCATTTAGGCAGCATCACCGGCAGAATAGAAGTAGATAAGGATATATTGGGAACAATTTTTGGTAAGTTTTGTATTGGAAAGTAATTTGTTTTCTTATGTTTGCCAAGTAATGAAGCAAATTAAAAAATCATAATAAGCCAATATTGATAAAGCAAGAACTCATACAACAAATTCAAAGTATTCTTGCTTCGGAAAAGGATAAAGCTATTCGTTCTGTTGATAATAAAAGAGTGCTAATGTATTGGCAAATAAGTAAAGTGATATTTGAAGAAGAACAAAATGGTAAAGACCGAGCTGATTATGGCAAATATCTTATTAAATCAATTTTTGATGAGTTTCAACCACAGTTTGGTAATGGCTTTTCAGTAAGACAATTGAAAATGAACCGACAGTTTTATCGTACTTTTCCAATTGCGAATGCACTGCGTTCACAATTCAGTTGAACACACTATAAAACCTTAATAAGCATTGACAATGAGGAAAAAAGAGAGTTTTACATAGCCGAAGCAGATACAAACAACTGGACTGCAAGGCGATTAGAAAGGCAGGTAACAGAAAAGTTCCTTTAAGGATGGTTCAAATAATAGTATCACAACAAAGTATTCTTTTAAAATTTTGACCTAAAAACATTTGGGTCATTTGGAGAATAACTATTAATCTACAAAAAATAATATCGATTATTCCTTCTTCCTCAAGACCGCCACAAACATACAGTCTGCTTGGTCTGGAATGCCATTAATGAGTAATTGCTCTACTAATTGAAAGTCTTGGTTTCTTGTTAAAAATTTTTTTATCACCTCTTCGTTTTCTTCTTTAAAAACAGAACAAGTAATATAGTTTAAATAAGCTCCGGGTTTAACTTTTTGAGAAGCATTAAAAATAATTTCAGTTTGCAATTCATGAAAAGAACGAATTTTTTCAATATTGAAAAAATATAATTGTTCTGGTGTCCGGGACCAAGTACCACTACCCGAACAAGGCACATCGGTAATCACAATATCAAAATTTTGAGCAATCGCATTTTGGGCATTTGCCTTACTTATATCTAAGACTTGGGTTTTGATATTTTTTATGCCATAAAGCTTTACTCTTTCTCTTAAATTAAATAAAATAGTTGATCTTATATCTGTACATAAAATAGATGCATTGGGAAATAGGTCTTTGAATAAAATGGTTTTTCCTCCTGCCCCCGAGCATACATCCCAAACATTGAAAGCCGCATCTTTCTGTATCACATTTCTCAATATATCCAAACTTCTTTGAGAGCTGTAATCCTGAATGACATAAGCTTCTTGTGGTAAAAATTGTTGTAGCTTTACGCCATTTTCAAATGAAAGAATATTGTCTGATATTTCTGAAAATGCTATCTGCTCTTGACTTAAAAAAGCAAGAACTTTCAGCCGGTATCCTTTTCTGATTCTGATAAAAGTCTTTGCCTGCTTCAAAATGCTTGCTGACCATTCTTGGTTTTGAATGCCTTCTGAAAAAAAATCTGGTGAAAAGATTTCCCAATTAAAGTCTAATTTCTCATTGAGATTAGAAGGGATAATTTTTTCAATAATAGCATTTGAAATAATATTTTGCTGTATTGCCCATGAAAGCATCAACCATAATTGGGTTTCAGGATTTTGAATAAATCTTTCTAAACGATAATAAGCATATACCGCATCGGTAATAGCTTTTCGGTCTCTTGAACCTAATTTGGGTTTACTTTTAAAGTAAGTTTTCAAGAAGAGGTTTAAAGGTGGGCTCCCTTTATAATCTTTAATAATTTCTTCAATCGCCGATACGATAAACTTCATGCAATAATTTTAAGAACCTGCTCTAAAGTTTAAATAAATAATGCCGTTTTGTTCTGCTGGTGCTGTTGCCGATTTATTGAAGCGGATACCTTTAATTTTCTGTTCTGCTATTCTTTTAATAGTACTATTTCCTGCAGATTGAACTACATATCTGATAATTTCCCCCTCACGGTTTACCCATACTTTTACCGCTACACGGCCACCATCTCTAAACTCTGCATTATTACCGGGTCTTTGAACGATACTTCTCCCTGACACTTCACCGGTAAAACTCAGGCTATTAGGGTCACCGCCGGGTTTTCCTTTCATTCCAGGGCTATCACCATCACCCCTATTAGTGCTTCCGGCAGCATTTTGGTCTGCTCCATTTCCTCCGGAGCCATTAGAACCGGCATAAGAATATTTTGCCTTAGGTGCCGGAGCCGCTTCTGTTTTATTTTGTTTTGTAGAAGGAGCTGCCGTACTTTTTTGTACAGGTTTGGGATTGGGACTGTTTGCTTTTTTCAATACCGGTGCCGAATGAGGATGCTCCACCGCAGCTATATTTTCATTTTCCGTATTGATAGATTCTTGTTCTTCCGAATTATTCTCAGTAATGTCTGGTCTAGTTTCTTCAGAAGAAGATTCAGTATTAGGTGGAGCAGGGTCACCCATAACCATTTCTGGAGGTTCTATGCCCATGCCGTTATTATCGACCCCTAAGGCTATTCCAACAGTTTCCAATTGAATAAATTCTGCATTTCCAAGAGCAGACATAGAATAGCTTTTGTATTTCACTAGATAAAATACCAATAGCAATACCAAATGGAATGCCACGGTATAAGCTATTGCCTTAGTGTTTTTAATAGTATTAAAGTCCAATTGTATTCGGTTATGTTTTGCAATATTAAGCATAATCTAGGAAATTTAAGTATTTTTACGAACAAAACATCTAATATTGTCGCTTACTTTAGGGATTTCTTCATGCGAAAAACTTTTTCTGATTTCTATGAATATTGGGGATTTCTTAGTCGGGATGAAAGCATTAACCCAAGTTGACCTGCACTATGGTTAAAAAAACAGAACCTAAAAATAGGTTCTGTTTATAAATAAGATGGTTGTTGCTTTTTAGTTTATTGATAGCAATCTTTCAATTTCAATATAGACCATTCTGTATCAACTGCTTTAATTGTGTTTTTCAAAACACCTAATTGCTCAATTTCTAATACTACTTCATCATTCGGTTGCAACCATTGGGGTTGGGCATCCGGATTGTTTAACTTGGCGGTACCGTTTAATTCTAAGAAGCATCCTGTACCTACGGTTCCGCTACCAATCACATCACCCGGAAGTATATCTGCCCCATAAGCACATCTTTCAAGTATCTCTGCAAAAGTCCAATCCATAGAACCTACATTACCTTCGCTCACCTGAATACCATTTACTTTACAGGTCATTTTTAAGTTATAATTATTACCGGTATGTTTTGGTTTTGCCGGAATTTTAAAGCCTTCTAACTCATCCGGGGTAATCAACCAAGGTCCTATAACGGTAGAAAAGTCTTTTCCTTTAGCCGGGCCAAGGTTTAATTTCATTTCTTCCATTTGAAGGGTTCTGGCACTCATATCGTTCATGATGCAAAAACCTGCAATGTAATCATCAGCTTCAGCTGCTTTAATATTTCTTCCTTTTTTGCCTACAACGATGGCTATCTCCAATTCAAAATCTAATTTGTCAAAGTGATCGGGCATGCACTCAATTGTTCCGGGACCTTGAATGGCATTATGATTGGTAAAATAAAAAATAGGATATTGGTCAAATTCAGGAATCATTTCTACACCACGGTTGCGTCTGGCAGCAGCCACATGCTGTCTGAAAGCATAACCATCACGGCATGAAGTGGGTTGGGGTACCGGGGCTAAAACTTGAGCCTCTTCAAAAGTTATGTTTTTTATACTTGCCAAATGAGCTTGCTCCATTGCTTTTCTAGCTTTTCCTAAATTGGTGTCCCAGTCTTCCAACATACCCTTCATCGTGCTGGGCAAACTGGAATCGATATCTTGTGTATTATATAATTGACCATTTTCTAAAACGGCAACTTGCTCTTTTCCTCCTTGTAAATGTGATACGAATTTCATGAAATATTATTAATTTGTATTAAAAATGCTTTGCAAAGTTAGGCAATTAAAATGGACTTTTATTTTATTAAAAATGCTTAGCTTTGCACTTTATTTTTATTCATTAATTCTCAAAATTTGTTCACCATGCCAGTGTTACACAATAGAGTAAATAATGAGGTGTTGAAGCAACTTATGTTGGCAGAAACAACGCCTCGTGTTACCATCTCCTTTTACAAATACTTCAATATTCAAGACCCACAACAGTTCAGAGATGAATTGTATGTGAAGATGGAAGCCTTAAAAGTCTTTGGTCGTATTTATATTGCCAATGAAGGTATTAATGCCCAGATTTCTGTTCCCGAGGATAATTTTGAAACTTTTAAAGAAACTTTATACAGTTTCCATCCTCAATTGGATAGTTTAAGATTGAATATTGCTGTGGATGATGACGGCAAGTCTTTTTGGGTGTTGAGAATGAAAGTGCGAGAAAAAATAGTTGCCGATGGGATAAATGACCCAACTTTTAATATTGAAAAGAGGGGTGTTTATTTGAAAGCGGAAGAGGTGAACAAGTTAGCCGAAGATAAAGAAACTATCTTTGTGGATATGCGTAACCATTACGAATATGAAGTAGGTCATTTTGAAAATGCATTGGAAGTGCCTTCTGACACCTTCAGAGATCAATTGCCTATGGCTGCCGAAATGTTGAAAGATGCTAAAGATAAAAATATTGTAATGTATTGCACCGGAGGTATCCGTTGCGAAAAAGCCAGTGCCTATATGTTGCATCAAGGTTTTAAAAATGTTTTTCACATAGAAGGAGGCATTATTAATTATGCTAAGGGAGCTAAGGAACAGGGTTTGCCTTCAAAATTTATAGGTAAAAACTTCGTTTTTGATGAGCGTTTAGGTGAAAAAATCACCGATGATGTGATAGCAGTTTGTCATCAATGTGGCGAAACTTGCGACAATCATACCAATTGTAATAATGATGGTTGTCATCTGTTGTTTATTCAATGTGATAGCTGTAAAGAAAAATATGATGGCTGTTGCTGCGAAAATTGTATGGAAGAATATCATTTACCGGTAGAAGAACAAAGGGCTTTGCGTGCCGGGAGAGAAAATGGTATGAAGATTTTTAATAAAGCCAAAGACCATCCTTTAAGAAAACATAGAGCTACTTGGGAACAAGAACGTAACCAATAGTTTTTAAAAATAGGGAATTAAGAAAGGAGCTTTAACCAAGTTGCAACCTTGGATAAAGCTCCTTTTTTATGTAAAAATTACTAAAATCATATCAGATACTTTCTTGTATAATACCATTTACATATATTACATAGTCCAATCAATTGATGAGAAAAAATAGCTA
>DAOMPL010000019.1:0-58023 GCA_035444785.1 Edaphocola sp. | reverse complement strand
ACGCTGTAAAGATAAGAAAATCAGGGAAATGTTAGTTTTTCAGCAAACCCTAAATGGTAAAGGGGTAATTATGTTTGGTTGGTAAAAATACCAACCAAAGGGGGGACAAAAAAATGTCGCAGGATGAAGTCGGTAAACTCGTAGGCGTTCATGGTGCTGTAATTGGCAGGTATGAACGGGATGAAGTAAAACCATCTATCGAGATAGCTACGCAGCTTGCAGAGGCTCTCAAAGTATCTTTGGACTACCTGGTAGGCTCTACAGATGTCCTTTTGAAAAAAAATAGTGTAAGCAGGGTACTCGATATTCAAAAACTAAAAGAGGACGACTAACAACACGTTTTCGCCCTCCTCGATGCGTTCCTTAAGCAAACCAAATTACAAGCTATTATGTAACAAAAATTTTCGAAGGTTTAATATACAGCAAAAATGAAACCGCCCCATTCGAGGCGGTTTTGTTTTTGCTGCTAATGAAAATCATAATTAGCTACCATTTGCTCTAAAGCCTCAATATCTTTATAGTACTTATCCTGTTCATTCAAATCTTTCAATATCTCAACTATCAAAACATAATCTTCCCGAGAGTCAATCTGCCCTTGTTTCAAAATTTTAGACAACAGCAATTCTTGCTCATGATATATGTTACCTCCTTTAAGCAAAGCATTTAATTCATTTTGCTTTTCCTTAGGTAAAGACTTTGACCACGCCTCCAAATCTCTTTTTAACATCGCAATACCTTTTGTGTTGTTAGACTTATAAGTTGTATCCAATATTTGTTCAAAGTCAACAAACAAAAAATCAGACTTACTATCCTGAGATTGAGATTTCAAATAATTCAAAATTGCCTTACACCTGTTATAAATATCTATTATTGATTCTTTCATTTTTTAAAATTATGGTCGCCAACCTGTATAAGGAGCGATATTGCCAAAGAAATTATTTGCTGCACCGTGATAGAAAATACCTGCTGGATTATACCTGCTAACACCTCTTATTGAATTACCAACACCAGAAGAACCCACACCTCCATAAAAATCTATCATTTGCTGCTCTCTTCCTCTTATCGCTGAATAACCGTGTATACCTTGCACTGCTCTGTCAAGCTGAGGATTTGTATAGCCTTGAAGTCTTTTGTGATGACTTGCAAAACGATTTCTCATTATAACTTCGGGTGTCCCAAATCCACTCGACCTACCAACGTAAGTTTCTCCTCCCGGTCCAGTCAAAGTATATGTTATGAAAGTAATTTGTGTTGCATCATAAACTAAAGCTCCCGCCAGTATTACGCCACCTACTATTTCTCCTATAGGCAAAGGACCATCAACCGCAGATGTCGTAGCCGCAATTGCTAATGCTGCTTTAAACGTAGAAGTACCTTCTTTTTCTAATTTTGTATCAGTTACCGTAACTGCTGCTAATTCTGTAGGATTATCTGGGGTTCCGAACGTACCCCCGTCCTTAGATTGACCACCCCCACCATACGCTATTGCATCATTAATAAAATCATATATATCCTTAACCTTTTGTGCTTGAGTTGTTGCGTGAAATGCATTGTTCATACTAGCGATGAGCATTTCCATGGCATTACTCCTTTTATTTAGCCTATCTGCACTTAAAGTTACAAAATGCCCATCAACATAATAACCAGGAGGAGAAATACTAAAATTATTACCAAAAGCATTATGAATTGTTTCTTGTGCCTGCAATCACAAAGGATCCACCATCAAAGCCGGGTTGCATCCCATGGCATGGTAAGGGCTTAGGGTTTGCTGCCCACTTTGGTCGGCTAAGGGGTCTATGCCTAAAAACCTTCCAAGCTGTGGGTCGTATTGCCGGTTGTGAAAATCCATCCAGTTCAGTCCTGCTTCTTGCCGGTACTCATTACCTTGATAAAGCTGTCTGTTGCTCAAAGAACCTGCCGCCGTGCTGCCCCAGCCCTGTATCGGCAACCCATAAGGGTAATAATGCCGCTCTTCTAACAAGCTGCCCGCCTCCATACTCACCACCAAATTGTCGAAAAAGACATTGGCAACACTTTGGTTCGACAAATATACTAGGATTATTCCATTTTCGGGCACTTCTATGGAATTATTTTTCAAAGAATTACATCCCATTTTTTTTTCTTTTCTTTTGTCTTGATACAAAAGAAACAAACCACCACTCCATAATGAAGTGGCGGTTGTTTTATTCTTCTTTTGTAAAGGTATATTTATTCAATTCATCAGGGTCTCCAATAAACACAAACAAATTCCAAGGTGGTTTATTTTCAAATACTCCTGTACCCTCAATTTGAAAACTAATTTTCAAATTAGTCTGTACCATTTTGTTTAAATATTGAATAGTACCTCCATCATAATAGGTAATAACCACTTTATTACTACCATTAATTTGTTCAAGCTTCCACTCACATGTCCCATTCAAAATAGAATTCTTGTTTGCAATAGAGTTGACATTTTCATAATTAAAATTAAAAAGTTCTCCTTTGCCATTTTTATTTAAAACAATTTTGGCATTGCCTTCAGATTGCCACGTTCCGACAAAATAACCCTCATTCAAGCTATGATTTTCGCCAACGCACCCCATTGAAAACAATGACATAACAGATAACATTAATCTCATTATATATTTCATAATTATCTCAGTCTGACAGTATCTGTCCAATTAAATGATTGAGTTGTTTTGGAGCCCCAACCTGTTGAAAAATAATTATTAATCGCTGAACCAACAGAGTTCTGCCACCAAGACTGATAGCCTATTACTGGAGGACGCGATGCCGACTGCATTGTTGATGAATTTTCAACATTAAACTGAATTGTTGCTATATTCCCAGAAATACCGCTAACAGACCATTTCAAATCATAAGAGCCCAAATAAGTAACCGCAATATTTCCTGTAAGCCCTCCTGTAAGTAGCGTTGAATAATCCTTTATATATTTACCAACACCCTGTATTCCCCCTAAACTATAAGGTGCATTACCAGACAGTTGACCCTGAGCAATTAAACTTGGAATTTGAGCCCGTGTGCCAACGATATGGTCGTGTTGACGTAATTGCCCCGTAAAGTAATCCCCATTAGTAAAATCTCTATGTCTTGGTCCTGTTCCCGTTAGCCATTCCCAACCTACTTCCCAAGGTGTGACCCCGTTTGATTGGCAATAATCTAATCCGCTACCAAAATCTGAAATATTTCTCTCGTTAAAATTAATTATGAGAGATTGCATCAAGACGGTGACACCTGCCTTCCATTTATATATCGGACTTCCTTCGGTTTGCCCCTCATCTAGTTCTCCACTATGATATCCAAAACCGTTATACCAAAACTTATAAGTTCCTTCCCCATATTTAGTTCTATTAAAAGAAGCCCCTTCTCCCAAACCATCTAATATGGTCTTTAGAATTTCTATTTTCAATAAATTAGAAATTGATTCTGCTCTTAAAGAATAACTGGCAAAGTTATTTTTCGCCTTACTTAGCCTATCCGCACTCAAAGTTACAAAATGCCCATCAACATAATAACCAGGAGGATAAATTCTAAAATTATTACCAAAAGCATTATGAATCGTTTCCTGTGCCTGCAATCCCAAAGGATCCACCATCAAAGCCGAGTTACATGCCATGGATTGGTAAGGGCTTAGGGTTTGCTGACCGCCTTGGTCGGCTAAGGGGTCGATGCCTAAGGCACTTTTGTACACGATTTGCATCGGTACAAAACTTTGTTCTAATATATCTAATCTAAGGCAGCCCATAATTATTGGCTAAAGTACGAGTTTTTTTCTTTTTTCTTTCTTTTCTTTTGTCTTGATACAAAAGAAACAAAAAATCAAGCCGATTATAAGGTGAATGCCAACAAATTTTGATTGGTGAGTTTGTTTATTCACTTTATTAATTACCCTCCATCTCCATATGTAGAAAACTTAACTCTGCCGGTAGAATCAAATAAGACATACGGCATTTCTGAACGTAAGCCACTTTTGCTCTCGGTGAAAAAATAATAATACACATCTTTCTCAGAAGAACTAGGAATCGTATTATCTGGAGTGCCGAGAATTTCTATTACCTCTTCTTTTGTCATTCCTACTTTTATTTTACTAAACGCCTCACGCTCTTTCGAACTGTTGCCCGAAAACACATCACATGAAACTAAACCCAAAACAATAAGTAATAAAGTCAAACACTTAGGCATAAATATTTTATTTAAATGAGATATTAGAAACATACTTGAAGAAATACCATGAAATATTACTTTCAGTTGCATTTCCATAATCTCGAGTAGAATATCTAGGATTATAGGAAGACGTATTGTTCTGCAAATACCTCAAAAATTCTTGCCCAATAAAATTAGAAACATAATCCTGCATTGCTAACCCTGATTTCCTATCAGTTGCCAATTGTGCTATTTCTCCAAACTTACCCAATATTTCCCCTGTTTTAAAGCCTGAATGAGTTTTCATTCCAACTACTAAAACATGGCGCATATCAAGTATCATTCCATTGTCTAGTTTAACATAACGCCATTTAGGATCTGGTCCTAATCTAAACTTTATCGCTCCCCATAAATAACGCTGAAAGCCATCCCCTTCTTTGCCCTTATTCTCAGTTGTTATCTCATTCCATGTTTTTCCATCATACTGTTTCGCCCATTCTTCAGGAGTATGTGTAGGCTCACCATTTGGCGTTGAATACAAAGAGCTATTTTTTTCAAAACTACCACCATTACCCTTACTCCCTTCCCCTCCATACGCTATTGCATCATTAATAAAATCATATATATCCTTAACCTTTTGTGCTTGAGTTGTTGCGTGAAATGCATTGTTCATACTTGCTATGAGCATTTCCATGGCATTACTCCATTTATTAAGCCTATCTGCACTTAATGTTACAAAATGCCCATCAACATAATAACCAGGAGGAACAGGAGTTTGAAGTGCCAAATACGGTGAAGCCAATAAGGGCTGTGCCTGCAATCCCAACGGATCCACCATCAAAGCCGGGTTGCATCCCATAGCATGGTAAGGGCTTAGGGTTTGCTGACCGCCTTGGTCGGCTAAGGGGTCTATGCCTAAAGCTCTTTTGTACACGATTTGCATCGGCACAAAGGATTGTTCTAATATGTCTAATCTAAGGCAGCCCATAATTATTGGCTAAAGTACGAGTTTTCTTTCTTTTCTTTTGTCTTGATATAAAAGAAACAAAAAATCAAGCCGAGTTTAGTTTTTAGTGGTTAGTTTTTAGTTGTTAGTGGTTGGTGAGCTTGTCGAACCATAGTTTTTTGTTTTTAGTAGGGTTATACCTATCATTTATACAGCTTTCCGAGGGTCGAGAAAAAGAAGTAATAAAATTCAATTTTGCATTACCGATGGAGTGAAGCACAAATGTTGAATTTTGCACCTCAGTTCTTGCAAAACATTTCGTTGTGAGACAAAAGTTTTAAGCAATTTGAATTTGTTTGTCATCTACTTTAACATTGAATTGAATTTCAGCTTTCAATGCTTTGAAAACTTTTAAGATTGTTTCAATAGTTGCACTGTTTGCATGATTTTCAAGCTTAGAAATTTGCGATTTATTCATTCCGATTATTTTACCCAAATCATCTTGAGTAAGATTTTGCTCTTTCCGGGTTGCCTTAATCATCCTGCCAAGCAATTCCATTCTCAATTCATATTCATATTCCTCACGTTCTTTTGTTCCTTTTTTGCCAACATATTTATCTTCTATTTCGGCAAGTGTATATTTTTTCATTTTCTTAAATTTTATTTTTGTGTTTAGTATCATTTTCTTTTTCTTCGAAATACCTTTTGCGGATTCTTTCGGCTCTCTCAATTTCAGAAGTTGGTGTTTTCTGAGATTTTTTAATAAATCCATTTGTTGCCAAAACTAATGTATGTTCTTTGTCTGTTTTATCCCAAAATGCTAACAATCTAATCTGTTTCCCTAAAAACTTGGTTCTAAATTCCCAAATATTTGCATTCAACTTTTTAAAAAGTTCAGAATCATTGGTTTGTTCAGCAACACGTACATTAAACGTCACTTTTCTTTGAGACTTAGCATCTAAAGTTTGCATAAACTCATCCACTTCTTCTAAAAAGATTGTTTCAAAAAATTGCATTAATTTAATTTGGTACAAATATACGAAATGTTTCAATAATTTGAAACTTATTTTGATTGTTTTTTGAAATATATTTTAATTTGATGGTTCAAATGACAGTAGTAAAACGATGTGATTGTGACTAAAGCAAGATATTTGGGTTTAGGAGAAGGGTTTGGTTATGTACTTTTTCAAAAAATTTTGTTTTTTTTCTTTTCTTTTGTCTTGATACAAAAGAAATAAAAAATCAAGCGACAATCAAGGCGATTGCTAAAGCACCGGAATTTGCTTTGGCTTCATGCTATTTTTTCAACAAATTCTGCGACAAACTCAACTCTTTTGTTACTTTAAACAATCTGAAACGAATTCCATTTTAGTGCCTTGCTTTGTTGAAAAAGCAATTCCGCCAGTCAAATTCCTATCGCTGTGATTGTCGCATTGCCCACTCTTGGATTTTCGGCTAAGATTGAAGTTGGGTAAATTTATGGGCTTAGGCTCTTTTTTGTACAGTATCGGTGACAATCACCAACTAAAGGAGAAAGGGGAAATTATTTTTGGTTGGTAAAAATACCAACCAAAGGGGGAATTGATTTTCTTATCTTTACAGTGGAAAAAACAGATTTTAATGCAAGGTAAAAACAGCCCAAATACTTAAACCGTCGAGAAGGCTTGCATCAAAAATATTAAAATCCCTTTAATACAGGATATATCCTGGAATCTGTCCCATTGTATTTCTTGCTGATGGAACTGATATTATGTTGATTTCTGTTTTATAGTTTGGGAGCGTGAGCCATCCCAAAGCCACGCGGAGCAGTTGGTTTTGGGTCGCCTTTTTTGTTTCTTTTTTGACGAAGCAAAAAAGAAACAAAAATACAATTTGAACTTACTCTAATTGATTTGGGTAGTTTATTGTGGATGACCTAAGGGGTACTGTTATTTTAACAGCCCCCCTAAATATATTGACATAATACGTTTTTCCATTTTTTATTTTCCTTAAAGCGGTTTACCTTTGTTTGAATTTTAATTTTTACAAAAAATGACTTTAGAAGCATTTCAAAAAGATATACAAATGGGCATCCCGGATGTCTTGCCAATTAAAAAAGAATTATCCACTCAAATTAATCATGCTCCTAAGCGTAAAGAAATTCTTACTCCGGATGAAAAAATCTTAGCAGTAAAAAATGCTTTACGATACTTTCCAACAAAATTCCATTCTGAATTAGCAGCTGAGTTTTATGAGGAATTAAATACTTATGGTCGTATTTATATGTACCGATTTAAACCTGATTATGAAATGTATGCACGCCCAATTTCAGAATATCCCGGAAAGTGTCAACAGGCAAAGGCTATCATGTTAATGATTCAAAACAACTTGGATCATGCAGTAGCCCAACACCCTGATGAACTGATTACTTATGGAGGCAATGGAGCAGTATTTCAAAACTGGATTCAATACCGCATTACCATGAAATATCTTTCTGAAATGACAGAAGAGCAAACACTGGTAATGTATTCTGGCCATCCAATGGGCTTATTTCCTTCGCATAAAGATGCTCCCAGGGTGGTAGTAACCAATGGTATGATGATACCTAATTATTCAAAACCGGACGATTGGGAAAAGTTTAATGCATTAGGTGTTACCCAATATGGTCAAATGACCGCCGGTTCTTATATGTATATCGGACCTCAAGGTATTGTACATGGCACCACTATTACTGTTTTAAATGGTTTTAGAAAAATAGGAAAAAGTCCTAAGGGTAATATTTTTGTAACCGCAGGATTAGGCGGCATGTCAGGAGCCCAGCCCAAAGCAGGAAATATTGCAGGATGCATCACTATATGTGCAGAAGTCAATCCAAAAGCCGTTCAGGTAAGGCATAGCCAAGGTTGGGTGGACGAAATGTATAGCGATGTGAAAGCCTTAGCAGCAAGAGTGCGGACAGCCCAAGCCAACAAAGAGACCGTTTCAATTGCTTATGAAGGCAATGTGGTGGATATTTGGGAACAGTTCTTAACCGAAAACATTCATATTGATTTAGGCTCTGACCAAACATCTTGTCATAACCCATTTGCTGGAGGATACTATCCTGCCGGTTTGAGTTTTGAAGCCTCCAATGAGATGATGGCTAAAAACCCCACACTTTTCAAAGAAAAAGTTTATGAATCCTTACGCCGACAAGTGAATGCTATCAATAAACATGCGGTAAAAGGTACCTACTTTTTTGATTATGGCAATGCCTTCTTATTGGAAGCCTCAAGAGCAGGAGCCGATGTTTTTGCTCCTAATGGAATAGACTTTAAATATCCATCTTATGTGCAAGATATTATGGGTCCAATGTGCTTCGACTACGGCTTTGGTCCTTTTCGTTGGGTTTGTACTTCCGGCAAACCTGAGGACTTGCAAATGACTGACAATATTGCCACAGAAGTATTAGAGGGTTTAGCTAAAACAGCGACTAAAGATATTAAACAACAAATGGCAGACAATATCCATTGGATAAAAGAAGCTATGCAAAATAAATTGGTGGTAGGTTCTCAAGCAAGAATACTTTATGCAGATGCACAAGGAAGAATAGAAATAGCCAAAGCTTTTAATCAGGCTATCAAGGAAGGAAAAATAGGCCCGGTAGTTTTAGGTAGAGACCACCATGATGTTTCGGGTACGGATTCTCCGTATAGAGAAACCTCAAATATTTATGACGGTTCCCGATTTACCGCTGACATGGCAATTCAAAATGTAATTGGCGATAGCTTTAGAGGTGCTACCTGGGTGTCTATCCACAATGGTGGAGGTGTTGGCTGGGGCGAAGTGATTAATGGTGGCTTCGGCATGCTTTTAGATGGTAGTGACGATGCCGACAGAAGATTGAAAAGCATGCTGCATTGGGATGTCAATAACGGTATCAGCCGTAGATCTTGGGCAAGAAACGAAGGTGCTATGGATGCTATTAAAAGAGCGATGGAACAAGAGCCATTACTAAAAGTTACCATCCCGGAAATTGTTGACGATTCTATTATCAATAACCTCAATAAATAATTTCAATATTTTGAAAATCAAATAAGAATAGGAATCAAAGTTTTTATTTAAAGACAATAGTCAAATCTACAAAATTCCCGGAAAAATAGCCTTTCTATGCTTAGGATAATCCGGGAATTTTTGTAAATACCAATTATGATGTGCTATTGCTCTGGGTACCAAATTGGCAAAAGTCCAAACGAAAAAGGCTAATCCAGGTAAGCTCCAACTAAGAATAGCAAACCCTAACCATTCTATAATTTCACCCAATAAATTGGGGCAACTTACAAATCTAAAAAGGCCTCCAAAAGGAATTTTATATCCTATATCATTTTCTTTTCTCAATCCAATCAAAATATTATCTGAATGCCAATTAACCCCCATACCAAAAATAAAAATAAAAAATCCAAAAATAAAATTTGGCGTGGTTAACCAATTTTGGTCATAAACATGAAAATTACCAAGGAAATATCCAAAAAAAAATCCATTTACCAGATTAAAGCCCATACCCATAATTGCAATTATCAATGGCATCTTTTTCCCTTTAGTCTTTATTCTAAAAGGGAACACTAAACTTCTGTAAAAATAATGGAAAACCAAAAGACCTACAATCAGCAAATTGACAGGAGATTGATGATTTGAACCAGTAAATAGAAAGTATGGAAGCACAATTAACAAAAAAAACTCCATAATAAACCATCCCAAACGATTATTTATTAAAGGCCCCCAATTGGTTTTGGCATGCCTGCCATAAGGTGCATTTACATAGAGCAAAAGGATGAAAATCAAAATTGCCAATGCAATCCAAATAATAGCTACAAATTGGTATTGTTCAAAATTCATTCTTGTTATTTTATCATTTCAGTTTTCTTTAACCAAACCACCATATCATGCAATGTTTCTTCCAATGGTCGGGGATGATAATCTAAATCATGACTTGCCTTTTGATGACTGATATTTTTATTACCAGTGTTCAAAATATCCAAATAAGTACTATCATAAATTGGTTTTTTCTTAAATAGCCATGCAAGGAACTTTACAATAGGGAGCCCCCAATATGCATACAATATTGGAATACTTTTCAACCCTTTTGTCTCCCCTTTTTCATGTAAAATAATTTCACTAAACTTATTTAATGAATAATATTTTCCACCTAAAATATATACTTCGCCAGATTTTGGACTTTCCAATGCCTTAACTGCAGCTTGAGCAACATCCCTTACATCTACAAAATTAAATCCTCCATTTACAACAGCCGGAAAAACTTTATTATAAATTTCAATAACAGACTTTCCAATCTTAGATATTTTATAATCTGGCACTCCAATAACTGCTGTAGGGCATAGAATAATAACATTTAAACCTAAATGGGCTGCCTCTAAAACCATCAAAAAACCATCTCTTTTAGTTTGATCATAATACAAAGCCTTATCAGAACAAAAAGGGCTGTTTTCATCTATAGTTTTATGAATTTTATTTTGTAGAAAAGCCTGAATGGAGCTAAAGTGAATAAATTTTTCAATTTTATATTGTAAGGCAAAATTCAATAACCGTTCTGTTGCTTTTACATTAATTTCATATAATTCTTGACTAAATTTATAAGCTAAATCAATCTTACCGGCAGCATGAATAATTACATTGCAGGACTTTACAAAACCCTCGAGGTCGTTTTCATTATTCAAATTTCCAATAAATAACGATATGCCCAAATCTTCCAAATAAGGAGTAGTTTGACGTACAAAACCTAATACATTATAATGGTGCTCCACTAATGTTTGACAGACAGAAAATCCAATATGTCCATTTGCTCCTGTAACGCCAATTATCATAATATTTCAAAGCAAAAAATCTAGTACAAAGCAAGTGAAAAAAAACAACATTTCAAAAAATATTAATGACCAAAGTATTAATTTCTATTTGGGAAAAAATTATCCTGAAAATGATAGTTTTAATCATTAAAATACTTGACCTTTACAAATTATTCCTATCACTATCATGGCAGAAATATCAATTAATCTAGAAGGAAACAAAGCTGAAAAGTACCAACAATTAATTCCAATGATTCAGGCTATTATTGCAGAAGAAAAAGATATTATTGCAAACTTAGCTAATGTAGTCGCAGCTCTTAAGCAAGGTTTTAATTTTTTCTGGGTTGGATTTTATTGGGTAAAAGACGACATCTTGATTTTGAGACCCTTTCAAGGTCCTATTGCTTGTACTCGTATTAATTTTGGAAATGGCGTTTGTGGAACGGCTTGGAAAGAAAGAAAAACAATATTAGTTCCAGATGTAAATACATTTCCGGGTCATATTGCATGTAGTTCAGCTTCTAAAAGTGAAATAGTTATTCCGCTTCTAAAAAATGGTTCTGTTTTTGCCATTTTAGATATTGATAGTGATCGCTTGAATGATTTTGACGAAACTGACCAATATTATCTTGAAGAATTGTGTAAATGGCTTTCTGAAAGGATGGGATAGCGGTAACAATTGAACATTAAAAAAAGAACAAATCCTCATTTTATTAAAAATAAAACATAAAATAATTCAATAAAAAACAATAAAAATATGAAAGAAAAAGAAATTATCACGAATCTCCTTATCGATTTAAAATCTATTGAACCCGATTATGAAAAATTTAAAGGCAATCCCATTCCAGCAAAAGCAGAAAGGTTGATAAAATTTATCAATATTATGACGCCACATGCCCATCTTTTTGACGATAATTTTAAAATGGCTATTAAAGAATATATTCTTACTTATGAGGCAGCCTTAAAAGGAGAAGCTAAAGGAATAAATATTGTAAACATCATAGAGTCCACCGACCTATTAATTACGAGTACTCTGGAAAGAAAGCTTCAATAATTTCAATATTTTATTAAAAAACAAAAGAGACAATTTCAATGGAATTGTCTCTTTTGTTGAGTTGATAATATTTTTATCTTTTCATTGAATTTTTGGCCTCTATACTTAAAGTAGCATGAGGTACTGCACGTAAACGAGCTTTATCAATCAACTTCCCTGTTTCTCTACAAATACCATAAGTTTTGTTCTCTATTCTTATCAATGCTTTTTCAAGATTATTGATAAACTGAGCTTGACGAGCAGCCAAAAGTGACAACTGTTCCTTTTCCATAGCACCACTACCATCTTCCATACTGTTTAATCGATTATCGGCATCATCTCCGGCATCATCTTTTCTTGAAATTAGGTTCTGATAATAGGAAAGATTATCTCTTGCAGCAGCTAATCGTTTTAATATAAGTTCTTTAAACTCTTGCAATTCATCATCACTATATCTATAAGTGGGTGTTACCGGCTCTTCCGGCATATCTAAGATGGATCTGGGTTGCGGATCAAAAACATCCTCTTCGTCAATTTCCATCTCTTCTTTCACCACTTTCTTAGTGTTATGAATAGCAATTACTTGATTTGGTTTTTCTTCAGTCTTTGCCAATCTCGATGCTCTTCTTGACAACAATGAACTCTTCTTCTCTTCTACCGGCTTTTCAACTACCTTCACGGTTTTGCTAACTGTTTTCTTTTCTGTTACTACTTCTTTTTTAGGTGCTTCTACTTTTTTAGCAGGAGCAGCCTTTTTAGCAACTACTTCTTTTTTAGGTGCTTCTACTTTTTTAGCAGGAGCAGCCTTTTTAGCAACTACTTCTTTTTTTGGTGCTGCTACTTTTTTAACAGGATCAGCCTTTTTAGCAACTACTTCTTTTTTTGGTGCTGCTACTTTTTTAACAGGATCAGCCTTTTTAGCAACTACTTCTTTTGTAGGTGCTACCACTTTTTTAGCAGGAGTAGCTTTTTTAGCATCTACTTCTTTTGTAGGTGCTGCTACTTTTTTAGCAGGAGCAACCTTTTTTGCAACTACTTCTTTTGTAGGAGCCTTTGCTTTAGTAGCAGTTACAGTTTTTTTAGTATCAGCTGATGTCTTAGTTGTCTCCACTTTTTTTCCTGTTTCTTTCTTTAAAGTTTCAGTCTTTTTGGTGGCAGCAATCTTTTTCTCAACAACTTTCTTTTCTACATTTGTAGCTTTTTTTGGGGTAATTGTCTTTTTGGTTGCCATAATTTACAATATTTTTTTTATGAAGACAGCTAGCTCTTGCTCGTTAACTTCGATTACTATGCCATCTGTAACATGGTTTACTAATTCTATTTTATCTGCTAATATTTCGTTTGAAATATAAGTTTCATTATTCTTTATCGCTTGTGCAATATTTTCTTTCTCTTCAATTTGAACAAAAATACGATCTGTTAAATCTAAATCTTTTTCTTTCCTTATTTTTTGTATTCTATTTACTAATTCTCTTGCATTCCCTTCCTCTAACAGGCTATCGTTTAAGGTGATATCCAAGGCAACAGTTGTTCCATCTTTACTGGCAACAGACCAACCGGGAATATCTTGAACTGAAATTTCTACATCTTCCAAAGATAATACAAGTTCCTCATTTTCTAAAGAAATTTGCAAACTTTCTTTTTGTTCTAAAATCGCAATCTCTTCTTTATTCATGGAATTAATATAAGCAGCAACCGCTTTCATTTTGTTCCCTACTTTTTTACCTAATGTTTTAAAGTTAGCCTTGATACTCTTTTTAAAAAAACTATCATCAATAAGCAATTCCAACTCTTTTACATTAACCTCAGAGAGTATCAATTCTTTTACCAATTCAATCTGCTCTATTTCTTTGTTATTTAAAACCGGCACCAATATTTTTTGTAGAGGTTGCCTTACTTTAATATTTACTTTCTTTCTTAAAGATAATACCAAAGAACAAATATCTTGAGCTTTTTGCATTCTTTTTTCCAAATCACTATCTACCGCACTTAAAACAATTTTAGGAAAGCTAACATGGTGAACAGATTCTGAATCTTCTTTACCACTTACTTTATTTAAATTATTGTATAACCAATCTGCAAAATAAGGGCTGATAGGAGCAATTAATTTGCTCAAGGTTATCAAACATTCAAACAATGTCTGATAAGCACAAATTTTATCAAACTCATATTCTCCTTTCCAGAAACGACGACGACATAAACGAACATACCAGTTGCTTAATTGTTCATCAACAAACCGCTCTACTGCCCTACCAGCTTGTGTGGGTTCATATTCATCCAAATATTGATTGACATCTTTCACTAAAGTATTCAATGATGAAAGTATCCATCTGTCAATTTCGGGTCTTTCTTCCAATTTAATATAGCTTTCTTCAAAACGGAAGCCATCCACATTGGCATACAAAGCAAAGAACTGATAAGTATTATATAGTGTACCGAAAAATTTGCGTTGTACTTCTTCAATACCTTTAATATCAAATTTTAAACTGTCCCATGGCGAAGCATTGGTTATCAAATACCATCGAGTAGCATCGGCACTATATTTCTCAATAGTTTCAAAAGGGTTCACAACATTACCTAATCGCTTACTCATCTTATTGCCGTCCTTGTCCAAGACAAGGCCATTGGCAATTACAGTTTTATATGCCAATCCCGGATAAAGGTCATCCGAAACTTCTAACCCGGCTTTCTTTAATTCTTCATGCACGCTTTCTTTTAATAAGGAACCCAAAGCATGTAAGGTGTAAAACCATCCTCTGGTTTGATCCACTCCTTCAGCAATAAAATCAGCAGGATAGTTTTTGGCAAAAATTTCTTTATTTTCAAACGGGAAATGCCATTGGGCATAAGGCATAGCTCCAGAATCGAACCAAACATCAATCAAATCTGGTTCACGATACATGGGTTGATTGTTTTCATCTACCAAAACGATATCATCCACCACAGGTTTATGTAAATCTAATAACGGCAATTCAATATCTGTACTATATCCCACCTCCTGGGCTCTTTTAATTTCTTCCTCTAACTCGGCAACAGCACCAATACACTTCAAATTACCATTTTCAGATACCCATATAGGCAAGGGTGTGCCCCAGAATCGGCTACGACTCAAATTCCAGTCCACCATATTCTCTAGCCAATTACCAAAACGACCTTCCCCAGTAGCTTTTGGCTTCCAGTTAATGGTCTTGTTTAAAGCCACCATTCTATCTTTCAATGCTGTGGTTTTAATAAACCAAGCATCCAAGGGATAATAAATTACAGGTTTATCTGTACGCCAACAATGCGGATAGCTGTGTTCGTATTTTTCAACTTTAAAAGCTTGACCTTGTTGCTTTAATTGAACGGAAATATCTACATTGACATCCTCATAATTAGGATCATCTTTATAGTTCTTCACATATCTTCCGGAATATTCACCAGTTCCATCAATAAACTTACCTTGACGATCAACCAAGGTGAAAATTCCGATGTTATTTTTCTGACCAACTTTATAGTCATCTGCTCCAAAAGCCGGAGCCGTATGTACTATACCGGTACCATCTTCAGTAGTGACAAAATCTCCTAAAATAACCTTAAAAGGATCTCCACCACTTAATTCAGGCCTATTGCTTTCAAATGGCAATAATTGCTCATAACGTAAGCCTTCTAAATCTTTACCCTTAAAGCTTTTCAATAGCTTCCAAGGTAAAATTTTAGCACCGGTATCCCAATTTTCAATAGCTAAATTTTCACCTTCAGTCTTAAAATATTTTGAAATTAAAGCCTGTGCTATAATTACTTTTTGAATTTGATGGGTATAAGGATTTACAGTATGGATTAAAACATAGTCAATATTGGCTCCCACAGTTAATCCTGCATTGGATGGCAAGGTCCAAGGCGTAGTAGTCCAAGCCATAAAATAAACTTCCTTATCATCATTGTCCACCCCCAAAGCTGCTCTGGAAGCAGCATCTACCCTAAACAAAACAGTAGCAGAGGTATCTTTTACATCCTTATAGGTTCCGGGTTGGTTCAATTCATGCGAACTTAAACCTGTTCCGGCAGCCGGAGAATAGGGCTGAATGCTCACACTTTTATAAAGATAGCCTTTTTTGAATAATTCTTTCAATGCCCACCAAAGGCTTTCAATATAATTATTATCAAAAGTGATATAAGGATTTTCTAAATCCACCCAATAACCCATTTTTTGGGTCAGTTCATCCCACTTGTCCTTATATTTCATTACCTCCTTACGGCAGGCTTCATTATAGTCCGCAATGGATATAGTTTTACCAATATCTTCTTTTGTAATTCCTAACATTTTTTCCACACCCAGCTCCACTGGTAATCCGTGCGTATCCCATCCGGCTTTTCTTTTTACCTGAAAGCCTTGCATAGTTTTATATCGACAAACTAAATCTTTTAATGTTCTAGAAATCACATGATGAATACCGGGCATTCCATTTGCACTTGGAGGCCCTTCATAAAACACAAAAGAAGGTGCTCCCTCTCTAAGACTAATACTTTTTTGAAAAAAGTGATTTTCCTCCCAATGTTTTCGCCATTCCTGTTCTATGGCAGGCATATTCAAACTCTTAAATTCGATATATTTATTATTCATCTGTATTTTACTAAATTTCTTCTATAAAAATTCGTGCAAAGGTAGTTTTTTTTTACATATTATACAATAGTGAATTTTTCTATTTTTATTAATATGATAAAATAAGGATTTTTTGTATATCCTATAAGAATAAGATAAACTTCTTGGCGTTTAATCCATTATTAAGTTCTATAATATCCTGAAAATTCTCTAAAGAATGCTACAAATATCAAATATAACATTATTAGCATTGTAACCTATGTCTTAAATTGTTTTCTCAGCGGTTAAGAATTTTCAACTAAAGAATAATCTAATAACTATTGAAACAAGAAGCCTTTTCAAAAAATCACAAAAATTAAATTCCCATATGTTCAGGAAATCTATTTTTTTAAGTATTTCAAACTAAATCTTCATCTTTTATTTTATAAATACCATTTGCCTGACGAGTACAGGTAATTGTCAAATCATTAATACAAACATGAGGAGGCAGAGTAGCACAGTAATAAATTGAATCAGCAATGTCCTCTGCATATAAGGGCTCAAACCCTTCATAAGATTTAATTGCCTTTTGTTCGTCACCATTAAATCGTACTAAAGAAAATTCGGTATGAACCATACCTGGGCTGATATTGGTTACTTTTACATTATGTGGCAGCAAGTCTATCCTCATACTCTTAGAAAGAGCATCCACAGCATGTTTGGTGGCACAATAAACATTGCCGTTAAGATAAACATCTTTACCTGCGGTAGAACAAATATTGATTACATGTCCTTTATTTTTTGCAGTCATTAATGGAAGAATTACTCTACTTGAATATAATAATCCTTTGATATTGGTATCTATCATGGTTTCCCAATCTTCTATATCACCTTTGTCAATAGTGCCCAAGCCCAATGCAAGTCCAGCATTATTGACTAAAATATCTGGTGCTTTCCATTTTCTTTTTAATTGTATAGCTAATTTCTCAAAGTCTGAAAAATTCCGAACATCCATCGGTGTGATTTCTACATCAATTCCAAATTCTTGTTGAAGTTGGGTTTTAATATTTTCTAGCCGCTCTTCTCTTCGACCTATTAGCCATAAATCATGATAATCTTGAGCAAATCTTTTTGCGGTAGCAGCACCTATTCCAGAGGTTGCACCTGTAATTAATATTTTCATCCTTTCTTTTTATTTATTCTTCTCAGCCTATCTAATTAAAGAAATATCTCCTTTGAAAAATTCAGTTTTCCCTTCCAAGTTATAAACTTTGGCTTCCCAAAAATAAACTCCTTGGTCTGCTTTTTTTCCTTTAAAAGTACCATCCCATCCTGCACCTCTGTAACTATACATTTGATAAACCAAATTGCCCCATCGATTATAAATTCTAAAAAATATCAAATTAGGAAATCCAACTGAAATTGGAGCAACGACATCGTTTATTCCATCGCCATTAGGAGAAAAACCACTAGGAACAATAAATTTAGGTTTGTCTGCTACGATAATGGTAACAGAATCGTTTCCGGAACAGCCATTTATATCTTCAACATACAAATTATATTTGTAGATTCCTAAATTAGGAATAGTAATAGCTGATTGTGGATCGGTACTATTAGAAAGAAAATCGGGAGGAGTCCATTGATAAACGGCTCCACCACTTCCATTCATATTAAATGTATGGTTTACAATAACAGCCGTATCATTTCCGGCCGATGGATTAAAATAAGGAATATAAACTTTTCTAGTAATAGAATCCATACAGCCTTTAGTAGATTTTACTACTAACTTAACTGAAAAGTTTTCTTTATTAGGGTCAAAAACATGGGAGACATTCATCCCCGTATCTTGAGTCTGATCACTAAAAGTCCATTCTCTTGAGAATATAGAAGGATAGGTTACTTTTGATTGGTCTGAAAAATAAATTGTTTCTCCTTTACAGAATTTTCCATCTATTCCAAAATCCGCTTTTAATATAGGGTAAATTTTCACTTTCCTTACAATACTATCAGAGCATGTGGATCCTCTATTTACCACTAATTTGACATCATAAGTTCCTGTATCAGGATAAGTAAAGCTCGGTTCAAAATTTTGTGAAGTGTCAGCAATACTATTGGTGACACCAAAATCCCAAAAATAGTTAATACCTCCTACACTTGTATTTTCAAATTTAACAGTAAAATTAGAATCACATTTTGCAATATAAACATCCGGCTCAAAACTATAGGAAGGCATATTGGCTATTACTGCTTTAGAACAATTGGTGACTACAAATTGCAAATCTCTCTTTAGTGTATTGATAATCTGCCCATTCCTCCATTCATTACAACAGATGGTAAATACATATCTTCCTATTTGAGTTGGGGTACCTGTCAGGAAACCAGTAATAGGGTCAATCGCAAATGCCGGTGAAGAAGGTGTGGGATAAGTAGCAGAAAATGGAGGAATATAACTTACCTCTGTATAAGGAGGTGGCTGAATGGGACCGGAATTTCCAAAATTACTCCCTGGCAATGGGTCGGAAGTAGAACCGCCAATATAAGCCGCACATAACTCGTAGCTTAAAGAATCTCCATCCATATCCGATGCAGAAAAATCAAATGAAAAGGGATTATCTACACAAATTATCTGGGGAGGATTATTATTAAAAACAGCACTATTATTGGCACATTGCCCAGAAGTAAATGGAGGAATCAAAGCCGTAAAAGTAGCTCCTGTTTGACCTGGAGCATAAATATTATTTATTGTTTGATTTCGACAACACCTTTGATATGTAAAAATATATCCTGCACTGTTTGGCGGAAGATTTACTGTAAACTTAAAAATTGTTTTTCTTAAACAGGTTTGTGGTAAATTATTTATACATTCATTAGAGAATCCGGCAGGAATAATGTCGCTTGAAATTGCCAAGCCGGTAGAGCCTCCTGCAACTTCAAAATAGGTATTGGCATCAAATATTGAAAAAAAAGCAGGATTGTCTTGATTAATGGCATCAGGCTCCCCACTTAAACAATCTTGATATAAGCTAAACGTAAACTCATAAATATTATTCCCTTTGCACCTATAAACGATATCGCCACCAAAAATATGGGAAGAAAACGCTTGCACTCCTAAAATTAAAAAAGAAATGAAAAGAAATATTATTTTGGATGCTATTCTCATATATGATAATATTTTTTTTAAATGATAATTTTCTTAAAAATTAATTTTCAAAGTAAAATATTTAAGAACAAAAATCATTCAAAGTTTATTGGCAAATATAATAATAATCAAATAGAAACCATTGATTTTATTGAAAAATAAACTCCAAAGTAATTGAAAATAAAAATAGTCAATAATATTTACAAACAAAAAACAATTTTTCAATTGAAAAAAAGCTATTAGCTTTACACCATGTTAAAAATAGGCTTAACTGGTGGAATTGGTTCTGGCAAAAGTGTAGTATCTCGCATATTTAAAACCTTAGGAATACCGGTTTTAGATGCTGATAGTTTTACTAAAGATTTAATGAATAATAATGAAGCACTAAAATCAGAATTGATAAAAAATTTTGGTACCGAAATTTATCAAAACAATAAACTCAATAGAACTCTTTTGGCTTCAATAGTCTTTGGTTTTCCAGAAAAATTAGCATTATTAAATAGCATCACCCATCCCATCGTAAGAAAACATGGAGCAATATGGCTAGAAAACCAAAATGCTCCTTACGTATTAAAAGAAGCAGCCTTATTTTTTGAAAGTGGTTCAAATGTTGACATGGATTACATGATAGGCGTAAGTGCTCCTTTTAAACTTCGACTGCAACGTGCGATGCAAAGAGACCAAGTATCAAAAGAAATAATCTTAAAACGTATGGCAGGACAAATGGATGAAGATAAAAAAATGAAACAATGTGACTTTATTATAATAAATGATGGTAAGCATTCTTTAATCCATCAGGTAATAGCCTTACACAAAAAATTTTTACAACTAACTAAAAAACAATCATAAATATGGCATTATCATCAGAAAGCAATTCTCTTTTAAACTTAGACAATATCATGAATTTACGTAATGGTAGAGTTGGAATTGTATATACAGAATGGAATGATAAAATCGTTGCAGAACAAATAGAAGGAGCAAAAAGAATTGCAACTTTAACCAATAATCAAATTACCAAAATCGTGAAAGTTCCCGGTAGCTTTGAAATACCATTTGCTTGTAAAGCATTACACGATGCCACTTTTCAAGATGACGATAACCCAAATGCCATCATTGCTTTTGGTGCAGTAATCCGTGGAGGAACGCCACATTTTGAATATGTTAGTCAGGCAGTAACAGAAGGGATTACCCAACTAAATTTAATACTACCTATTCCAGTAATTTTTGGAGTGCTAACCTTAGACACAGAAGAACAGGCATGGGAAAGACTTGGAGGCAACCATGGACACAAAGGTGAAGAAGCAATGATTGCAGCTTTAAAAATGATTAAAATGAAACAGTCATTATAAAAAACACTTCAAACGAGTATTTGATAAAATATTAATGGGATTATTTGAATAATCCCATTAATATTAAGCTGTTTATTTTACAATTTCTGCCGTGAAATTCAAAGCAATCATCTCTTCAGGTGTATTGCTCAATACCAAAACTTTTTTATTTATTAATCCGGATCTTCCTTTTGAATTAAATTCAACAGCAACTTCACCTACCCCACCAGGCAATATTGGGGATTTTGTAAACTTTGGAATAGTACAACCACAAGTTGCAATTACATTCTTAATAGTTAAAGGATTATTACCAGAATTTTTGAAAACAAAAGTATGATTAACCAACTGCCCTTCCTTTACTTTTCCAAAATCATACTTTTCTGAATCAAATTCTATCGTTGTAACAGGTAAATCATGTTTATAATCCTCCTTTTCATCCAAAGGTTTAATTGAAATTTGAGGCTGATCGTCATAATGAGGTGCAGCTTCAGATTTATTAAAGAAAGAATTGGAACTGATACCTGTCAATTCAATTACAGCAATGACTAATACTGATAAGGTTATTATTGTTAATAATACGGTTTTAAATACACATTTCATTTCAAAGATTTCATTAGGTTAATCAATTACGAAAATAACAATTCATTTACAATTAACCAAATCTTTTTACTTAGAAAAAAGAAAATCAAAATATTTTTAATGCAAATAATTAATAATAAGAGTAATATACGTATAATATTAGCACCAATTATTATAAATAAACATTCAATTATAATGGAGCCTACCATTATATTTTTATATTAAATAAAAGTTTACCAACTTCCTCCAGCACCACCTCCCCCAAAACTTCCTCCACCGAAACCTCCAAAGCCGCCACCGCCGCCACCACCTCCAAAACTACCTCCTCCTCCGAATCCTCCTAACCATATATCACTACCTCTTCTTGAAATATATCTACCACCTCCAGTATTGTTGCCACCACCACCTTTCGTTTTACTTGCAATGAAGAATATGAGAATAAATATTACAATCAATACCATTATTGGACCCCAGTTCTCGGAAAGAACATCAGAACTATTATCATTAGGATCGGCTTTATATTCATCTTTTGAAGCTTTTATTATTTGTACTATTCCATTGCTAAACCCTTGATAATAATTACCTGATCTAAAAAAAGGCAAAATTTCATTTCTAATTATCCTACCCACTAAGGCATCCGGTAAAGCTCCCTCTAATCCATAACCGGTAGCTATCCATATTTTTCGGTCGTCAATAGCAGCTAGAATCAATACACCATTTCGTTTTCCTTTTTTTCCTATTCCCCATTTATTTCCCAATTCAAAAGTATAGGATGCTATATCATAAGCACCTACACTCTTGAGTGTTACAATAGCTATCTCATTAGAAGTGCTATCATTAAAAGCCTCCAAGGTCTTTTCAAGCTGTTCGTTCTCAGAAGATGAAAGTACATTTGCAAAATCGTTTACTAGCCTAGGCGGATCCATTGGTTTAGGGAAGTCCTGTTCAGAACTTTGAGACCAACCGATAAATGACCAAAAACTAATACTAATTAGCGTCAAAAAGACAAAACGTAATATTTTTTTATTCATTAATTCTTTTTTAATTACCAAAAACAATTTCATCCGGAATTTCATTATGGTTAACAGAACTTGTTGCAGGAAAATGTTTTTTCAACTCTTGACCTACATTTTCAACGACACTTCTCAATCCTTCTTTGAAAGCCCCATTTTTAAAGTGCATTTTCAAAACCTGTAAGCTTTGTCCCCAAATGTCGATTCCTTTTACTTTTTCATGAATCCCTTCATCACCAATAATAGCTACTTGCTTATCTACTTTTGCTATATAAATCAACACCGCATTCCGTAACAATGTCTTTTCCATTTTCAATTTAAGAAAAATCTCCCAAGCCCTATCCATTGCATTGACATAGGTACAATGAGATTCAATATAAATTCTTATCTCTCCAGAAGTATCCTTTTCGGCACTTTGGATACATTTAGCGATTTCATCGGCATCTTCTTTAGGAAAAAGTTGTTTATTTTTGGTTGAAAACATACCCATATTTAGAATATTATCTTCAAAGATAATTCTTTTCAATAAATTCCAATTCATTAATTGCTAAAATAAAAGATTCAATAGCTTAAAAGCTTATTGGAAAGAGGGAGATTGATTATCTTTGCCTTTTATATTAAGTTTCATGAATTTAAAAAACAAAGTAGTTGCCATTACCGGTGCTTCCTCAGGAATAGGGAAAGCGCTGGCTTTAGATGCATTAAAGAGAGGTGCAAAAGTTGCAGTTTGTGCCAGAAATTTAGATAAATTAAAACAAATATACAGCACTTATCCGGAAATCTTATTGGTTCAAGCAGATATTGCCCAAAAAGAAGATTGCTACACTTTTATCGCTACTATTGAAAAGAAATGGAATCGTATAGATGTATTAATCAACAATGCCGGTACCAGTATGCGGGCATTGTTTGAAGATTTAGATGTAAAGGTCTTGGAAGAATTAATGGCTGTTAACTTTTGGGGAACGGTATATACCACCAAAGCAGCATTACCGTCCATAATAAAAAACAAAGGTACAATAGTAGGAATTTCTTCTATTGCAGGCTATCGGGGGCTTCCTGGCAGAACCGGTTATTCTGCTTCTAAATTTGCAATGCAAGGATTTTTTGAGGCATTAAGAACGGAACTTCTTTATAAATCGGTAAATATCATGTGGGTAGCTCCCGGATTTACAAGTTCTAACATCAGAAATACTGCACTTTCTGCCGATGGGAACACCCAAAAAGAAACGCCTTTAGACGAAAGTAAGCTAATGAGTGCTGAAGAATGTGCAAATAATATTCTTAATGGTATTGAACAAAGAAAGAGAACGATAGTGATGACTTCCCAAGGAAAACTAACAGTCTTATTAAATAAAATATTCCCAAAACTTATGGACAAAATAGTTTTTAATCATTTTGCCAAAGAGCCTAACAGTCCAATTAAAAAGCCATAAAATGCTTTAATTTTTTATTATCTATTAATGCCTTAAATACTTTTAAGTACATTTAAGGCATTTTTCCCTTCACAACAAATAAGGTCTAATATAGAACAATCATTAATAAATCCTATATCGGCTTTAAAAACTTGATAATAAGAAATATCAATAGCGCCTTCATTCGATTTAGGATGAATTAATTCCCTAATATCCAATATACCATCAAGTTCCATTCCTTTTTCAAATTCCTTTATGACTAATGGACGACCCAAAAAATCATTTGCCCATTCAATAGTAGCTTTATTCCATTCGTAAAGGCTATTTATTTTATTTTCAAAAAATGGTTGTATCTGAAAATCTAAAAACTCAAAAAATGGAGAATTTCCTAAAAGACTTTGGATAGTTTTCCAATGATTTTTTTGCCAATCTTCAGCATAAGAAATTTGGACATCTTTCATCGGCAGCTGCTGACCCTTTCCTTTTGATAAAGGAATACTCAAAAGCATTTTGCCTTGTTTACCGGCAAGATAATACCTGTTTCTATAACTCATTTTTTGAAAAGGCTCATTTTTGTCTAAAAACACAATACCATTTTCCAATGCTATCTTCCACCAACTTATTGACGGAAAGGGAATAGCAGCTGCCAGACATTTTTTTGAATCCATAATTATTTCCGACTTACTCATCCTCTTGCAATCTTAATACTTTTTGAACCCCATTTATGGTTTCTAACTTATTACAAAGTGTATCTAACTCTTCTTTATTCTTTACAAATACTTTAATGGTACCATCAAATACACCATCTTGAGAATCTATGCTTATGGAGCGCATATTAATTTTCATTTCTGAAGTGATAATTTGGGTGATTCCTTGAACTATCCCCACATCGTCGAGACCGATAATTCTAACACCTGTAAGGAAGGAAATATCTTTATTCTTTGCCCATTTTACTTTTACGATTCTATGGGCATACTTTGCCATTAGACTTTCTGCATTGGGGCAGTCATATCTATGAATTTTCAAGCCTTCGCCAGAAGAAACAAAACCAAAAACATCATCTCCCGGAATTGGATGGCAACATTTTGACAACTTATAGAAAAACTTATCAGAGCTTTCACCAAAGATAATAAGTTCAGAGCCTTTAGTTACAGGTTTTTCAGACAATGGCAAATCTGCTATTGCAGCCATATTTTCTTGTTTAGGAGCTTCTTTAACCGGCTTAAAAAACTTATCCCCTACAATACTGAAACTTTTCAATACTCCTAAATCAATATTTTCAACGGCTACGGCATAAAATAAATCCAATGGAGAGGCCTGCTTAAAATGAGTAACCATTTCATTGATATTATGATTATTAGGTTTTAAGCCTAATCCGTTTAGTTTTCTTTCTACAATAGCTTTACCATCCTCGGCAATTTTTCTTTTTTCTTCTTTTAAATAATATTTTATTCTAGATTTCGCTTTACCGGTAATTGCAAATTTCAACCAATCTTCTGAAGGTTTTTGTTTACTGGAGGTAATAATTTCTACTTGGTCACCACTATCCAATACATGGCTTATGGGAACTAATTTATAATTGACCTTAGCACCAATACATCTGGCACCCAATTCAGAGTGAATGTCAAAAGCTAAATCTATTGCTGTTGCACCTTTTGGCAATACACGTAAATCACCATTTGGCGTGTAAATATAAATTTCTTTAGTAAAAAGGTCAAGTTTAAAATCTTGTAAAAAGTCTAAGGAATCAGCATCAGAGCTATTTAATATGTCACCAATATGCTTTAAAAAATCATCCAACTTGCTTTCGTGTTGCGTACCTTCTTTATACTTCCAGTGGGCAGCCAAACCTTTTTCGGCAATTTCGTTCATTCTTTTAGATCGAATTTGAACTTCAACCCATTTTCCTCCAGGTCCCATTACCGTGGTATGTAAAGCTTCGTAACCATTCCCTTTCGGTACAGAAATCCAATCTCTGAGCCGTTCTGTACTCGGGCGATAAAAATTAGTAATTATAGAATACACCCTCCAGCAATCTTCTTTCTCTTTTTCTCTTTCAGAATTTAAAATGATTCTGATGGCAAAAAGATCATAAACTTCTTCAAAAGAAACTCCTTTATTTTTTATTTTATTATAAATAGAGAAAACAGATTTTGGACGACCATAAATTTCAAAATTAAACCCACTGGTGTCTAATTCATCTTTGATGGGTTTGATAAAATCTTTAATATATTTGGTTCGTTGCCGTTTACTTTCTTTAAGTTTTTTTGCAATATCCAAATATACATCCGGCTGGGTATATTTAAGACTTAAATCTTCTAATTCGGATTTTATTTCATAAAGTCCTAACCGATGAGCCAATGGGGCATAAATAAAAGCAGTTTCAGAGGCAATTTTCATTTGTTTATCTCTTGCCATACTGCTTAAGGTACGCATATTGTGTAATCTATCAGCAAGCTTAATCAGAATAACCCGAGGGTCATCGGCGAGGGTTAAAAGAATTTTTCTAAAATTCTCTGCCTGCATAGAAACTCCGTTTTTAAAATCAACGACATTACTAATTTTAGTAAGACCATCAATAATACCGGCATAAACAGAACCAAACTCACGGGTAATATCGTCTAAAGTAATTTCGGTGTCCTCTACAACATCATGCAATAAGGCACAAATAGCGGATTTTACCCCTAAACCAATCTCTTCTACTGTAATCCTTGCCACAGCAATTGGATGCAAGATATAAGGTTCTCCAGACTTCCTCCGCATGTCTTTATGAGCTTCTACCGCCATCTCAAATGCTTTCCGCAATAAACGTTTTCTGTCGTTAGTTTTTATTCGGTCTTTTAATCCTTTTAGCAAAGCCTTATACTCTCTTAAAATAGCTTTCTTTTCTTGCTCTTCGTCTATTTGGGTATATAAAATTTTACTTGACATAATTAATTGGGTTTAGGTGATCATTCGAAATATAAAAGTAATAAAAAAACGGAAGCTTTGCAAAGCTTCCGTTTAGAAAAAGACTCTCTTCTACCGCTGAATCAATAATTTTGAGCTTTGCAATATCTTACCATCAGCATTTTTTACAGAAACAATATAAACACCTTCAGGTAACTGATTTAGATTTGTAAATACCAAATCATCATTTTCATTAGATGAAACTCTTTGTGTTGCTACTGTCCTACCGATAACGCTAAGGATATCAACTGATTTTGCATCTGCTTTTAATCCGGAAGATAGTTTAATGGAAACAATATTGTTTGCAGGATTTGGATAAGTATAAATCCTCTTTTCAATATTATTGGAAAACCTTTGTTGCTCCATACTTTGAGCCTGTGCAACTTGGCAATGCAACCCTATCCCCAGCAATAGAATTAAGAATATTTTGTAAAGTATTTTCATATCAATAATATATTTATTTTAATAGTTATGGTTAGACTTTAATTTGATAACAAAGTTAAATACTATTCCTTTGAATTACAAATATTTTTTTATGAATTTAATAATAAAATACTATACGCTCATAATGAAAATGTATAATAAAACCCCGCAAATCGAATATAATTTTTATATTTAATTTATAAATTATTGAATGTTAATTATTAATTAATAAATAATATAAAAACACCATAGAAAAAGTTATTTAAATGGGATATTCAAATATTTAATTCATTATCAAAAAGAAGCACCACTCAGATTTAACACTATTAGTACAACAAAAAGATAATGATGGAGAATACTTAATTGACTCAATTTTATCTAACACTATGATTTGTTTACTTTAAAACATTATCTTCAAATATGCTAAAAAGAACAAGCCTTCATTAAAAAAAATTGTGACTTGTAATCAAAATCTATTTTTCATTTTAAAGAACAATCTATCCTGTTCAATATACTCATCTGTTTTTAGTTTTGGCAATATCTATGAAGCATAAATTGGTACAACACCCAACATACAAAAATCACTTTGTAACCTTTTTTGTTTTCCTTTACTCCAATAGTGCATTATTAACAATTATAAATTTTAAAAAAATGAAAAGTCAATTCACAAAACTACGATTAAATGCTAAGGCACTGTTACTAACTACTATTCTTGCATCAATGTTTATGTTTACATTTGAAAGTTGCAAAAAGGCAGATGTCATAAACCCTATTACTACAGAAAAGTATCGAGATCTGAACAATGCAATGCATAAACTTTGGGCTGACCACATGCAATATACTTATGCTACTGTAGATGCCTATTTCAATAACTCCTCAGCCTTACAAGCATCTCTTAATCGATTATTAAAAAACCAAGAGGATATTGGGGCAGCTATTGTACCTTATTATGGACAAGCAGCAGGAGACCAATTAGCTACTTTGCTCAAAGGTCATATCAATGGAGCTGTACCGGTATTGGAAGCGGCAAAAAATAACGACCAAACGGCTCTAAACCAAGCTATAGCCAATTGGCGTGAAAATGGAAAAGAAATTGCAGACTTTTTATCTGCTGCTAATCCAAAAAATTGGGAACAAGACCACATGCGTATGCACATGGACGACCACCTAACCCAAACAATTGCTTATTCCGTTGCCCTGCTTCAAAAAGATTATCCACAAGCAGTAATCGATTATGATGTTGCATTCAACGATATGATGCATTTTGCAGCCTCTTTATCAGATGGAATCGCCAAACAGTTTCCGGATAAATTTTAATAAAAACAGCCAAATAATTATCAATCATAGATTAAAAATCGAAATTTAAAGGTGTAAAATTGTGAAAGTCGCCCATAGGGCGACTTTGTATTTTGAACTATCTAAAAATTTTTTTTCACCACTTCTCAAATCTAAATTGAAAAAGCATTTTAATTAATCCTTGAATAACTTACAAATCAAGAAAATAAATAAATTTCTTTAATGGCTTTAAATTAAGCAAAAATACTTCCGAAATTAAAGTCAAGTTCCTCTCTACCAGATTGCATCCGGATAGGCTCTTTGCAAATATTGCAAATCAGAAAGAATAAAACCCAATCGTTCTGTATGGTTACCTTGTTTACCTCCATGATGCATCCAAGCATTAAGGTCAGGAACAGTTATTGTAGCCTCTGAAAGGGTTTCGTTAATTTGGGAAAACCACTGTGCTTTTAAGCTATCAATATTAACACCATCACCACTTTCTAACATTTCAATATCAACTTGGCTGGGTAAAAACATTTCTCCCGTATAAGCCCATAAGTCTAGGATGGCATTTTGCATTCTTTGATGACTTTCTTCTGTGCCATCACCTAATCTTAAGACCCATTCCCTACTCCATCTATGGTGATACTGTACTTCCTTTAAAGATTTTGAGGCAATAGCCTGCATAGTCTCGTCTTTACTCCTACTTAACTCTGTATAAAACAACAACATAAATGTATCATAGAAATAAGAACGTGCAATAGTATAAGCCCAATCTTCATTAGCTTGTTCCACTAATAAAATATTCTTAAAATCCCATGCATCCCGAAGATATGGGAAAGTATCTTCTGTAGCCGTTTTACCCTCTTCCCAAAAAAAGCCGGTAAAGGCATTCTTTTTTTCAGTTTCATTTAATTGATTGTATAATTCGGCAGCATATTGATACAAGTTTCTTGCTTGTCCAATATGATCTAAAGCTGTATTGGTAATTGCTATATCTTGCTCTAAAACAGGCCCGTGTCCACACCACTCACTGATGCGATGCCCTAAAACCAGGGCATTGTCGGCCATTTGCAAAATATAATGTAATTTATTGATTGACATTATTTTAAAATTGTTTTCAAAAATTCTTAATCTATTTACATATATTCCACTTCCTTAGGAAGCTTGTAAAATGTGGGATGTCTATAAACCTTATCATTAGCAGGATCAAAAAAAGAACCGGCATCATCTGGATTAGAAGCATGAATTTTACTGCTTTCTACCACCCAAATACTGACACCTTCCATTCTTCTAGTATAAACATCTCTGGCATTTTCGATTGCCATTTGTGCATCTGCTGCATGAAGGCTTCCTACGTGTTTATGATCTAAACCGGTCTTGCTACGGACAAAAATTTCCCAAAGTGGCCATTCGTTATTCATAATAATACTATTTGTTTTTTAAAAACAATTTAATTTATTTATAAAAAGTATCTTTCAAAATTAAATAAAATATTTGAAAGTTAGACATTAAATTTAAATAACATTTTGATCATAGAGAAAATGAATATTTTTCTGATAGCAAAAAATACTTAAACCTATTTAATTTATTTCTCTATTTGAAGCAGTCCAATCTTAGCATTAATTTCCGGTCTATTTAAAAAAACATTTAAAATATCTTGTCGCAGCAAGGTTTTGTGTCCCAAAAATGAAATTTTTAATGGAGCACATTCTAAGAATCCAATAATTGGAGTTGGTATAAAAAGCAAACCCGTTTAATTTAAATAATCAAACGGGTTTCTTTAAAAAAATCAAAGTAAGCGACTATTTTTTCTTCTTATCCCCTACTTTTCCCAATGCAATTTCAAGCACTTCATCCATTTCTTTTACATAATGAAATTTTAAGCCTTTAATAAAGTCCTGATTGATTTCTTCAACATTTTTTTGGTTTTGATGACAAAGAATAATCTCTTTAGCTCCAGAGCGTTTAGCTGCCAAAATTTTCTCTTTGATGCCTCCTACCGGTAATACCTGACCTCTTAAAGTAATCTCACCGGTCATAGCTAATCTTGGTTTCACCTTTTTATTCATAAATGCTGATGCTATTGAAGTCAGCATCGTTATTCCGGCACTTGGACCATCTTTTGGTTGGGCTCCTTCAGGAACATGAATATGAATATTGCTTTCTTCAAATTTAGCTGGATCAATACCATATTTTTTTGCATGAGCTTTTAAATAGGACAAGGCTGCAGCAGCACTTTCCTTCATTACATTTCCAAGATTACCGGTTAATGTTAAATTCCCTTTACCGGCACTTAAAATGGTTTCAATAAATAGCACCACACCACCTACAGAAGTCCAGGCCAATCCCATAACTACACCAGGTGTAGTCAAATGCTCTGCTTCTTCATTTAAGAAAATAGGTTTCCCAATAGCTTCCTCTACATATTGATTAGTGATAGTTCCAGGACCTTGGTTTTCAACAGCTATATCCATAGCCACTCTCCTTAACACCCCTCCAATCTTTCTGTCCAACTCTCTTACCCCTGACTCTCTGGTGTAGTTTTCAATAAGTTTTTGCAAAGCAGTTTTATTAAAATTCAATTTAATATTTTTCAAACCGTTTGCTTCTATTTGTTTAGGCACCAAATGCTTCTTGGCAATTTCGATTTTTTCTTCGATTGCATAACCACTCAGTTCGATAATTTCGAGACGGTCTCTTAATGCCGGCTGAATAGCTCCTAAATTATTTGCAGTTGCAATGAACAAAACTTTAGATAGATCATATTCTATTTCCAAATAATTGTCATAAAAGCTATGGTTTTGTTCCGGGTCTAAAATTTCCAACATTGCAGAGCTTGGGTCTCCTTTAAAATCTTTGCCCAATTTATCCAATTCATCTAAAATCATTACAGGGTTTGAGGTTTTTGCTTTTTTGATAGATTGGATAATTCTACCCGGCATAGCACCTATATATGTTTTACGATGTCCTCTCAATTCACTTTCATCACTCAATCCACCTAAGCTCAACCGAACAAAATTTCTATTTAAAGCTCTTGCTATGGAGTGAGCCAAGGAAGTCTTACCAATCCCCGGAGGGCCTACAAAACAAAGAATTGGAGATTTCATATCTCCTTTTAGTTTTAATACTGCCAAATATTCCAAAATGCGATTTTTCACTTGCTCCATTCCATAATGGTCAGTATCTAAAACTTTTTTGATTTTTTTCAAATCATAATCATCTAGGGTATATTCTTTCCAGGGTAAATCCAACATCAATTCGGCATGATTATACACTACGGAATAATCTGGCGTACTTGGGTGCATCCTATCCAATTTGTTGATATCTTTATTAAAAGCCTCAGCAACATTATCGCCCCATTTCTTTTCGGCACCTCGGGTTCTTAGATTGGCAATTTCTTGTTCATTCCCTTCATTCAATTCTTCTTTAATAGACTTTAATTGTTGTTGCAAAAAATATTCTCTTTGCTGTTTGTCCATTTCTCCACGTGCCTTATTGGTAATTTCATTTTTCAATTCGGCCATTTGCAAATCTGATTGAAGCAAGGTTAATAATTTTCGGGTCCGCTCTTTAACATCATGCGTTTCGAGCAAATGCTGCTTTTCAAATAACTTAGTCTCTAAATTGGTTGCAATAAAATGAATTAGAAAAGAATGACTTTCAATGTTTTTGAGCATCATTCCTGTTTCTATTTGAATATTGGGAGAAAGTTGAATGATTTTTTCTGCACTATCTTTAATTGAAGCTATCATAGCTTCATATTCTTTATCTTTTGCCGGAAATTTATCATCGAGATAGCTAACTTTTGCCTTTAAAAATGGTGCTTCAGAAGTAAATTTATCGACTGAAAAACGCATTCTTCCCATAATAAACAAAGTAACATTACCATCGGGCATTTTTATTTGTTTAATAATTTTGGCTACGGTACCCACTTTATAGATTTCTTCCACCAAAGGATTATCGTTTTGTGCATCTATTTGTGCCAAAACTCCAATATGTCCATCTTTACTTTTTGCTGCTTCAATAGCCTGTAAAGATTTATCTCTGGCTACAGTTATCGGCAAAACAACATTTGGGAACAATACCGTATTTCTTAAGGCAATTATTGGCAACTCCTTAGGTAAATTTTTCTTATCTTCTTCTGAAAAATCAGACTCTCCAATTGGGACAATAGGTCCAAACTCCACATCCTCACTTCCAATCTGCGAAAACAATTCTTTTATATTCATAATATTAATTTCAATTTTATCAGTCAAACTGACAAGATGGCTAAATATTTAAACCCTCTATTTTCAATTTGATATGGTTATTACTACTCAAACGATATGCCACAAAAAATATTCCTGAAAATATTTCAGTAAACCAATTTAATAATTACTTTTGTGGCAGAACAAAATAAAAAATTCATGAAAAAAATCATAGTACTATCATTATTAGCTAGCTTAGGTTTTAACGCTCAAGCACAAGGAACAAAACATAGAAATGAGTTTGGAAGCGTATTTTTTACTACAAATCTAGAAGGCTCTATACTCTCCAGTTCTATTTTAGAAAAGCCGGGAAGTAGTAATGAATTAACGGTTCCCAGATTTACCACATTTCTACATTTTGGAGCTACTGCACACTTTAATTTTAACAAAAATGTAGGTTTAATCAGTGGTTTAGGCGTTAAAAATATTGGATTTATTGAAAAATTTAATGGTAACGACAGTACTGTAAAAAGAAGAAACTATGCATTAGGAATCCCTTTGGGTCTAAAAATTGGGAATATGCATAAAAACTATGTGATTATTGGTGGTGGCATCGATATCCCCTTTTGGTACAAAGAAAAAGGATTTGTAAAAAGAAGCAAAAAAGATAAAATATCGGAATGGTTTTCTCAAAGAAGTCCGGTAATTATGCCTAATGTTTTTGTGGGTGCCCGTTTGCATCCTGGATTTATCGTAAAAGCGACCTACTATCCTACCAATTTCTTAAATCCTGATTTTTTGAAAGATGGAATTAAACCTTACAGTGGTTACAATGTAAATTTAATGATGATAAGTGTAGCGACTGATATTTCTTATAGACCTAGACATTAAAAAATCAAAATAATTTGCCCAAACAACCTAATGTGTTTTTATACACAAATTAAGGAATTCAGTTGAACAATCGGTAATAAAACAACCAGACCGTTAATGCTTTAAAAAATTAATAATCAAAAAAATAGAGACTACCTGAAAAACAAGTAGTCTCTTTTCATTTTTAAAAAAACTTATTTTGTTACCGAACCAAGAATTTTTAATTCCAAAGGCATTCTACTAGCATTTGATTTAATATAAACAGATCTATCAATAGGCCCCACCCTGCCTGAAGTTGCATATTTCACAGTTATTTTTCCACTTTTTCCAGGTAATACAGGCGTCTTTGGCCAATCAGCTGTAGTGCATCCACAAGAAGCAGAAACTTCCTGAATCAAAATTGGTTGTTTGCCAACATTACTAAATTCAAAAGAATAGGAAACTTGAGGCCCTTCTTTTACTGTCCCAAAATTATGAGTGTTATTACTTTCTTTAAACTTAAACTCTGGACCTCCCGATTGGGAGAAAGCTAGGGAACTACAAAAAATCAACAAAATTGAAAATAAACGCTTCATAAAACTATTTAATTAAAACTATCTATATTAATAACCTAAATAAAAATAAAACTTTCAGCCTTACAGCCTATTAATTCATCTTAATTGCTGAATTTTTTTGAGGAACAGAGGCTGCCGGCTTTGCTTCTACACTACCGGTAATTCTTAATACTTTATTTCCTGCATCGGTCATAACTGTTACCTGCTTATTAATAGGACCTGGTGTAGTACGGTAATTAACGGTAATCTGACCTTTTTTCTTAGGAGCCACCGGCTCTTTAGACCATGAAGGCACAGTGCAACCACAACTTGAAGAAACATTCTGAATAGTAATTGGCTTTTTACTCTTATTTACAAATTCAAATACAAACTCGGCTTTAGAACCTTCTTTAATCTTCCCAAAATCATGAACTTCTTCATTGAATTTCATCACTTCAACAGTATTTTCATCTTTTTGCTCAGTAGATGCTTTTTTTAAAGATTTTCTTTGTGCTTGAGCCATCGATACCGTTGCACTTAACAATAATAATGCAGCAATTGAAACAATTGTCTTTTTCATTTAAAAATATTTTGATGTGTTATGTAATAATAAAACCTTTGACCTTAAAAAGTATAACCAAGTTTAAATAATTACAAAAATAAAATTACCTATTTTTTATTTTTACAAAGGTACAATAAGAATTTATCCTAAATAAAAACTTTCATTATTTTTAGGTTATTCTTTGGTTAAAGCATTAATAATAGAAATTAAATTCTTGGGCAGTCGTATTTTCCATGCTTAGCACCAGCACAACTTTGGAAGGCTATGGAAACCGTAAATAAGGCTAAAACAACAGCTAAAACAGTAAATGTTTTTTTCATGATAATTAATTAAGAATTTCGAACCAAAGTTAGTCTTTTTTTTTAGAAATTATCATTTTGGAATAACATTTTCACATTTTTTTATATCTAATAAGTAAAAACTAACAGGAAATCTCTCTTATCTACAAATAATAACGATTCTCTTTTATATATTTTATCACCGAATCCGGCAACAAATAGCGGATACTTTTATTTTCCTTTATCAAATTTCTAATCAAAGTTGCAGAAATTTCTATTAATGGAGCATTCAATATTTGTGTTTTTTCAGAAAGAATTTCAGTAATTAAAAAATTGGGTCTTTGATAAACAATTATATCATAATGTTTTAATAATTGTTCATAATTTTTCCATTTTTTAATATTTTGATAACTATCACTCCCCATAATAACAAAAAAATTATCATTAGGGTGTTTTTCTTGCAAATAGGTTAAGGTATCTATAGTGTAAGAAGGCTTCGGCAGGCCAAACTCTATCTTTGAAGATTGAAATTTTGGATTAGATTCGATAGCCAAATCAACCAAGAAAAGCCTATCATATTCATTCAACAAACTCTTTGAGGGTTTCAATGGATTTTGAGGGGAGACAACAAACCATATTTTTTCCAAATCACTATGCTCTATAACATAATTGGCAATAATCAAATGTCCTAAATGAATAGGATTAAAACTTCCAAAATAAAGTCCAATATTCACTATTTCAATTAATATTTAATTTTTAAAAAACTAAAAAAGGCTTACCCAAACAAATGAGGCATCTTGTTTTCGAATACTTAATAAATACCCTGCTATACGGACAGCAATAGGATCACCCATGGGTGCAATATGATCCAGTTCAACAGACTTTCCGGCAACAAATCCCATTTCCATTAATTGAATTGCAGAAAAATGCTCTTCAATCTTTTCGATTTTAGCTTTTTGTCCTTTTTCTAATTCTGATAAACGAAGCATGTTAAGTTCTTATTTTTTGCAAAGTTACCACTAAAAAAACATCTCAGTTGATAAAAACCGTAATTATTCAGTAAAAATAATTAATTTTGCTTCAATCTATTAAATTGATTTCAGCTCTAATGAGTATTCAGAATAATTATGTCGCTATTATGGCTGGCGGTATAGGAAGCCGCTTTTGGCCGGAAAGCCGCCAGAACTTACCCAAACAATTTTTAGACCTTTTAGGTACAGGTAGCACCCTTTTACAAGATTGTTTTTACAGATTCAGAGACATCTGCCCAAAAGAAAATATATTTATTGTTACCAATAAAGCTTATTTTGATATTGTCAAAGAGCAATTACCAGAAGTAACAGAGGGGAATATCATTTGCGAACCTTTTAGAAAAAACACTGCTCCTGCAGCTGCATACATTAGCTATAAACTTAAAGGATTAAACCCTGATGCCAATATTATTTTTGCACCATCAGACCATTTGATTTTAAACCAACGAAATTTTGAAATTCAAGCCTTCAAAGGTTTAGATTACGCAGCTAAACATGATGCTATCGTAACCTTTGGCATCCATCCTACCCGTCCGGATACCGGTTATGGCTATATCCAATATGCAAAACATAGTTTAATGGATGGCATTGCAAAGTCTATCGTTTTTACAGAGAAACCAAATTTGGAATTAGCAAGAGTTTTTCTTTCTTCGGGTGATTTTGTTTGGAATTCGGGTATTTTCATTTGGAATGTAAAGACCTTTATAAAAAAGCTTGAGGAGTTACAGCCAGAGATGGCAGAAGTATTTGAACAAGGTCAAAACTCCTATAATACACCAAAAGAATATGCCACTATGGAGCGTTTATATACCCAAACTACCAATAACCTATCCATAGATTATGCCATAATGGAAAAGGCAAATAATGTTTTTGTTTTGCCCTCTAATTTTGGCTGGAGCGATTTAGGCACTTGGGAGTCTGCTTATGAACATTCTCAAAAAGACTATTTAGGAAATGCCACTTTTTCAAATGAAGTCTTTGTTGTGGATTCTGACAACTGTTTGGTAAAAACAGATAAAGGAAAATTAGTGGTTCTGCAAGGAATGCAAAACTATATTGTGGTGGACACCAAAGATGTCTTATTGATTTGTGAAAGAAGCAAACAACAAGAAATCAAAGATTATGTAGCTGAAATAAAAAGCAATTTTGGTGACAAATACCTTTAATTAGATTTTAAAAAAAATAAAATAATAAATATGCTACCTAAATTTAAACGAGTTTTAGTAAAACTTTCAGGAGAATCCTTAATGGGGGATAAAAATTATGGATTAGACTCCAAAATGCTAGCTGCTTATGCTCAAGACATCAAAGAAGTTGTGGACTTAGGTGTAGAGGTGGCTGTAGTAATTGGAGGTGGCAATATCTACCGAGGAATGAATGAAGCTGAAACCGGCATCGAGCGTGCCCATGGCGATTATATGGGAATGTTGGCAACCGTTATCAATGGAATGGCCTTACAAGCTTCTTTAGAAAAGATTGGCGTAAAAACCAGATTACAGTCTGCAATCGTTATGGACCAAGTGGCAGAACCTTATATTCGAAGAAGAGCTATTAGACACCTGGAGAAAGGCCGTGTTGTGATTTTTGGAGCGGGTACCGGAAATCCTTATTTCACAACAGATACTGCCGGATCTTTAAGGGCTATTGAAATCAATGCAGATGTAATTCTTAAAGGTACTAGAGTAGATGGGGTTTACGATAAAGACCCTGAAAAACATGATGATGCCATAAAATTCCCTAAGGTAAGCTTTGACGAAGTATTAGCAAAAGGACTAAAAGTTATGGATTTAACAGCTTTTACGCTTTGTAAAGAAAACAATTTACCAATTATTGTCTTTAACATGAACGAAAGAGGCAACCTGGCTCATGTGGTATCAGGTAGAAATATTGGTACTATGGTAGGTGAAGAACAATAAGCACTTGCTAATAAAATGACAAAAAAAGATCGCTACCAATTTGTAATAGATTATTTCTCAGAACACGCTCCAAATGCAGAAACAGAGCTGGTCTATGATAATCCTTTTCAGTTATTGGTAGCGGTAATATTATCGGCACAATGCACAGATAAAAGAGTAAACCTAACCACACCCTTAATTTTTGAAAAATATCCGGATGCACAAAGCCTTTCCGAAGCTACATTTGAAGAACTTTTTCCTTTAATAAAAAGTATCAGCTACCCTAACAATAAGACCAAACATCTGTTGGGAATGGCAAAAATGTTGACAACAAACTTTCAAGGCATTATACCAAAAACGGTAGCAGAACTAATGAAACTACCAGGAGTAGGCAGAAAAACAGCAAACGTAATAACGTCAGTAATAGACCAACAGCCAAATATGGCTGTAGATACCCATGTCTTCAGAGTTTCGCAAAGAATTGGCTTGACCACTAATGCCAAAACTCCTTTACAAGCAGAACACCAACTGGTCAAATATATCCCTAAAGAACTTATTCATATTGCACACCATTGGCTCATCTTGCATGGCAGGTATATTTGTGTAGCACGAAAACCCAAATGCGAAATATGTGGCTTACAATCCGCTTGTAAATACTATTCCAATTTACAAAAGTCCGCTAATTCAACAAATAAGAACTAAAATCTTATGAATTAATTCAATTAGCATTTTTAAAAGGCCAAAGAATTTTGTATCTTTGCAATAATATCAAAGATGATTTTATCGTAAGATTTAAAATACCATTTTATTTAATTTTTGTTGAATAAAGTGAAAAAGACGCTTTTTAATATGAGAATAGGAATAATAAAAGAAGGAAAAATACCACAAGATATCAGAGTAGCTTTAAACCCCAAACATTGCAAAGCAATCATTCAAAAATATCCAGACACACAAGTTTTTATCGAACCATCAAATACCCGTGCATTTACTGATGAGGAATACAAAAATGAACAAATTCCATTGATAAATAATTTAACGGACTGCGATATACTTTTTGGAGTAAAAGAAGTGCCAATTCCGAACCTCATTCCCAACAAAACTTATTTTTTCTTTTCACATACAAAGAAAAAGCAAGCTTACAATCAAGATTTGATGCAAGCCCTTATTGAAAAAAACATTAGAATGATTGATTATGAATCCTTAACTTTTGAAAATGGGAAAAGAATTTTGGGATTTGGTTTTTATGCTGGTGTAGTGGGTGCCCATAACGCATTACTTACTTACGGGAAAAAATATAAAAATTTTTCTTTAAAGCCAGCACATCAATGTAAAGATATGGCAGAAATGGAAGCTCAATATGAAAATATTCAATTTCCAAATATAAAAATTATTATTACCGGAGAAGGTCGTGTAGGTCAAGGAATATTGCACACCTTGAACAATATGAAAATCCAAGAAGTCGGCCACGAAGATTTCTTAAATAAAGAATTCAAATTTCCTGTTTTTACTCTTCTAAAAAATGAAGATTTATACCGAAACAAGGAAACTCTTACCTACGACAAATCAGAATTTTATGCTCATCCTGAAAAGTATGAATGTATGCTGCAACCCTTTTTAAAGGCAGATATTTTGATTAATGGTATTTATTGGGACAATAATATCCCAAGACTTTTTGAAGAAGAAGAGGTTAAACATAATTATTTCCAATTAAAAGTGATTGCAGATATCACTTGTGATATTGATGGCTCTATACCTATCACCTTAAAAGCCACGACTATCCCAAATCCTGCCTATGGTTACATCCGCACTACTAAAGAAAAAGTAGCACCCTACCTCAATGATGACAATATTGTAGATATCATGTCGGTTGATAATTTACCCAATGAATTGCCTAGAGACGCCTCCAATAATTTTGGCAATTTAATCTTAGAATTCATAATCCCTGAATTATTTAAAGCTCATAGTGAAATTTTAGACCGAGCAACTATTTGTAATAATGGAAAACTAGGAAAACACTTTGAATATTTAGAAGACTATGCCTTCCCAATTAAAGCATAAACAACAATTAAAAATCAATTTTATTAATAAAAAAACAAAAGCTACTGCAATAGTAGCTTTTATTTTTTTACCAATCCTTATCTAATCTACTTGGGGTTGATTTGATTTTATCAGCTTTCTTTTCTTGCACTTTGCGTTCTTCTTGTTCCATTGCTCTCAAGATCTGATTAGCTTTTTGTTCCGTCATTTGACCCTCTTGTTCTTTGGGCTGTTGTGGCTGTTTATCTTTCTTTTCTTCATCTTTTTTAGGATCATCCTTGCCTTGTTGATCCTGCTCCTTTTGCTGTTGTTCTTTATCCTTATTTTCTTTTGTATCTGACTTGTCTTTATCCTTATTTTCTTTATTGTCCTTATCTTTTTTATCTTGATTTTTATCCTTATTGTTTTTATTTTGTTGCTCCAACATTTTTTTAGCATACGCCAAATTATATTTGGTTTCTTGATCACTCGGATTTCGTCTTAAAGAATTTTTAAAAGCATCAACGGCTTCTTGCCATTTTTTTTCCACCATAAAGGTATTTCCAATATTAAAATATGCTTTTGCTTGTAGGCTTTTATCCTTGCTTAGTCCAATAGCTATTTCAAAATCTTTTCTGGCATCTTCCAATTTCTTTAATTGAAAAGAAGCATTGGCCCGATTATAATAAGCAACAGGACTTTTACTATTTTTATTGATGGCTTTATCATAATCTTTTTTTGCATCATTGTACTTTTGATGATGATAGGCATTATTCCCATCAAATAAAATATTATCTACATTCTTTGAGGAGGATATCTTTTGTGAAAAAGCATTTGTTACACAAAAAAAGCAGGCATAAACTATGAGTATAAATAATTTTTTTAAAATCATTTCAGTTCAAAAATTTCATTTCTTTTGGCATTTGGTAATACTAAAGACAACATTAATAAAATCACAGCAAAACCTAAAAAATATTGGTAATAGCTTTTATAACTCAAAAAGGATCTGCCTTCTATTGTTTTAGCTTCTAGCTTATCAATCTCTTGATTAAGGTTTTGGGCTACTTGATTGACATTGGTTAACAATTGGTAGCTCCCATTTCCGGCTTGGGCTATCTCTTGCAATGCCGGTTCATTTAATTTACTAATTACAACATTACCATTATTGTCCAGTTTATTATTGTTGGTAGCTGGGTCGATAAATTCCGCTCCATTAGCGGTACCGACACCAATAGTGTGAATGACAATATTATTATCAGTGGCTTCCTTGGCAGCTTTTACGGCTTCAGGTTCATGATCTTCGCCATCAGAAATCAATATCAATGCTTTGCTTTGTTTATTTTTATTTCCAAAATCTTCTACGGACATGCTAATAGCTTCGGCCAAAGCCGTTCCCTGCGTGGGCACTAAATCGGAATTGGCTGCTTGGATCATCATCCGCAAAGAGCCAAAATCTGAAGTCAAAGGCGATTGTACATAAGCCCTGCCAGCAAAAATCACCAGCCCCACCCTATTATCATCCATCTTGTCTAAAACCGTTTGAATTAATAATTTTGCTTTGGTCAATCTATCAGGGTTCACATCTTTTGCCAACATACTTTTACTAACATCTAAGGCAAAAACAATATCAATTCCTTTACTTTGAACTGTTGCCGATTGATCTCCGGCTTGAAGATTGGCCAATCCAAATATTGAAAAAAGAACAGAAAGCATAATTAAAATTAATTTTGAGGTAGCTCTTCCACTAATTCTTCCAACAAGAAGGTTTTGGCTATACTTTCTATTACCTAAACGGGCTATTCTACTACGTTTCCATTTTATAAAATTAAAATAAAGGAAAAATACCAATGGAAAAGTTAGCAATAGCCAAAAATATTCTGGATGTTCAAATCGATACATAATACAAGTAGCAAATATAATGATTGCTACATCTTTTCAACATTAAAAATATGGAATGAAAATTAAAATTAACAATAAGTTTTAGAAAATTGGAAATTAAATTTAAAATCCTATTTTTGTATTAACAATCAATTTACAATTCACTATCAAATTTATAACAAAATGAAATTACTGTTTATTTTCTCTTTTACATTAATGGGGTTAAACATTACGACTAATGCCCAAAAAAATAAATTATTAAATGAAAATGAGGAATGGAAAGAAATCAAAAGAACCGATTTGTCTAAGAAAGAAATAGGATTCACCGATACCTTAAAATTAAGAACCGACTCCACAAGCCAAATTTCATTATTAAAGAAATTTTTCTTGTACAAAGCACAAAGCATTAAAAAGAGTAAGAAAGAAATAGAAATCGACTTTGGTTTTGGTCCAAATAAATGGGAAGAAAAAAATAATTTAATAGTTCTTACAGGGCCTCTAAATAAACATTATTTCCAAAAGCAAGTCAAAACAAATTCAGACATTAATATCGATGAAATAAACAAAAATATACATGGTCCAGAATCGACTTTAGAACAAATAAATCCTAATTTATTAGTGGGCAAATGGTTTGTTTATAAAAGAATAAATACTGAAAATAAAAAAATCAATAGGCAAACAATGATTTCCAGCATTAGCTTCGAACAAAAAGAATCAGTCATTGGGAATGCTAAAATGGTTAGTGGAGGTCCAGATACTGAATGTAGTGTAAGTTTAAATTCCAATGGAAATATTATTTTAACTCCTAAGAATCAACAAAATAGCCTATTAAAAGTTTTTAAACAATCAGAAGACGAATTGATTCTAGAGGACGAATCTGGTATTAGATATTTTTTGAAAAAAGAATAAACAATTAGGATTTCCTATTAAAAATTCTTGATTACTATTTAAAATCTAGTGTCTATGTGGTTTAAAGTTTAACCATATAGGCACATAGATAATTTATTTGTAAAACAATGATTAAAAGATATCATTAGAAAATATTTTTTTTACAAAGCTTTTTAAGGAAAAATCTCAACAAATTTAATTGCTGTTTGGATGTTGAAATTACAGGATTGAAGGACAGCACTATTAAAGTTAATTTCAAAAGAAAAATTTGAATTAAACCATTCGGTGGAAAGCTTTGAAAAAACCTACACAATAAGTGGTTTAAGCAATAAATTCACTAAACTAATAGCATACCGAAATCAAAGGGGAACAAATAATATTGGCTATTTTAACACAATAAGAATAACTAGGGTCTGCTGATTAACTGTTATTTGTTTGTTAGTCAATAGATTATAAGAAGAAATTATCAAGTTTAATGCAAGCCTAAATTAGCTCAAATGTAATAAAAGCGTTTCAATGTATTGCAGAATAAAATACAGGATTATTTCATATCCTTGAAACAAAGTCATATTAAAATATTAAAATGCAACTTAACTATTTTATATTAGTAAGTTATATTTTATAAAATAAAAAATATAAAGAAATATCTTTTGATTGAGTTTAACAGCAAACCCTAACTAGAAATGCTACAGCACCGCATTTAATACAAAGCAAAGGAATCATCCGATTATCCAGGACTAAGCTTTCTTTTTCTGAGAAGCAATAATTTTTTTCACTCCCCAAAGACTCAATTCAAAAAGTTGCCAACGAATGAAAGCAGCAACTACTTTATTACCGAAACCTTTACTTTTAGAAGGAGCTACAATATTTATTGAAGATAATATTCCGGATTTTTTTGAAGCAGGTTTTAAGTCCGTCTTCAATTTTTGGATATTTTTTAAAGAAGAAGCAGAAACACCTAAATCCGTTTTGTTTTTTTTAGATTTTTTAAAAAAACGCAACACTCCAGGAGCCAAATCCATAGCCATTTTCATCGGGTCAAAATAATTAGCTATAGCATTGCTTTCCAATTCGGAATACTTCTTATGAATTTCCTTTTTGGCAGCTTCCAACTCTCCTAAGGATTTAAAACTAGGAAGTTTGTTCTTTTTTTTTGATGTTTCCATTTATTCTTTAGAGCAGGTTTAAATATTTTTAAGAAGAAGAATTTAAATAAAATCATTCTTCATCTGAATGAGTAATTACCCATAAAGATTTATTTGCAAAGAACTTAACGACTGACTTTCTGGTCAGTGATAGGACAATAATCAAAACCAAGAAAATACCGGACAATGATAGATATGCTAATGGCCGACTATCAAAAACATCAGTCAACCACTCCGCTAAAGCAATGCTTCCAAAACAAATAAATCCAATAAGGAATAACAAAATCAATAAAAGATAAATTATATAACCCGATATTTTGACTGTCTTTTCTAAAGCTTCTAAACGCAGCTCTTGAAATTTCAATTTTGAATATTGGGTTATATATTCTTTTACTATTTTAATAGGGCTTTCCAAAAACGAATAGTTAATAATTAAAAAAATAAAAAATCAGAAAATTAATCTTCGAAAATTTCTGCTTCTAAGTCTTTTTCCTTTTTAGACAATTTGCTCTTCAACTTATTAACAGAATCTTTTAGTTTATCGATTTGTTCGTCTCTTTTTTCTTTATCAGTACCCAAAATATAACCTGCTGCTGCACCTATTACAGTCCCTAATAATAGCGTTGCTACTGTTTTTCCTACATTGTTTGACATAATAATTGTTTAGTTTAAAGAATTAAAAAATAATTTATTGCAAATCTAAGTTATTTTCGCATTGTAAAATTCTATTTGTGGTAAATTTACAATTTTTTAAAATACCAACAAAGAAATATTATAAATTTTAATTTTTTTTATAATGTCAAATAAGATAGACAATAATATAATTAAACAAGTAGTAATCCTTCTTTTAATAGTACTTTTAGGGGTGATTATTGTATGGCAATTAGCTTATTTTATTCCGGGTTTTTTGGGAGCCATGGCCATTTATATTCTTTTTAGAAGTTGGAATTTAAAATTACAATTCCATAAAAAATGGAAACCTGCTTTGGCGGCACTAACTATCGTATTAGGCCTATTAATTGCAATAGTATTACCCTTGTTTTTTATTGGCCAATTATTAAATTCAAAACTACAGGAAGTGATGCTCAATAGTGACCAAATAAAAAATGCTATTTTAGAAATTTATAATTTTTTAAAAATAAAATTCCCTACAATTAGTATAAATCAAGAACATTTTATGCTCATAGCCCAAAAAGGTGTTGGGCTATTACCATCCATAATTAACGGAACTGCTAAATTATTTGCCAATACTTTCACTGCTTTATTTATTGCCTACTTTTTATTTGTTTCAGGCAAAAAAATGGAACAGGTAATTACAGCTAATCTACCTTTGGCAAAAACCAACAGAAATGAACTTTGGATAGAAACAAAAAATCTTGTAGTTTCCAATACAATAGGAATTCCTGTACTGGCTGTTGGACAGGGATTTTTGGCAGGAATAGGATATTGGATTTGTGGAGTTCCCAGTGTATTCCTTTGGGCATTATTAACCGGTGTTTCCTCTGTTATACCGGTAATAGGCACCATGGCGGTTTGGATACCTATTGTGGTATATTTATTTGCAATTGGAAATATAGGTTTCGGAATTGGACTTGGCATTTACTGCCTAATAGTGGTGGGACTTTCGGACAATATTATCAGATTTGCATTTTTAAAAAAATTTGGAGACATCCATCCTTTAATCACAGTTTTTGGAGTAATTATTGGATTAAATATTTTTGGAGTAATCGGTCTTATTTTTGGGCCTTTGATACTTTCTTATTTCATACTTTTATTAAAAATATACAAATTTGAATTTTCTAAAGAATAATTATTTAACGCTATTACTACTAATTTTTGCTTTTTGCATTTATGGTTGCTCTAAGAAAGATTGGAGCGGGAGTGTTACCCAGATAACACTTCCACAAACCAATAATGGTAGGATTTACGACATTCTTATTAATCAACAAAGCAAAATATTTTTGGTAGGTGGAGATCGATATGAAAGAAATGATTTTTTCCAAAGTAATGATGATGGATATTCTTGGACAATATGCCATTTTGATGCAGAAGAAAATTCAAACAAAGCAATTTTTTGTATCACAGAATTCAATAATACTTTATTTGCATCTGGTTATGACGGTAAAATTTTCACAAATGAAACCTTACAACCCAATGGCTGGCATTTAAGATCCAGTGAATTTTGGTGGTATTCCTTTACAGGAAGTACTTTTACAGAAAATGGCAATGCCTATTTTGCCGGAAACTGGGGATATCCTAGGGGTCTTATTGTTAGAACAAATGAACATTTATCCAACAAAAAAATAGACTCTTTTCCCTATGCAATTAACGATATTTCATTTGTTGATAACCAAACAGGCTATGCCGTAGGATATGGAGCATTGCTGCAAACCCTTGATGGTGGCGACACTTGGCAACAATTAAACTTGACCGACGATAATTACCGATCAATTTGTGTTCTAGATAAGAATAATATTTGGACAGTAGGTTTTAATGGAAGCATAGTACATATCACTGAGAATGGTAGAAAGTTCAATAAAATAAAAAACAGTCAAAACCCCTTGGGCAATGCCGACCGCTATCTTTCAATTACATTTAATGGCTTATCGGGTTATATCACCGGAGAAAAAGGGCTGGTCTTGCAAACATCAAATAGTGGAAAATCTTGGCAAAAAATGAAACCTTTCACTAATAATGATTTATATAAAGCTGCCTTCCATCCGGTTGAAAAAACAGTTTTTTTTGTAGGAGATAAAAATACAATATTCAAATATTATCCCTTATAATTTCATAACTTTGTAGTTTGGTCGCTCCTTTTAAGGGAATATCAATAAAAAAATAAAGAAATGTAGAACGGATGTCAGATATTATTCAATTATTACCAGACCATTTAGCCAACCAGATAGCAGCAGGAGAAGTAATCCAAAGACCGGCTTCAGCAGTTAAAGAATTAATAGAAAACAGTATTGATTCAGGTGCTGATTTTATTCAAGTTGTAATTAAAGATGCCGGAAAAGAATTAATTCAGGTTATCGATAATGGGAAAGGCATGAGTCCTTTAGATGCAAGAATGAGCTTTGAAAGACACGCCACCTCTAAAATAAAAAAGATTGAAGACCTTTTTGCTATTACCACCAAAGGCTTTAGAGGAGAGGCTTTAGCATCCATTGCTGCTGTTGCCCAAGTAAGCTTAAAAACCAAAGAAAAACAGGAAGCTTTAGGCACACTTATAGATATTGAATCTTCAACAGTAATAAAACAAGAAGCAGTAGCATGTCCTGATGGAACTAATATTTCAATAAAAAATTTATTTTACAATGTTCCTGCCCGAAGACATTTCTTAAAGTCAAACACAACAGAATTAAGACATATTTTAGATGAATTTTCCAGAATAGCTTTGGCACATCCTACAATAGGATTTAAGTTTATCAATAATGGACAGGAACAATTTCATCTAAATTCCGGAAATTTAAAACAAAGAATACTGGGATTATTAGGAAACAACCTTGAAAAAAACCTAATCCCGGTAGAAGAAAAATCGGACTATGTGGGTATCAGTGGCTTTATAGGCAAACCTGAAGCCGCCTTTAAAACACGAGGCAACCAATTCTTTTTTGTAAATAACAGATTTATCAAAAGTGCCTATTTAAACCATGCTGTTAACAATGCATTTGAAGGGCTGATTTCAAAAGATGCTTTTCCAACATATTTTCTTTTTTTAGAAATAGACCCTCAAAGAATTGATATTAATGTGCATCCCACTAAACAAGAAATTAAATTTGATGACGAACGTATTTTATATTCTTATCTGCAATCTGCGGTCAAGTTTTCCTTAAACAAATTTAATATTGCCCCTTCAATTGACTTTACTTTAGATACAGAAATTCAAAATTTGGAAGCCCTAAGAACACCTTTAAACAATGAACGAAAACAAGAGGTAGAGCATGGATATTTATACAATAAATTTAATCAAGGAGGACAAGCACATTTAATAGAAAAATCAAATGACCGGCAAAACTGGAAAAGCCAACAAGAGGCATTCTTTCCAAGTATTCCTTCATTGGGAATCTCTCAAAATAGTTATTCTCAAGAAATAATCATGCCCTCACAAGCAACACCTTTATTTAAAAATGAGGAAACATTCACCGGTAAATCGCAAACAGTACTTCAATGGCAAAATTACATCATTACCACTATGAAGTCAGGAATTGTTATCATTAACCAGAAACGGGCTTTGGAAAGAATTGTTTTTGAGCAATTAGAAAGGCGATTAACTAAAAAAGAAAAATTTATCCAACAATTATTGTTCCCAATAAGTGTTACTTTTAGTCCTACAGATGCTTTAATATTAAGCGAAATTGTAAATGAATTATATACGGTTGGCTTTGAAATCAAGCCGGGACAAACTATGCATAGTTTTGAAATAACAGGAACACCGGCTGAAATAGAAGGAGGACAGGAACAGTTGGTTTTGGAGGCTATTATAGACCAATTAAAAATGGGCAATTCAAATATTGAAGACCAAAGACAAACCTTAATAATAAAATCCATGGCTAAAAAACTTTCTTATACGAAATTTTTACAAAAAGAACAAGCAGAAAATTTAGTGGATGAACTGTTTGCCTGTCAACAGCCACAATACACTCCTGACGGACAAATAATATTCAAAGTAATTGATCCGGAAGAGTTTACATAAAATATCCTAATAAAAAAAGAGTTTTTTAAAATTTTAGATTTGTTTTTTTCAAACGAAACAATATCTTTGCTGAATAAAAATTTTCATTTTAATAACCAAAAGTAAAATCAAACAATTCAAAACTTAAAAATTAAAATTATGGCAGAAGTAAAAAGTGCAGTAAACGCAACAAAAGCAGCACAAAACAGTCCAAAGAGAACAAACGGATTTTGGGTGAATTTAGGCATAGTATTAGTATGTATTATTATTGGGCAATTAATTTTTAAATTTGTCTTAGGAGACCCAAGTAACTTTGCAGATGGTGCTACCAAACATGTTCCAAAACCTGGAAACTGGAAAGGAAATATGTATTTGGGTGGATTTATCGTTCCTTTTCTTATGGCGGCCTTTATGATAATGTTGGCATTTGTTATTGAACGTGCTTTAGCAATCAGAAAAGCACAAGGTAAAACAAACGGAAGTGAATTGGTACGTAAAGTACAATATCATTTAGCAAATAAAAATGTAGATGCAGCTATCGCAGAATGTGATAAACAAAAAGGTTCTGTTGGAAATGTAATGCGTGCCGGTTTAGTAAAATACAAAGAAATGGCTACCAATACCGAATTACCAATGGATGAAAAATTATTAGCCATCCAAAAAGAGGTAACAGAAGCTACTACTTTAGAGGTTCCTACTTTAGAGAAAAACTTAGTATTCTTATCTACTTTGGCCTCAGCTGCTACCTTATTAGGATTGATTGGTACGGTTATCGGTATGATTAGAGCATTCTCGGCGATGTCAACTGCAGGTGCTCCGGATGCAACAGCTTTGGCTGCCGGTATCTCTGAAGCACTTTACAACACTGCTTTAGGTATCTCTACATCTTTCTTCGCTATCATCGCTTACAATTTCTTCACTACAATTATTGATGGTGTAAACTATAATATTGACGAAAGTGGCTTTACTTTGACTCAAAGCTTTGCTTTAAATCACAAGTAATAAAAAAACACAAATATTTTTGTGGAAATAAAAAACTATTACGTCTAATATTAAAACAAGCAAGAAATGGCAAAATTGAAAATGGCTCGCAAGAGTACTTTTGTAGATATGACGGCGATGTGTGATGTGGCTTTCTTGTTGCTTACATTCTTTATCTTAGCAACAAAAATTAAACCACCAGAAGCAGTAGAGGTGCGAACACCCGCTTCCACATCAACGACACAAATTCCAGATAATTTCATGTTGATGTCTTTATCTAAAGATGGTAGGGTTTACTTTAATATTGAAAACCTTAATGCCAGAGAAGCGTTGATAAATTATCTAAATGAGAATAAAGGATTAGGATTAACAGCTAAAGAAATTCAAAACTTCAAAGAAGCTAATTCTATTGGTGTTCCTTTCAACCAATTAAAATCTTATTTGGATTTGTCAGTTGCTGATAGAACTAAATTTGACAAAAAAGCTCCTGGTATTCCTGTGGATACTACCGGTAATTTTGAAACGAATGAGTTAGCCTATTGGATTCGGGCAACAAGAATGTTAAATCCTGATTATTTAATTGCTATTAAAGCTGATGGAGCTGCTGCGTATCCTTATGTGAAAAAAATTATTGGTACCTTAGGACATCAAAAGATCTACAGATTTAATTTTATTACAGAATCTAAAGGAATACCTCCAGGGTCTCCTTTAGCACAAGAAAGAGCTGAAAAAATAAAGAAAGGTATTGTTGAATAAGCAAATAAAGAATAATCAATTTTATTAAACTCGATCAAATAAGATCACAAAATAAGAAGTAAATGGCAGATATGGAAGTGAAAGGTGGCAAAGGTAGCCCCCGAGTAGATTTAACGCCAATGGTGGACTTAGGATTCTTGTTGATTACATTCTTTATGTTTACAACAACAATGTCTAAGCCAAAGGCAATGCAAATTCAAATGCCTTACGACGATCCTGAACTTAAAAAAGAACAAAAAAGTGAGGTAAAGGAAAGTACGGCAATGACCATCCTTTTAAGTAAGGATAATAGAATTTATTATTATTTCGGTATCGGAAACGACCCTGAAAAACCACCAAAATTAGAATTGACTACATTCAAAGATAAGGATGGTATCAGAGATGTAATAATAAATAAAAAGAAAGAAATTCAAAGTTTAATAGCAGCAGGAACTCCGGGATTAGATGCAGACGATAATATTACTGTAATGATAAAAGCGGATGACAAAGCTACTACAGATGACTTAATCGGTGTTTTGGATGAAATGACTATTACAGCTGTTCCAGTCTATGCTGTTGTCGATATCACACCTGTTGACTTAGAATTTATCAGTAAAACCGAACAAGCAAGCGGAGAACAATAGTTCTTTATTGCCCTAAAAAATTGTACTCATGGATGCAAATGAAATATTAAAATCAAGTTACCTCGATATTCTTTATGAAGGAAAGAATAAAAAATATGGAGGTTATGAGCTTAGAAAGTTCTATTCTAAGCGAGCTACCATAGCCGGTCTGATAGCAGTTCTATTTGTTGGAGGTGTGTTTGGTGCTATGCTTATAAAGCCAAAACAAAAAGTGGAAGAATCTTTTGATGATGTGCCTGTGGTTACAGAAATGAAAGATTTAAAAGCACCACCACCATTGAAGAAGAACGAGCCACCACCGCCACCACCACCGGTAGCACCGCCACCGGTAAAACCAACGGTTAAGTTTACCGTTCCGGAAATTAAAAAGGATGTGGAAGTGGTAAAAGAGCAAAAATTAGTAGAACCACCTAAGAAAAATGAAGATGTAGGTGCTATTACTGAAAAAGGCTCTGACGACCCTAATGCAGTTTCTCGTGATCTTGCTGACCTTTCCAGAAGTTCTGGCCCTCCGGGTGGAGGTGGACCTGTAGGTGCAGATCCTCCAAAGAAAGAAGATAATGAAATCCTAACCGTAGTAGAACAAAGAGCCGAACCAGGATATGATTGGAATGGTTATTTGGCCAAAAATATTCAATACCCTATTCAAGCTAGAGAAAACGAAGTAACTGGTAGAGTTTTCTTGAAATTTGTTGTGGAGAAAGATGGTTCTATTTCTAATGTAACTGTAACAAGAGGTAAAGAATTAGGTAATGGTCTTCCGGAAGAAGCCGTAAGAGCCTTAAAAGTAGCACCAAAATGGAAGCCCGGAAAACAGGGTGGGCATGCTGTGAGGTCTTATATGAGCATTCCGATTACATTCAAATTACAATAATTATTTAAACAAAAAAATAAGGAGTTCACTAGAACTCCTTATTTTTTTTTTAGACTTGAAGGAAATTAATCTTCCCAAACATATTGCTTTCTATTCATTAATGTAGCTTCCCCTGAAATAGTTTGCTCACCGCTTTCTTTATCAAAAACCTCACAGGTATAGGTCACTCTATGTTTTTCTTTGTTGATTTCTTTTACAGTGATAACCCCTTCATACATTTTGTCGGTGTACATTGGTTTAAACCATTTCATACTTTGAGCCATATATACAGTACCGTCGGCATACCATAAAGTGCCAAAAATTCTTGTAAAAATACTGGCTCCTAAAAAGCCATGAATAATTCTCCTTCCAAACATACTATTTTTACCGGCTTCTTCATCAATATGTAATGGGTTTGTATCACCACTCGCTTTGGCATACATATCTACATCTTCTTGAGTGTAGCTAAATTCTTGTTTAAACTGATCTCCTACTTGGAACATAATTTTAGATAATTTTAATTAAATTAATTTTTCAAAACATCTAAATAAGTATATTTTTTTCAAACAGCCAAAATATTCTTAATAATAAATCTTATTAATAATAAAACTCCAATTAACAGAAAATTAAAATTTTTTTTTGAATTATTAACAATATGCTTTACATTTGGAAATCAAATTGTTAAAAATCACTTCAAACAATGTGAAAAATTTGTTTATTCACCCTTTAAATACTTTAAAATGTCAATGCGCCAATTAAAGATAACCAAATCTATTACAAACAGAGAGAGCAACTCGTTAGAAAAATATTTGCAAGAAATTGGGCGAGTCCAACTCATCAGTCCGGAAGAAGAAGTCTTATTGGCAACTAAAATAAAACAAGGTGATAAACATGCTTTAGATAAATTAACAAGAGCAAATTTGAGATTTGTTGTTTCCGTGGCTAAACAATATCAAAACCAAGGTTTATCATTAAGTGATCTAATCAATGAAGGAAACTTGGGTTTAATTAGAGCTGCAAAACGCTTTGATGAAACTAAAGGATTTAAATTTATTTCTTATGCTGTATGGTGGATTAGACAATCTATATTACAAGCTTTGGCAGAACAATCAAGAATAGTTAGGCTACCATTAAACAAAGTGGGCTTAAGTAATAAAATTCTTAAAACTTATTTAGCCCTAGAACAAGAATTTGAACGAGAACCCAAAGCAGAAGAAATTGCAACTTTTCTTAATATCGAATTGGAAGAAGTGGAAAACACGCTTAGCAACCAACATAAGCATTTAAGTGTGGATGCTCCTTTTGGTGATGCCGATGAAGGGAGTTTAATGGATATTATTCCTAATAATAATGCTCCCATAGTGGACAATGAAATCAGCAACAAACAATCTTTAAAAATTGAAATTAACAGAGTACTCGAGGTGTTATCCTTAAAACAAAGAACTGTGATAAAAATGTATTTTGGCATCGATTTGGACCACCCTGTTTCTTTGGAAGATATAGGTTTAAATTTTGGATTGACTAGAGAAAGAGTTAGGCAAATTAAAGATAAGGCAATTGCTAAGCTACAGGCTAATAACCAATGCCATTTATTGAAATATTTTTTAGGCTAATATAGGTTTTTATAAAAAATAAATTATACCTTTAGCAAATCATTTATTTAAAACTATCGATTATTTTTTACTATTATGAATAGATTTAAGACTCTAATATTATCAACATTTAGCTTTTTGGCATTGTCAATAGCCATTTTTACAATATCCTCTTGCGAACAAGATTCTTGTAAAGTGTTAAACTGTCAAAATGGAGGCGTATGTGATAACGGAACTTGTAAATGCCCAGAAGGCTATGAAGGTACTGAATGTGACCAAACATTAGCTAATAGATACACAGGAACTTATGAAGGTACCGTTAGATGTAATTACAACAGTATGCTTTTCCCGATTACTCCTGATTCTGTTAGAATAGACTTGGTTAACCAACCCAATATCATAAAATTGGAAATCAAAGCTGGTAACACTTCTCTTCAAAACTTTCAAGGAAAAATTATTAACGGAAATCAAATCACTTTTGAACCCTTAATTTCTAAAGATGCTAACGGTAATATTTTAGCCGAAATTCAGGCCTTCGTTAAATTTGACGGTCAACTAATCAATCTTAATATAGTTACTATCAATAAAGTTTCTAATGAAAAGCAATCTTGCTCCTTTATTGGTAAGAAACATATTTATCTATAGCATTATTATTAAAAATATTTAAAACTCCAGATAGTCATCTGGAGTTTTTTTTTTGGTGAATCAAAAAAAGATTTATTTGAACAAAGAGCGTAAAAATATTTTTCCCAATATTTTCTATCTAATAATTTAACCGGATGATATGCTTTCATTTAGTCTTTATTCAGAAAAACTCCTTATGGTATTCCAAGAAAATATTACGAAATTTGCACAAAAAAATAACTGATGTCAGAAATTATTGTAAGAGATTTAGGCAATATTGAATATGGAACAGCTTGGGAATTACAAGAAAAATTATTGAGTGAAGGCTTGGCAATAAAAGCAGAACGACACAGCAACCCTGAAAGTGAACTTGCCCAAACTGAAATTAATCAATATTTATTATTAGTAGAACATCCACACGTTTACACCTTAGGCAAGAGTGGGCATCCTGAGCATTTATTGATTGACAAGGTAAAGAGAGACACTCTCGGCATCAGCTTCTACCCTACCAACAGAGGTGGGGACATTACCTATCATGGTCCGGGTCAGTTAGTAGCCTATCCTATTTTAGATTTAGAAACTTTTAAAACAGATTTAGGTTGGTATATGCATGCTTTGGAGGAGTCCATAATAAATACTATTGCTCTATATGGAATAAAAGGCGAGCGATTAAAAGGAAGTACAGGAGTATGGATAGATGCTGACATACCTAATAAAGCAAGAAAAATTTGTGCTCAAGGTGTTAAATGCAGCCGCTGGCTCACGATACATGGTCTTGCCTTAAACATGAATACAGCCCTTGATTTTTTCAACTATATTGTCCCTTGTGGTATCTCAGACAAAGGTGTTACCAGTATGGCAAAAGAGCTAGGAAAGAATGTAGATGAAGAAGAGGTAAAAAAAGAATTTATCAGACAGTTTTCAAAAGTTTTCAATGTTTCAATGATATATGAAAATGTTCACAGAAAAATCGGATAAAAACAAAACATATCTTTTGTTAGGTAGTAATTTAGGAGACCGGTTTCAATACTTACAAAAAGCAAGAGATATTATTGCTTCCAAAATAGGAAAAATAGAGCAGGCTTCAAATATTTACGAAACAGAAGCTTGGGGACTGGAAGACCAACCTGCCCACCTAAACCAAATATTATTGGTAAATACAGTTTTAAAACCGTTAGAATTGTTGCATCAAACCCAAAATATAGAGAAGAGCCTTGGAAGAACAAAAAGATTCAAATGGGATAACCGTATTATCGATATTGATATTATTTTTTATAACAATGAGATAGTGAAATTTGAAAATTTAAAAATTCCACACCCCTATCTTCAAGAAAGAAATTTCGTATTAATACCCTTATCCGAAATTGCCGGAAACTATATGCACCCGGTCTTTCAAAAGAAAGTATCAGAACTATTAAAGGAAAGTAAAGATAAATTAAAAGCTGTAAAAATATAAATTAAACATTCTCAATTTTCAAAATATTCTAATTAAAAAAAGACAAACTCCTATAGCCTTTAAATAATTCAGCTGTTTGGATTAAAAGCTTTTTTTAAAAAAAATATTTTTTAAACATAATAATATTGTATTTTTGATATTAAATAAACAAAAACAATACAAAATGCAAAAAGGATTATTAGTATTTTTAGGTATTCTTGCCGTCGTATTAATTGGCGGATGTAATTATTACAAAGGTATTCAAAACGACATTAACGGCTGGGATAAAGACGTTAAGGCAAAATGGGCAGAAGTTCAAAACCAATACCAAAGACGGGGCGATCTTATTGATAACCTTGTAGCCACTGTAAAAGGAGCCGCCAACCATGAAAAATCAACCTTGGAGGCTGTTATCAATGCCAGGGCAAAAGCAACACAAGTAACTGTGGATCCCAACAATCTAACACCTGAAAAACTTAAAGAGTTTCAAGCTGCCCAAGGTCAGTTAGGACAAGCTTTAGGAAGATTAATGGTAGTACAAGAAAACTATCCGGATATTAAAGCCAATCAGAACTTCCTGGCATTACAAGATCAAATTGAAGGGACTGAAAACAGAATTGCCGTAGCAAGAGGCAACTTCAACACTTCTGTTCAAACGTTTAATACAAAAATCACCAATTTTCCGGTAAGTCTATTTGCTAACTGGATGGGCTTTAAAGAACGACCTGAGTTTCAAGCTGATGAGAGTGCACAAAAAGCACCTAAGGTTCAGTTTTAAAAATTCAAAAAACAATATTATTGGGCTACTTTAAAATTTTAGAGTAGCCCAAATTTTTTATGTAGCTTTGTGCATTGCAAATTTTCACAAAGAAAACAGAACATTTTCAACAATAACAATAGCAAATTAATCGTAAAACAATTACTTAAAACAATGTCAGTATTTGAAATAACAGGTGGAAAAAAATTAAAAGGAGTTATCAAACCCCAAGGGGCAAAAAATGAAGCTTTGCAAATACTTTGTGCAGTATTATTAACCGAGGACGAGGTGATTATTGACAAAATCCCGGATATCTTGGATGTAAATATGTTGATAGAACTATTGTCAGATTTAGGAGTAATCGTTACCAAAAATAGTGCAGAGTGCTATACATTTAGAGCCAAGGACATCGATATTAATTTTTTAAAAACAGAACAATTTAAGGCAAAAAGCAGTAAACTTAGAGGAGCCGTAATGCTCTCCGGACCTTTATTGGCTAGGTTTGGCAAGACCTATTTACCACAACCGGGAGGTGATAAAATAGGAAGAAGAAGATTGGATACCCATATTTTAGGTTTTGAAAAAATGGGGGTAAAGTTTGATTATGATGCTAATAATAAAGAATTTACTTTAGATGGCACCCATTTAAAAGGAGCACATCTTTTATTAGAAGAACCTTCAGTTACCGGTACAGCTAATATCGTTATGGCTGCGGTGATGGCAGAAGGTAAAACTACCATTTATAACGCTGCCTGTGAACCTTATGTGCAGCAACTGTGCAAAATGTTAAACCAAATGGGAGCCAATATTCAAGGTATAGGTTCCAATTTGTTAATCATTGAAGGGGTAAAAAAACTCAATGGTTGCAACCATAAATTACTTTCTGATATGATAGAAGTAGGCTCTTTTATGGCGATGTCAGCTATGACTCAAAGTGAGATTATGATTGAGGATGCTGATGTAGAACATTTGGGAATAATACCTGAAGCTTTTGCAAAATTTGGCATAAAATTTGAAATTCAGGATAATAATATTTTCATTCCGGAGCAAGAACATTATGCCATCCATAAATTCATTGATGGCTCCATCTTAAATGTATATGACCACCCTTGGCCAGGACTTTCGCCAGACTTACTTTCTGTAATTTTGGTGATGGCTACCCAAGCAAAGGGAACGGTTTTAATTCATCAAAAAATGTTTGAAAGCCGCTTGTTCTTTGTAGATAAACTAATTGATATGGGTGCCCAGATTGTACTTTGCGACCCTCACAGAGCTGTGGTAATTGGTTTAAACAGACAAAACAACTTGAGAGGCATCAAAATGGCTTCTCCTGATATACGGGCAGGCGTTGCATTACTTATAGCAGCATTGTCTGCTGATGGCACCAGCATCATAGAAAACATCGACCAAATAGATAGAGGCTATCAAAATATTGATGGTCGGTTAAGAGCATTGGGAGCCGATATAAAAAGAATAAGTTCGTAAAGACAAAGTATATTTTTATCCCACAAATGGAAACAAGACTTCAAATAGCAAAAATGTTTTTGCTATTTTTTTTGCATATAAGCAATCCGTCATAAATGTTTAAAACAATTAACTTTTTATCCAATCAAAATATATCTATTTTTTTAATAAAAACTTAGAACAATATCATTAAATATATCAGAACAAAACATAAAAACAAATAATATATCATATTTATTTTACATTAACAATGAACACCTATTTAACACATTAATTAATCTAAATCTTTAGACTTTTGTAAAATAAAAAAAATTGATATAAAAGCTTATTAATCATAAGGATATAAAAATAAAT